>JAICRZ010000132.1 GCA_025937135.1 Thermoleophilaceae bacterium
CTCGCCGCAGAGCAGCGACGGCAGCAGGCCGCTCGCGTACAGCAGCTTGCGGCCGGTGCGCAGCTTCGCCGTGCGCAGCCCCCACTTCTCCGGCTCGCCGCGCTCCTTGCCCACGAAGTCGACGCCGATCGTGCGCCAGTACCGGATCAGGTCGTTGAGGAAGAAGCGCGGCGGGTGGCGGTCGCGGATCGAGTCGACCAGGTAGGCGTCGAGTACCCGCTCCCAGCAGGCGCGGTGCGCGGGCTCGCCCACGACCGCGACCGACTCGAGCATGAGCAGCATCCGCCGCGTCAGGTTCGCGTTGTCGTCCTGGTCGAGGCCGATGCGGCCCACGAGGTTCTCGCAGAACGCGGCCGCGCCGAACGTGCCGGTCTGGCCGCTCACTCCCAGCACGGTCTCGAGATCCTCCGAGCGCGGCCGCACGTGGTCGCGCTCCGCACCGTTCACCAGCACGAGGAAGTCGTCGTCGCTCTGGCTGGTCAGCTCGCGCCGGCCCCAGGAGCCGAGCATCACGACCGCCGCGTCGTCGTCGCGCTCGAAGCCGGCGAGCTGGTCGCGCAGCTCGGCGAGCCTGCGGTCCGTGAGCTCGCGCGCGGCGAACAGGTGCGGGAAGTCGCCGAGCTGGGCTAGTGAGCCGGAAGCGGTGCTTCGAGAATCCATGGGACGCCGAGACAGCGTCCCAGAGTGTGCTCGAAGAGGTCCTCGTGCTCCGGCGAGAGCGGCAGGTGGTGGCCGGTCGCGTCGAGCGAGCTCACGTGCACGTGGCGCAGGCGGCCGGCGAACGCGTCGAGCAGGCGCTCGCCCTCCTCCATCGACGCGTCGACCGACCACGCGTGCGCGACGTCGAAGCAGAAGCCGGCGTCGGGGAGCGCGTCGAAGAGCGTCTCGAGCTCGCCTGCGGTCTGACCGCGCTCCTTGCGCACGTCCATGTTCTCGATGGCCAGACGGCTGCCCAGGCGCCCGTACAGATCCACGTCGCCCATCGTGTCCGGGTGGACCACGATCGCGTCGATCCAGCACGGCAGCGCGGCCAGCGTGTCCACCAGCTCCGCTTCGCTCATACGGCGGTGCTTGCTCGGGGCGTGGACGGATACGAAGCGGAACGGCAGCTCGACGCCGGAGCCGAGGTAGTCCACGAGCGCCGGCAGCTCGTCCTCCGACAGCGCGGCCAGCTCGACCGCATAGACGGATGTGCGCAGCGCCTCCCAGGTGAGCGCGGGCCAGTCGCCGCGGCGGTCGGCCATGTAGCCCGTGGACGCGCCGAGCGGGTGGTGGAGGCGCACGCTTACGTGCGCTCGCGGCTGGAGGTTGGGCACCACGCGACCGAAGCTACCAGCGCGTCAGGACGCTCTGAAAAGCTGTGCCCGCCCATGCCCAGACACATCGCGCTACTTAGGGGAATCAACCTCGGCAGCCGCAATCGCGTGAGCATGCCCGACCTGCGCGAGTTGCTGGCGAGCCAGGGGTACGGCGATATCGCGACGCTCGTGCAGAGCGGCAACGTCGTCCTGACGAGCCGCCTCTCGCCCAAGCGCCTGGAGCGCGAGCTGCGGAAGCAGATCGCGGACGGCCTCGGCGTCGATACGCCCGTTGTCGTGCGTACGCGCGACGAGCTGGCGGACGTGATCGCGCGCGACCCGTTCGGCGCCGCCGCGAAGGACCCAAAGCGCTACCAGGTGACGTTCCTCGCCGAGGAGCCCGGCGCGGACGCCGTGAGAGCGGTCGAGGCGGCGGATGTCGCACCGGATCGCCTGGTCATCAGCGGCCGCGAGGCCTTCACGCTCCACCCGGAGGGAATCCAGCGGTCGAAGGCGGCCGCGGCCGTGGCCAGGCACCTACCGACCGGTACCGCTCGCAACTGGAACACGGTGACCAAGCTCCTGGAGCTGGCCGACTCCTAGGCGGCGGCGCGCCGCGCGGCCGGGACGAACCGCAGCCGCTCGGGCAGCAGCGGGATCACCGCGCGCTTGGTGTACTCGGCGCCGCCCGCCACGAGCGCGCGGCGCACCGCCTGGGGTGGCAGCGGCGAGAAGCCGTACTCGCGGCGGACGCGCTCGGGCAGCAGGCTCACGGTGATGAAGTTGACGGTCTCGAGCAGCGGGCGGGCCACCCATGGGATCGGCGGTTCGAGGACGATCTCGCGGGCGCGCCGCCGAGCCCAGTCGGACACATGCAGCACGTCGCCCTCGAGCATCTCGCGCCTGTACTCGCGCAGGTCGGCGAGCGTGTCGGGCATGTCGCGCTTGCGCAGCGCGAACAGCTTGCCCACGACCTTGTAGTCGTCCCAGTAGGCCTGTTGCTCCTCGTCGCTCAGCTTCTCGACGTAGAGCTGGTAGACCACGAGCGCGCTGTCGACGAGCGTGAACAGCACCCACATCAGCAGGTCCGGGTCGTTGGCGCTGTACTCGCTGCCCGCGGGGAACCTGCCGGCCGCGTCCGGGATCCGCCCGCGCACCCTGCGGTGTGCGGCGCGGACGGGCCTCGTCACGCGGTCTGCGTCCTCGCGGGAGCCGAAGCCGATCGTGCTCATCACCTCGGCGGTACGCGCCAGCCGCTCGTAGGGGTCGTCAAGTGAGTTCGAGTGGGCGAGCAGCCCCGATACCGCCAGCGGATGCGCCGCCTGCATGAGCAGCGCGCGCGGCCCGGAGAGCGCCACCGCGCGCTCCCGATGGATGCGCCGGAGCATCGAGTCGTCGCTGAAGTAGCCGTTGAACATACCCTGGGTACGGCGCGTAGACTGGATCAGGACCATGCCAGCCCAGGCTTACGCAGGAAAAGAGTGTGTCTGCCAGTTCCGCCGCGGGATCTGCGACCAGACCTGCGTGCGGGACATGATGGAGACCACGTTCTACATCGCCTGCCTCAAGCTGACGGGCCGGCGCTGCGTGGTGATCGGCGGCGGCGACATCGGCCTCGAGAAGGTCGAGGGCCTGCTCGCCTGCGACGGCGACGTCACGCTGATCGCCCCCGACGCGATCGAGCCGCTCCAGGAGCTCGCGCGCGAGGGCTCGATCAAGTGGGAGCAGCGCGAGTACGCCGGCATCGAGGACCTCGAGGCCACCTTCATCGCGATCGCCGCCACCAACCACACCGACGTGAACATCCGCGTGTACGAGGACGCGGAGAAGCGCGCGATGCTCGTGAACATCGTCGACGTGCCGCCGCTCTGCAACTTCATCCTCCCGGCGATCGTGCGCACCGGGCCGCTCGCCATCGCGATCTCCACGGCGGGCGCCTCGCCGGCACTGGCCAAGCGCATCAAGCGGGAGATCGCCGACAAGTACGGCACCGAGTACGCGCGGCTGGCGGAGCTCTTGAACGACACGCGCGGCTGGGCGAAGGGGACGCTGCCCACCTACCAGGACCGCAAGGTCTTCTTCGAGTCGATCGTGAACGGCGACCCCGACCCGGTCGAGCTCCTGCGGCAGGGCGACGAGCAGGCGGTGCTCGACCTGATCGCCGCCGCGCAGCAGACGGCCTCTCCGGCATAGACCGCCTGACCCACACCGACGCCTCCGGGCGCGCGCGCATGGTCGACGTCGGGTCGAAGGACGTGACGGAGCGGCTCGCGGTGGCGCGGGCGGTTGTGCGGATGTCTGCCGCCACGGCTTCCCTGGTGGCCGCGGGCGACGCGCCGAAGGGGGACGTGCTGGGCGTCGCGCGCGTGGCCGGCATCATGGCCGCCAAGCGAACCGCCGAGCTGATCCCGCTGTGCCACCCGCTGCCGCTCTCGTTCGTGGACGTGGACGCGGTGGTCGAGGACGACCGCGTGGTGCTGACGGCGGAGGCGCGCACGTCGGGCCAGACCGGGGTCGAGATGGAGGCGATGACCGCCGCGTCCGTGGCAGCTCTGACCGTCTACGACATGGTCAAGGGCGTCGAGCGCGGGGTGAGCGTGGAGGCCGTGGAGCTGCTCGAGAAGAGCGGCGGGAAGAGCGGTAGCTGGCGCCGCTCGGATTAACCGTGCTGGATAAGCGTCGGATAGCGACGCCAGAGCCGCACGGTTATGCCAGTTCAGGCGGCCGTGGACCAACGGATGCCGAGCCGGAGCGTGCCCATGCCGGAGGGATCGCGCACGCGGTCCACTGCCCCGCGACAACGGTCCACCACTTACGCGGGTCGTGTGGCTCGCCGCGGAACTCCCGCCAGCGAGTTGCCAAGGCGACCGCGGGCACGGCCGCGACGAAGGCCACAAGGGTGAGGACCGGGGCGAGCGCGACCCACCACGCGACGGCGCGCCACGGCGCCTGGACGATGAGCGCGAGGCCGGCCGGCACCCACGCGCACGTCGCGGCGCCACGGACGAGGTCCCTCGTGTCATCACTCGTCTTGGTGGCGTGATGGGCGGGCGGCCGAGCTCGCGACAGGATCAGGGCTCCGCCGGCCACAAGCCATGAAGGATCGGCGCTAGGCTCGAATCGCCATGCTCCACCACCAACTCGCCTGGTACATCGGCGGCCCCGCCCTGGGCCTCTGCGTTGTCGCCACGCGGCTGCTGCTGAACGCGCGGCTGGGCGTCACCGGCGGGTTCAGCGCGGTCGTCGAGCGCAAGTGGGACTGGCGGGCGTTCTTCCTCTTCGGGCTGATCGCCGGCGCGGTCGTGTTCGCTCTGATCGCGGGCGGTCCGGATTTCCACGGCTATGGCTGGCTGACCGACACGTTCACAGGGAGCAGCCGCTGGGTCGTCGGGCCGATCCTGTTCGTGGCGGGCATCCTGATCGGGTTCGGCGCCAAGACCGCAGGCGGCTGCACGAGCGGCAACGGGCTCTCCGGAGTGTCGATGCAGAGCGTGGCAGCGATCGCCGCCACCGCCACGTTCTTCGCCACCGCGATCGTCGTCAGCTTCGTGATCAAGGGGCTGACATGAAGCGTGCGGCCGGAGCGCTGATCGGCGTCGTCTTCGGCGTCACGCTGAGCTGGACCGGCCTGACGAGCCCGGACGTCCTGCGCGAGGGCCTCCTGTTCGAGAACGCGTACCTGTACCTGTTCTTCGCGAGCGCGGTGCTCACGTCGTTCGTCGGGCTGCGCCTCGTCAAAGGCCGCAGGGCGCCTCTGACGGGCCAGACCGTCGCGTGGGCCACCCAGCGCGTCGAGCGGCGCCACATCGCCGGCAGCCTCGTCTTCGGCCTCGGCTGGGGTATCGCCGACGCCTGCCCCGGCCCGATCGCGACCCAGCTCGGGCAGGGCATCTGGTGGAGCGTGTTCACGCTCGCGGGCACGCTGATCGGCGTGCGGATCTTCCTGCGGCGCGCCGAGGAGACCGAGCCGGCGACCGAAACGCAGCAGCACCCGGCCGCATCGCCCGCGTAGGCTTCCGCCCCTGTGCGGGCCGCCGTCCTGACCATCTCAAGCAGCATCGCGCGCGGCGAGGGTGAGGACGCGTCGGGTCCCGCGCTCGTGGACCTGTGCGAGAAGGCCGGCCTCGAGACCACGCACGAGGTGGTCGGCGACGACCGCGAGCAGATCAAGATCAAGCTGATGCGCCTCGCGGACGAGCAGGGCGTGCGCTTCGTCTTCACCACCGGGGGCACCGGTCTGACGCCCGACGACGTGACCCCCGAGGCCACGCGCGATGTGATCGATCGCGACGCTCCGGGCTATGCCGAGTCGATCCGCCAGGAGTCGCGCAGCCACACGCCGCTCGGCATCCTCACGCGCGGGGTGTCGGGCATCCGCGGGCGCACGCTGATCATCAACTTCCCCGGCTCGCCGAAGTCGATCGGGCAGTCGTGGCCGGTCGTGGAGCCCACGCTGAAGCACGCGGCCGCGACGCTCGAGCGTGCCTGACCCGGCGCTCGCGCTCGAGGACCTCGGGCGCAGGTACGGCGAGCGCGAGGCGCTTAGCGGCGTCACGCTGGACCTCGCCGCCGGCCAGACGCTCGGCGTGTTCGGCCCCAACGGCGCCGGCAAGACCACGCTGCTGCGCGTGCTGGCCACGCTGCTGCGGCCGCATTCGGGCGCCGCGCGCGTGCTCGGCGCCGAGCTGCCGAACGCCTCCTGGCAGGTGCGCGGGAAGGTCGGCTACCTGGCGCACGACCCGCTGCTCTACCGCGACCTCAGCGTGCGCGACAACCTGCGCTTCCACGCGCGCCTGCACGGGCTCTCGAACGAGCGCGTGGACGAGGTGATCGAGCAGGTCGATCTGACGCGGCGCGCGAACGACGCGCTGCGCGACCTGTCGAAGGGGCTGGTCCAGCGCGCGGCGGTGGCGCGCGCGGTGCTGCACGACCCGCCGCTGCTGCTGCTCGACGAGCCGCGCGCGAACCTCGACCCGGGCGCCGCGAAGGCGCTCGAGCCGCTGATCGGCAGGCCGAGCGGGCGGACGCGCGTGGTGGTCTCGCACGACGTGGAGGGCACCCTCGCGGAGTCCGACCTGGCGCTGGGGCTGAAGGACGGCCGGCAGGCGTTCGCGACCACCTCGGTGACCGCGCAGCAGGTCAGGGAGCTGTACGTATGACCTTCAGAGCCGCGCTCGCGATCCTCCGCAAGGACCTCGCGCTGGAGCTGCGGACGCGGCAGTCGGTGCCCGCGATGGTGCTCTTCAGCGTCACCGTGTTCGTCCTGTTCCACTTCGGGCTCGACCGCAACACGCTCGACGGCGCGCTCGCCTCGGGCGTCCTGTGGGTCACCGTGCTGCTGGCGGCCGTGCTCGGGGTGAACCGCCTGTTCGCAGCCGAGCGCGAGGGCGGTGCGCTCGACGGCGTGCTCCTGGCGCCGATCGATCGCACGTCGATCTACATGGCCAAGGCGACCGCGCTCTTCCTCTACCTGACCGCGCTCGAGATCGTCGCGATCCCGGCGTTCGCGGTGCTGCTGCTCGGGCCCGGCCTCGGCCAGGCCTTTCCCGAGCTTCTTGCGATCGTGGCGCTCGCCAACCTCGGTCTGGCGGCCGTCGGGGCGCTCGTGGCGGGGATCGCGGCGGAGGCGCGCTCGCGCGACCTCGTCACCCCGCTCATGCTGCTGCCGCTGCTGGTGCCGGTCCTGATCGCCGCGGCCAACGCGACGAAGCCGCTCCTGGCCGTGAACGGCGGCCCGGACCAGCTCGGAAAATGGCTTGGGTTCATGGGCCTCTTCGATATCGTCTTCATACTGCTGTCGGTGGCCGTCTTCGACTTTCTCCTGGAGGACTGAACGTGCTGTACGGCAGGGGTCTCAGGGCCCTCTCCATCGCTACAGCACTGGTCCTGACCGTCGCGTCGGTCCTGATCTTCTTCTACGCCCCGCTCGACGCGGACCAGGGCGTGATCCAGAAGATCTTCTACGTGCACGTGCCGCTCGCGATCGTCGCGCTGGTCGGCTTCGTCACCGGCGGCGTGCTCGGCATCAAGCAGCTGCGCAGCGGCCGCATGGAGGACGACATGCGCTCCTACGTGGCCATCCACCTGTCGCTGATCTTCGCCACGGCCGCGCTCATCACCGGGTCGATCTGGGCGAAGGCCTCGTGGGGCCACTGGTGGGTCTGGGACGAGCCGGTGCTCGTCTCGTTCCTGATCGTCTTCCTGCTCTACTGCTGCTACCAGCCGCTGCGCTTCTCGATCGAGGACCCGGAGCGCCAGGCGCGCTACGCCTCGGTGTTCGCGATCGCCGCGGGAGCGTTCGTGCCGATCAACTTCATGGCAGTCCGCCTCGCGACCGCGCACGTCCACCCGCGCGTGCTGTCGAAGACGACCGGCGCCATGCCGAGCGAGATGTTCATCACCTTCCTCGTCGCGATCGCGGCCGTCGGGCTCCTGTGGGTGACGATGTGGAAGTTCGAGCTCACCTCGAAGAACGCGTCGATGAAGCTGAAGCGCCTGCGCCGGCGGCTCGAGGAGGAGCCCGCGGCCCGCGGCCCGCGGACCGCGGAGGAGCCTGTCCTCACGCCATGACGCTGGTCCTGGCTTCCACGGGCGGCAAGTACGTCGCCGCCGCCTACTGCGTCTTTCTGGCGGTCGTGCTGATCTACGTGGCCATCATGGCGTCGAAGCTCGTGCGGATCGAGCGCGAGCTGACCACGCTCGACGAGCTCTCCGAGCAGCGCGGTCGATGACCGGCACGCTGCTGGCCATCGGCGTCTCGCACAAGACCGCGCCGCTGGCCCTGCGTGAGCGGCTCGCCCTGCCCGAGGGCCGCGCGGCGTCGGTGCTGCGCGAGATCGTGCGGCATCCGGAGATCCACGAGGCGGTCGCGATCTCCACGTGCAACCGCACCGAGATGTACTTCGTGACCGGCAACCCGGTCGAGGCGGAGAGCGCGGCGCTGTCGAGCATGGCGCGCCACGCCGAGATCCCACCGACAGAGCTCGTCAGCGCGATCTACTCGCTGCGCGACGACGAGGCGGTCCGCCACCTGTTCGAGGTCGCGGCCGGGCTCGACTCGATGATCGTGGGCGAGGCCGAGGTGCAGGGCCAGGTGAAGCGCGCGTACGAGCTGGCGCTGGTC
>JAICRZ010000254.1 GCA_025937135.1 Thermoleophilaceae bacterium
CGGAGGTGACGATGATCTCGCCGGCGTCCTCCGCCCAGCCCTGCTCGCGCCCGCGGGCGGCAATCTGCTCGCGCAGGTCGATCAGGCCCTCTGCCGTGAGGTAGCCGAACACGTCGCCGCCGGCCTCGTCGAGCGCCGCCTCGGTCGCCCGCTTCAGGTCCTCGACGGGATAGAGATCGGGCGAGGGCCAGCCGGTGCTCAGCGAGACCACACCGGGCTCGCTCGCGAGGCGGAACGCGTCGTCGGTGATCTGCGCGGCGTAGCTCTGCGGGAGGTCGGGCATCGCCCAGATCTGCCAGTCGTCGCCCTGCTCCTCGGAGGCGGCCGGCACGATCGAGCGGACGAAGGTGCCGCGGCCGACGGTGGCGGTCACGTAGCCGAGCTCGGCCAGGCGGCGGTACACGCGCGCGGCGGTGAGGTGGTTGACGCCGGCGTCGGCGGCCAGGGCGCGCGTGGTGGGGAGCTTCTCCCCCGGCTCGAGAACCGAGGTCTCGATCGCCTCGGTGAAGCGGTCCACGAGCTGCTGGGTGATCGAGACGGAGCCCTCTCGCTTCAGATCAGACAAGATCACTTTGTTCGACATTCTATGACCTTCATTGTTCTGTACTGTCCGTGGATAGAAGGACAAACAAGGTCCTTGTAAGACAGAAGGGTCGCACAATGTTCCACCTCCCGTCAACCAAGAGCACAACAATCCACCTCGACGGGTTCGACCGACCGGCCCTCGAGCCGACGGAGCTGCCCGAGGACGCCGTGCTGGTTCGGCGCGCCACGGGTCGCGACGCGGGTCGCATCAGGACACTCGCGCTGCTGGACGACCGCCGCCTCAGCGACGGCCCCCACATCGTGGCCGAGCTGTGCGGCGAGGTCGTGGCCGCGATCTCGCTCTCGAGCGGGCAGGTGGTGGCCGACCCGTTCCGCCGCACGCGCGACGCCGCCGATCTGCTCCGCATGCGCGCCGCGCAGATCGCCGAGCGCGAGCGGCTCGTCGAGGCCGCGCGGGCCGGTCACGCGCTCCGGCCGGCCGCCACCTGACCGAACCTTCCCCGGAAACGGCTCGCCCGCGCGCGGCATCCCCTTCCGCTGCGCGCGGGCGCGGCCGCCGTCTCTAGAGGACGCGCCGCGCCCAGGCGAACTCGTGCCGGCGCCAGTCCTCGAAGAGCGGCGCCACGTACACGCCCTGGTCCGACGAGTGGATCATGAACTGCGGCGAGAGCGCGATGCCCACGTGCGTGATGCTCGCCTCGGTCGCGCGGCTGTGGAACCTGGCGCTGCCGAAGAAGAGGAGGTCGCCCGGCGCGATGTTGGGGAGGCGGATGCGCTTGGACTTGGGGATCTCGCCGGCCATCTGCGCGGCGGTGCGCCCGCCGATTCGCGCGCCGGCGGGGTTGCCGCTCAGCTTGAAGACGCGCCAGACGAAGCCCGAGCAGTCGTAGCCGCCGTGCGCCTGGGCGCCGTAGGCGCTCGACGTGGTGTCGGACTCGCCTCCCCAGACGTACGGCATCCCGATCTTGGACACCGCCGTGTGGAGCGCGTCGCGCTGGGCGGGCGTGTACTGCGGGAGCTTGAACTGGCCCAGCACCTGGCGCGCGTACGAGATGTCCCAGTCGCCGAAGTTCAGGACGCGCGCGAGCGACCAGGCCGCCTCCGCGCGCGTGATCGGATCGCTGGGGTAGAGCTCGAAACGGTCGTCGGGCGCCGGATGGTTGAAGCGCAGGCCGAGCTGACGCGCCACCACCTCGGTGCCGAACCGCGACGGCGGCGCCAGCCCGGCGCGCGTGGCCTCCGCCTGCACCGACGCGGCCAGGTCGGAGAGACCGAGCTGCTTGACGAGGACGCGATCGAAGCCGGCGACCGTGACCGTCGCGCCGTGGACGCCGGCGGCCTGAGCGCCGTCGCGCGCGGCGAGCACGCCGAGTGCGCCGCGCAGCTGCGCGCTCGTGAGCGGCCGAGCGCCGGAGAAGCCGTGGCCGGGAAGTGGCGCGAGCAGGCCTGCGCGCGTGACCTGCTTCTGCTGGCTTTTGTCCCAGTTGGCGAGCGTGGCCGCGTGGGCCGCGGCGGGGGCGACGGCACAGGCGATGCAGGCGAGCGTGGCGGCGGCGGCTCGGGTCACCGATTTGAGATCGGCCGGCGAGGCCCGCGCCTTGAGTGAGACCGGCCCTAGACTCAGTGGGTCCCGAGGGGGCGTGGTCTAGTGGTTAGGACGTCGGCCTTTCAAGCCGAAGAACGCGGGTTCGAACCCCGCCGCCCCTACTCAGCCGGTCAGTGCCGCGCGCACTCGATGCAGAGCACGCTCTCCGGCGCCACGCGCAGCCGCGCCGGCAGGATCGGCTTGCCGCACGAGTCGCACACGCCGTAGCTGCCGTCGTCGAGCTTGGCGAGCGCCCGGTCGACGCGCTCTGCGGTCACCAGGAGGCTGTTGCCCACGCCGATCTCGTTGAGGCGACTCACGGCCTCGACCGTGCCGTCGCCCACGCGCTTGCCGAAGCTGATCCCCGAGCCGCGCTCCGGGGCCTTCGCGAGCCCGGCGATCTTCTCGCGCGTCTCGGCCTGACGGGCGCGCAGCGCGCGCTCGATCTCGTCGAGGTCCAGTTCATCCGGCGGCATCACCCGAGGCTAGCGGCGCCGCGTGCGTAGGGTCAGGGGTCGTGCTCAAGGTCCGCCCGGGCATCTCGGACGTCGTCATCGCCACGCTGCTCGTGCTGCTCGTCATCGGCGGCGCGGCGATCGGCAACCGTCATGGGGGCAACCGCTCGCCCGCGGCGCGCACGGTGGCGGCGGTGGGGCCGATCGCCCAGCACGTCGAGCGCATCCGCGGTCTGCGCTTCAAGCACGTACCGAAGCCGGTCGTGGTGACGCCGGCGCAGACGCGCAAGCAGCAGCTC
>JAICRZ010000240.1 GCA_025937135.1 Thermoleophilaceae bacterium
CCGGCCCAGGTGCACGGCTCGGCCCGCACGCCGGAGGAGCGCATCCACCGCGAGCGCCGCGAGCTCGGCGTCGACCACGCGCTGGTCGGCGGCGTCCTGGCCCGGCGCTGGGGCCTGCCGAAGTCGGTCGCCTCGGTCATCGAGCGCCACCACGCCGACGACGCGACCGGCGAGGCCGCGTTCGTCCGCCTGGCCGACATGCTCGCCCACTACGCCCAGGGCGGGCCGGTCGCGCCGACCGAGCTGCTCAAGTGCGCGCGCGTCGTCGGGCTCGGGTCCGCCGAGCTGCGCTCGGTCATGTACGACCTGCCCTACCCGGTCGGCGGCCGCTCGCGTCAGATCGACCCGTGCCCGCTGTCCTCGCGCGAGGTCGAGGTGCTCAAGCGCCTGTCCGAGGGCAAGGTCTACAAGCAGATCGCCCTCGAGCTGTCGCTGAGCACCAGCACGGTGCGCACGCACCTGCACAACATCTACGGCAAGCTCGGCGCGGTCGACCGCGCCCCGGCGGTCCTCAACGCCACCGAGCGCGGCTGGCTGTAGCCGGCCGCGCCGGCGCCGGCTAGTGGTGGTGCCTGCGGGCGGCGGCGCGCCGCCGCTCGGCCGCGCGCCGCTTGGCGGCCGCGCGCTTCTTGGCCGCAAGCCGCTTGCAGGCGCGCGTGTGCTTCTGCCGCGTCGTCCGGCAGACGAGCTTGTGCCGCGCCTTCTTCTTGGCCGGCTTGGTGACCTGGCCCAGCGGGTCCTGGTACTGCTGGTCGCCGGCGCCGCCCTGCGCCATGACGGGTCCTGGGGCGGCGAGCAGCAACCCGGCGCTGAGCAGGGTCGCGATCGTGCGCTTCGGGGTCGTCATCGGCCGCAGTGTAGGCGCACGGGATCAGCGGGTCCTCGTCACTTCTGCCACGAGGAGCGCCTCCCGCGCTCGACGGCGCCGCCAGGCGATCCACAGCACGACGGCGATCGCCACGCCCGTCGCGTCGATCGCCCAGTCGACGGGCGTCCCGCTGCGGCCGTGCACGAACGTCTGGTGGAACTCGTCCGTCGCGGCGTAGGCCAGCGCGATCGCCACCGCGGGCAGCGGCCCGAAGACCCGCGTCCACAGGAACCACAGCAGGCCGTACTCGGTCATGTGCGCGCCCTTGCGCAGGATGAGGTCCCACCCGCCGAGGCCCGAGTTCAGGTCCGGCTGCGCGGACAGGAAGAAGATCAGGCCCATCAGCAGCACGGGCGGGACGATGCGGCCGAGACGTGCCATAGGATCGCGCGCAGGACCCTAGCCGGATGATCTCCATCACGACGAAGAGCCCCTACGCGCTCAAGGCCCTCACGGAGCTCGGGCGCACGGGCGACGCCGGCCCGGTGCCGATCGGCGAGCTCGCCCGCCGCCGCGACATCCCCGTGCAGTTCCTCGAGCAGCTCTTCGCCACGCTGCGCCGCGCCGGCGTCCTGAAGTCCCAGCGCGGCGTCAAGGGCGGCTACTCCTTCGCCCGCGACCCCTCCCGCATCACCGTCCTCGAGATCGTCGAGCTCCTCGACGGCCCTCTCGGCCGCGACGCCGAAGGCGTCTTCGCCGACGCCGCCTCCGCCGCCCGCACCATCCTCGAGCGCACGACGGTCGCCGACATCGTCGAGCGCGAGGCCCGCGAGGCCGGCGTGGCGATGTACTACATCTAGTTGCGCCAGCAAGCTGGCCTGAGTTTCCGCGCTATGAAGCTCGCGATTCGCGCGTACGCCGGGGTTCCGAGGCGTGAGCGCCGCTGGTCCGGGCCTCGGCGGCGACTGCTCAGGTCTTGATCGCTGCGGGTGAGGTGAGGATCGCGGCTGCGCGTGGTTCGAACGCGCCGTAGCCGTGCTGCTGGGAGAGCTCGAGGGCGCGGGTGGCGTGTTCGCGGGCGGGTTCGAGCTGACCGCGGTCGGCGAGCGCTTCGGCCCAGCCGAGCTCCGATCGGGCTTCCCAGAGGCGCAGGCCGTGCTCGCGGTGAAAGTCGCAGGAGAACGTGAACTGCGCGTCGGCGTGTTCGTGGCGGCCCAATGTCGCGTCGAGCAGTGCCAGGTACATGCGCGTGTGTCCGTACCCCGCGAGGCCGTTCCAGACGAACTGGTCGGCATAGGGCTCGAGCAGCTCGTACAGCATCCCGGCGGCCTCGAGCGAGCGGGTTTGCGCGGCCGTGTCCGAGTACCCCGCCAGCGCGCTCATCTGAGTTGTGTCGCAGGGGATGTGTCGGAAGTGCTTGGCGGCGGCGCGCGCGAGTACCTCGGCGCCCTCCGGCCGGCGGTCGGTGTAGCAGTACAAGCGACTCAGCCCGGCCTCCCAAGCCGGGAGGCCAGGGTTGTTCGCCACGGTTGCCTCCACGAGCGCGATCACCTCGGCGCCCCTGCCCTGCGAGCCTCGGCTCTCGAGGAGCGTGACGCCGTAGACCATTGCGGCGTCGGATTCGCTGGCCTCCTGCCCGAACTGCAGAGCCTGTTCGGCGAGGCGCTCGCCGGCGTCCAGTTCGCCGTGCATGCACGTCACAGCAGCCGCGGTGTAGCCCGCGACCCAGCGGTGCGTCGGCTGCCGCGTCTGCTCAGCGATCGCGTGCATACGCGCGAGCGCTGTATCGGCCCGCGCGAACTCACAAACCTCGACCGCCACGAATGCCTCGTAGAGCCCGGCGAAGAACTCGAGGTTGAGATCTTGCACCTCCGTGAGCAGCGCGTGCAGGTCCAGCACGTGTCCGGCGCGCTCGGCGAGCGTGTCCGGCGCCCAGAGTGCGTAGTAGGCGTCCTCGAGCACCCCGGCCAGGGTCCGAGGGTCCCGCGCCTCGCGCGCGAGCGCGATCGCCTGCCCGGCGAGCGCCCGCCGCCGCGCGTGCTCCGGCGCGAATGTCAACTCCTGGGCTTGCCGCGCCAGCAGCCGCGCGTGCCGGGCCGGCTGCGGCGGGTGATCGAGCTCGAGCGCGCGGGCGATCGCCGCGACCCGCTCCACATCGACCACCCCGAACCCGCTCGCGAAGCCGCGGTTGTTCGCAAGCGCCGCCCGGGCGGCGAGGTCGGCGTCCGCCAGGTCAGACGCGATCCGGGACGCCTGCAGCAGCGTCTCCCGGTGCGCCGCATCGCCCGTGAGGCGTTGCGCGTCGCCGAGGCCGATCAACGCCTCGCAGCGCTCGATCGTGGTCCCCGGTCCGAGCAGTTCGAGCGCATCGGCGAACAGCTTCGCGGCCTCGCTCGGCGCGAGACTGTCGAGCGCACGCTGCCCGGCGCGCAGCGAGTAGCCGGCCGCCTTGTGCTTGTCGACCGACCCGGTCGCCAACCGCCAATGCAACGCCAGCTCGGCCAGACGCTGCTCGGCATCGCTGCCGTACAGCGCTTCGAGCGCCTCGGCGACCTGCAGGTGCATCCGCGCCCGTCGTGTCCCGCCGAGACCGG
>JAICRZ010000222.1 GCA_025937135.1 Thermoleophilaceae bacterium
CAGGATGCCGTCAGCCTCGTGCAGACGGCGGAAGGCAGCCTGACCGAGGTCCACGCGATGCTTCAGCGCGTCCGTGAGCTCGCCGTGCAGTACAAGAAAGGCGCGCTCTCGACCGCTGACCGCACCGCGATCCAGTCCGAGGTCTACCAGCTGGCCTCGGAGATCGAGCGCATCGGCCAGTCGGCCGAGTTCAACGGCATCAAGCTGCTGAACAGCGCGCAGACGATCTCGTTCCAGGTCGGCGCGATGGACTCGCAGACCATCACGGTCTCGACCATCTCGCTCGGCTCGAGCACCGGCGGTGTCGGCATCTCGTACTTCGGGCTGTCGGCCACGGGCACGACCGACATCTCGGAGATCGACGCTGCCATCGACAGCGTCTCCTCGACCCGTGCGCAGTTCGGCGCGGTGCAGAACCGCCTGGAGTACACGCTCCAGAACGCGGCGATCTACCAGGAGAACCTGACCTCCTCGGAGTCCCGTATCCGCGACGTGGATATGGCCTCGGAGATGGTCAACTTCACCAAGCTGCAGATCCTGCAGCAGGCGGGGACGTCGATGCTGGCTCAGGCGAATCAGTCGAGCCAGGGCGTTCTCTCGCTCCTGCGCTAGTCCGCAGTTCGGCAGTACGGCAGTCGGCAGAGGGCGGCGCTTCGGCGCCGCCCTTCGCCGTTCTGAGGCCTAAAGCACGCTCCTGACCGTGCCGATGCATTACTCGTGTCCGTCGAGTCCGTCCTTGCACGGGTTCAAGCCCTCCAGCAGGCATTCGAGCCGCCCGCTCCTCCGCCGGCGGCCCCTGCGCCGACCCAGAATTCGAACTCGTTCGCGGGGATGCTCCAGGGCGCGATGGGCAGCGGCACGCTCGGCGCCACCTCCGCGGTGGCACCGGTGGCCGGGGCATCCGGCCCTGGCGCCGCGATCGTCGCGGCCGCCTCCGGCGAGGTCGGCCAGGCCGAGCAGCCGCCCGGGTCGAACGACTCGCCGCGGATCGCCATGTACCGCCAGGCCACCGCGGGCAACCCCGGAGTGGGACCGTGGTGCGGATACTTCGCCTCGTGGGCGTGCAAGCAGGCAGGCGTCCCGATCATGGACAACGGCGCCGGCTCCGGCTCGGTCGACGCGATCTATGCGTGGGCCCAGCGCACCGGCCGCGCCCAGCCCGCGTCATCCTCCTACACGCCGAAGCCGGGCGACCTGATCGTCTTCCACGAGCACATCGGCGTCGTCGAGAACGTGCTGCCCGACGGCACCATCCAGACGATCGAGGGCAATTCCTCGGATCGCGTCTCGCGGCGCACCCATCCACGCAGCGACGCGATCGGCTTCGTTCGCACGACCTGAGGTGACGCACCGTCACTTCGGACGCTAAGCTTCCTTTTAGCGTTCAGCCAAAGGCAGCAGGGGGGCAGGATGGCAGCGACGAGTCGCGCCGCGGCGCGCGTGGAAGGGACACCGGAGCGGCCCGCGCTGCGGTCCGTGTGGACCAGCCGGGGGCGTTCGCGCGGTCGCACCGCGCGGCTCTCCGCGAAGGAGCGGAGCGTCCTCCGCGAGCTCGCGCGCGGGAACAGCACAGAGGAGATCGCTCGCGTGCTCGTGGTCAGCCCGCACACCGTGCGAACCCACATCAAGAACGGGATGCGCAAGCTCGAGGCGCACACGCGCGCTCACGCCGTCGCGATCGCGCTCAGCGAGGGCGCGATCGAGTTCGAGCCGGAGTCCTAGCCGCTCAGCGCGGGGCGACGATCCGCCTGAACAGCACGAAGCAGACGGCCGCGACGATGGCGGCGATCACCGGCAGCCCCGCGCCGACCACGCCGAGGATCGCCAGCACGACTCCCACGACGGCGACCACCGACGCGCCGCCGCCCACCATCGCGAGTCGGTACGCACGCTGTTCGCGCGCGCGGCGCGGCGTGTAGCTGCCTCGGCGTTGCAGGTCGCTCATGCGCCTGATCGTACCTGGGCTGCTTCCTCGAGCGCCCGCGTGAGCGTGCGCGTGTCGAGCCCCGGGTCCTGTCCAGCCAGCAGCCGCTCGGCCGCGCGGCGGCCTCCGAGACGGCGCAGCGCCTCCTCGCCGTGCTCGATCGTGAAGTCCGCGAGCGCCGCGAGGCGCCGCGCGCGCAGGCGGCGTGCGCCGACATCCGCACGCGCGCGGTGCTCCTCCAGCGCGTCGGCCAGCTCGGCGATCCCGCTCGGCGGCGGCAGCGACGACACCGAGAGCACGGGCGTCTCGCGCGAGCCGAGCGCCCGCAGCGCGGCGGACAGGTCGCGGCGCGCGCGCAGCGCGATGTCCCCGAGGTCGGCCTTCGTGACCACGAGGATGTCGGGCACCTCCATGATGCCCGCCTTGAGGAACTGGAGCGTGTCGCCCGAGCCGGGCTGGACCACGACCGCGACCGTGTCGGCCACCTCCTCGACGTCCGTCTCCGACTGACCGACGCCGACCGTCTCGACCACGACCACGTCGAATGCCGGCGCCAGCGCCTCGACGGCCTCGCGCGTGGGCGCCGCCAGCCCCCCGAGCCGTGTGCCGGCGGCGGTCGAGCGAATCAGCACGCCGTGGTCGCGCGGGTCGTGCTCGATGCGCGCACGGTCGCCCAGGAGCGAGCCGCCGGAGCGCTTCGATGACGGGTCCACCGCCAGCACCGCGACGGAACGCTCGCGCTCGCGCCACTCCTTCACGAGCGCCGACAGCAGGGACGACTTGCCCACGCCGGGCGGCCCGGTCAGCCCGATCACGTGCGCGGAGGCCTCGCCGCCGAGCTTCGCGGGGGAGACCTCTGCCAGCAGCTCGGCCGCCCGCTCGCGCCCGCCCGGCGACCGATCCTCGATCGCGTTCAGCGCAGCCGGCGCGGCGGACGGGTCACCCTCACGCAACCGCGCCCCCAACTCCGCGGGCTGCGGGCCGCGGGCCGCGGGCCGGCTCACGCCGCGGCGGTCACACCGGCGCGCTCGGCCACGAGGTCGACGATGTCGCCCATGATCTTGCTGATCTCGAAGTCCTTCGGCGTGTAGACGCGCGCGACGCCCGTCTCGAGCATCACCTTCGCGTCGCGCTCGGGGATGATGCCGCCGACCACGACCGGCACGTCGGCACCGGCCTCCTTCAGCTCGTTCAGGACGTCGGGGATCAGCTCGCGGTGCGAGCCGCTCAGGATCGAGAGGCCCACCACGTGCACGCCCTCCTGGACGGCCGTCGACGCGATCCGCGCCGGCGTCAGGCGGATGCCCTCGTAGACCACGTCCATGCCCGCGTCGCGAGCGCGCACCGCGATCTGCTCGGCGCCGTTGGAGTGGCCGTCGAGGCCAGGCTTGCCCACGAGGATCTTGATGCGGCGCCCAAGCGTCTCCGAGACCTGCTCGACGCGCTCGCGCAGCTCGTGCAGCGCCTCGTCCTCGGCCACGCCCGCGGCGTCGTCCACACCCGTCGGCGCGCGGTACTCGCCGAACACCTCGCGCAGGGTGCCGGCCCACTCGCCGGTCGTGGCGCCCGCCTTCGCGGCCTCGATCGTGGCGGGCATGATGTTCGTGCTCTCGTCGCGCGCGGCGGCGGCGAGCTTCTCGAGGGCCGCGTCCACGGCCGCCTGGTCGCGCTCGGAGCGCCAGCGCCGCACGGCGTCGATCTGCGACTGCTCGACCGCGGGGTCGACGGTCAGGATGCCGCCGTCCTCGCCCTCCTGGAGCGGCGACGGCTCGGACGACGTGTAGACGTTCTGCCCGATCACCTTCTGCTCGCCGGACTCGATCCTGCGCACGCGCTCGCGGTGCGACTCCACGAGCTGGGTCTTCATGTAGTTGACCGCGTCGACGGCACCGCCGTGCTCCTCGACCACCGCCATCTCGGCGCGGGCGCCCTCGGCCAGCTCGTCCACGAGCGCCTCCATCACGTGCGACCCCTCGAAGATGTCGGGGTACTCGAGAAGGTCGGTCTCGTAGGCGAGTATCTGCTGGATACGCAGCGACCACTGCTGGTCCCACGGCCGCGGCAGGCCGAGCGCCTCGTTCCAGGCCGGCAGCTGGAGCGC
>JAICRZ010000145.1 GCA_025937135.1 Thermoleophilaceae bacterium
AGGATGTCGCGCACCGAGCCGACCTTCTGGTTGGCGATCAGGATGTAGGGATCCTCGAGAACGGCCTCCATGCGGTCCTGGTCGGTGACCATGTAGGGCGAGATGTAGCCCTTGTCGAACTGCATGCCTTCGGTGAACTCGAGGTCCATGCCGAACGTCTGGCCCTCCTCGACGTTCACGACGCCGTCCTTGCCGACCTTGTCGATCGCGTCGGCGATGATGTCGCCGATCTCGTCGTCGGCGGCCGAGATGGCGGCCACGCGGGCGATCTGGTCCTTGCCCGACACTTCCTTCGCCTGCTCGCGGATGTTCTCCACGACGGCGTCGACGGCGCGCTCGATGCCGCGGCGCAGCCCGAGCGGGTTGGCGCCGGCGGCCACGTTCTTCAGGCCCGAGCGCACGATCTGCTGCGCGAGCACGGTCGCCGTGGTGGTGCCGTCGCCGGCCACGTCGTTGGTCGCGGTGGCGACCTCACGTACGAGCTGGGCGCCCTGGTTCTGGAAGACGTCCTCGACCTCGATCTCGCGAGCGATGGTCACGCCGTCGTTGGTGATGGTGGGGGCGCCGAACTTCTTGTCGAGGACGACGTAGCGGCCCTTCGGGCCAAGGGTGACCTTGACCGCGTTGGCTACCGCGTCCACGCCGGCCTCGAGGGCGGCGCGCGCCTCCTGGTCGTACTTCAGCTCCTTGTGAGCCATGTTCTGAATCCTCCGAAAAGTTGGGGGGTTGCTAGCCGTCGACCTTGGCGAGGACGTCCGACTCGCGCAGCACGAGGAGATCCTCACCTTCGACGGTGATCTCGGTGCCGCCGTACTTGCTGTAGAGGACCTCGTCGCCCTCGGACACGTCGAGTGGGACGCGCTCGTTGTCGTCGCCGATCTTGCCGTCGCCGACGGCGAGGACCTTGCCGCGCTGCGGCTTCTCCTTGGCGGTGTCGGGGAGGACGATGCCACTCGTGGTGGTCTCCTCCTCCTCTACCGCCTTGACGATCAGCCGATCGCCGAGGGGCTTGAGCTTCATGGGCCGAACCTCCATACAGGGGCTTACGTTTCTTGCATTGGCACTCTAGCAAGGAGAGTGCCAAACGGACAGCCATATTCCGGTCCGTAAGCGGGTTCTAGTGGACAGTGCGCGGTGGACGGTGGACAGGTCCGTCCACTGTCCACCGTCCACTGTCCACTGCTAGTTCTGAGCCGGAGCCTGCGGACGCATGCGATCCGCGAACTCCGACGGGCGCTCGACGATCGCCGAGAAGCGCACCACCGTCACGAGGTCGTCCTCGGAGACCGGGCGGCCGTAGATCTGCTCCATGAAGTGGACGGTCTCCTCATGGCGGCGGAACTCGGGGTTGTCGTGCTCGATGTCGCGCGGCGACAGGTCCTTGACCGGCTTCACGTCCACCGAGTCGATCACGGCCTCGAAGATCTTCTCGCGCGGCGAGTGCTGGAAGCCGACGGTGACCATCACGACCTCGCCCTTCTTGTACTTCGAGCTCTTGTCGCCGAGCCGGATCGTGGCGGTCTTGCGGCCGCGCTTGAGCTGGTCGATGAACACCGGGGAGTAGAAGTTCAGGACGTACACGGCCGGCGCGGAGACTAGCGGTCAGCCGCTTCGATGGACAGGGCGGCCCGGGCCATGTCCTTCTCGCCGCGGTAGGCGAGCAGGCGCGGCGCATCCTCGAGCAGCACCCACTCCGCGCCGTCGACCTCCTCGCGCTGGTAGTCGGTGACGCTCCCCGACCGGTAGCGGAACAGGAAGAAGCTCACGACCTTGAACACGCGCTCGCCGCCGCGGACGTACCAGTACTTCACATCGCCGAGCTTCTCGACGAGCTCGCCCTGGATCCCGGCCTCCTCGCGCACCTCGCGCTCGGCGGCCTCCGCACCGGTCTCGCCCTCCTCGATGTGGCCCTTCGGCAGCGCCAGCACCGTCCCGTTCTTGACGCGCACCGCGACGACGTAGTCGCGCCCGCGCATGCGCCTGACGACCAGACCGCCGGCCGAGAACTCGCGGATCACTCCGCCACCAGCGGGACGAAGCGGACCGGCACCACCGCCTGCTCCTCGCCGTCGCGGAAACGCATGAGCTGCTCGGCACCGTCGCGGCGTACCGGGCAGAGGAGCACGCCGCCCGAGCGCAGCTGCTCGCGCAGCGCGGGCGGCGGCTCGTCCTCCGCCACGGCGGTCACGAGGATCGAGTCGAACGGCGCGCGGTCGGGAGCGCCGCGGCTGCCGTCGCCCGCGCGCACCTCCACGTTCGCGTAACCGAGCTCCGCCAGCAGCGCACGCGCCCGTTCGGCGAGCTCGGCGTGGCGCTCGATCGTGACCACCTCGCCACAGCAGCGCGACAGGACCGCCGCGCCGTACCCGGACCCGGTGCCGACCTCGAGCGCCCGCATTCCGGGCGCCGGCTCCGCGAGCATCGTCATGCAGGCCACGATCCACGGCTGGGACATCGTCTGTCCCGCGCCGATCGGCACGGCGCCGTCGCGATAGGCGTCGCCGCGGACGTCCTCCGGGAGGAACAGCTCGCGCGGCACCTCGCCCATCGCGCGCAGGACGCAGTCGTCGTCGATGCCGCGGCTGCGCAGCTGGCGGTCCACCATCCGCGCGCGCCGCTCCGCGAAGCGGTCAGTAGATGTAGTTCCGAAGCGATTCGGGCTCATGGACGACCACCCGTCCCCGCCCGGTGGTTATCAGACCCGCGCGCTCGAGCTTGGCCAGGAAGCGCGACGCCGACTCCCGCGAGGCGCCGGCGAGCTGGGCGATCTCCGCCTGGGTGGCCTCGATGACGATTCCGCGCTCCGCCTCGTCGCCGTCGCTGCGCGCCTTGACCTGAGAGAGGAGCGCGCTGGCCACGCGCCCCGCAACCGTCTGGAACGACTGCCGTGCGAGCCGCTCGTTCGCATCGCGCAGCCGGTTGGCGAGCGCCTCGAGCATCTTCACGGCGATGTCGGGGTGCTGGGCGATGATCCTGCGCAGGTCGCGGGACAGGATGGCCAGCGCGCGCGTGGGCTCGAGCGCCTCCACGCTCGCCGAGCGCGTCTCGCCGCCGAACATGGCCAACTCGCCGAACATCTCGCCCGGCCGCAGCTCCGCGAGCGTGATGACGCGGCCATCGGAGTGGCGCCGCGTGACGCGCACGCAGCCCTCGCGCACGACGTAACACGTGTCGCCGCTGTCGCCCTCGCGGAACACGCTCTGCCCCGGCTCGTACGAACGCGGGACCGCCACCTGCGCCAGCTCGGCGAGGTCGCGCTCGCTGAGGTCCGCGAACAGCGGCACGCGCCCCAGCAGTCGTGCTGTGTCTTCCCTGTCCGCCATCCCCGCGTCAGATCATGTCAGCGGACGGGGCCGAGCGGTAGCGGTCGGCCCATCCGGGCAACCTCGGGGCGATCGGCGTGTTCACATACGAGTGGCACGCCTGATCCCCGCATCTCTCGCAGCGCTCGGCTGCGCTCTCGCCGTCGCCGCGCCGGCTTCCGCCGCGCGCTCGCACAAGCTGTGGGCGACCGTGAACGTGTGTGACACGCAGAAGTCGCCCGACGACATGGGCGTGCGCGCGCGGATGCCCGGTGACGGCCGCCGTCACATGATGTACATGCGCTTCACAGCGCAGTTCCGCAGCGGCAAGACGTGGAAGCGCGTGTCCGGCAAGAGCGCGTCGCGCTGGCTCTACGCGGGGTCGTCGCTGTTCCGGACCCAGGAGCTCGGCTACACGTTCTCCTTCGACGCGCCCAGCGCGGGCAGCGGCTACCTGATGCGTGGGCTCGTGCAGTTCCAGTGGCGGACGAAGAAGGGCAAGGTGATCCGCCGGACCCATCTCTACACCGAGCGCGGGCACCGGACGCACGGCGCCGACCCGAAGGGCTACTCGGCCGCGCAGTGCAGGGTCAGCACGCCGGCGAAGTAGCTCAGGCGGTGGCGGGCTCGAACAGGCGCGGGTCGTTGGTGATCACGCCGTCCACGCCGATCGCCTCGAGCTGGCGGATCCGCCGCGCGTCGTCGACCGTCCACACGTAGACGAACCCGCCGACCTCGCGGACGTGCTCCACGAGGCGCGCGCTCGACAGCAGGTAGTGGGACATGATGCCGTCGCAGCGGCCGTCCCGGATCAAGGCCGCAATCCGCCCCGGAAGCTTGCGCCGCCAGTAGAGCAGCAACAGGTAGATGGCCGGCGCGATCGGGGAGCGCGTGTAGTCGCGCTTCGCGCGTGGGACCGACAGCCCGCGCCGCACGCCGGTGCCGAGCGCCGTGAGCTTGTCGAGCGACGAGAGGTACGTGGTCGAGACGATCGAGCGCTCGATCAGCCCGCGGCGGGCGAGCCCCTCGGCCACCTCGCGCTCGTAGCCGGGCACCTTCATGTCCACGTCCAGCTCGACGCCCGCGTAGGCCTCGGTCGCGAACAGGTCGAGCCCCTCGTCCATCGTCATCAGCGTGGGGCGCTCCGCGTCCTGGAGGTCGTGCGCGAGAACCAACCGCCCGTCGCGCAGGCGCAGGATGTCGAACTCGATCATGTCGACGCCGTGCTCGAGCGCCGCCTCGAAGCTCTCGCGCGTGTTTCCCGGCTCGACCAGGTCCGCGCCCTTGTGGCCGACGCGCTTCATCGCTGGCATCCCGGGCACCAGAACGCGTTGCGGTTGTCGTCGCCCTGACCGCGCGTGCGGATCTTCGTGCCGCAGCGCGGGCACGGCATGCCGGCTCGCTCGTGGATGGTCCGCGGGATGCGCCCGCCGCGCTCCGCCGACCGCTTCATGCCGGGCTGGATCCCGCGCACGATCGCGAGCGCCTCCTCGTCGCTGACATCCACGACGCGGCGCCACGGCGAGACACTCGCGATGAAGCAGCCCTCGTTCTTCCAGATGTTGCCGATGCCGGCGATGTTGCGCTGGTCGAGCAGCGCGTCGCCGATCCCGCGCGTCCCGTCGTCGTCGCGCAGCCGCCTGAGGAAGTCACCCTCGGAGAAGTCGTCCCGCAGGAGGTCGGGGCCGAGCGCCGCCAGCCGCCGGTCGAAGCGCGTGCGTCCCTCGGTCATCAGCTCCAGCACCGGCCCGTCGAACTGGACCACCTCGTGGTCGTCGGTGCGGATCACGAGCCAGGCGCGCCGGGGGGAACGATGCCAGCGCTCGCCGCGACCGTAGACGCCCCAGGCGCCGCCCATGCGCAGATGCGAGTGGAGTGTGAGGTCCCCGTCGAAGCGCAGGAACAGGTGCTTGCCGTGCGCGTCCACCGAGCGCACGTCGCGGCCGCCGAGGCGCTCCGGCCAGCGATCCGTCCCGTGGCGCGGGTGCGGCGTCTCGATCGACCGGATCTCGCTGCCCACAAGCACTGCTGCTACCCGTTTTGCGGCGTGGTGGATCGTGTCGCCCTCGGGCATGGCTCAGGCGCTCAGCGTCAGCTTTCGCGGGCTCTGCCGGAAGCCCGCCTCGATCAGCAGCGCGCCGAAGGCCGACCCGATGATCGAGTCGCCGTCGAAGCGCTCCACCGCGATCTTCTTGATCCGGCCGCGGTGCACCTCGTCGGCCAGCGCGCCCAGGGCATCGGTGATCCAGGCGGCGGGCTCACCGTCCTCGCCGAGCGGCTCGCGCAACGCGACCAGGCCCTTGCCGCCGCGCTCCACGTAGAGCACCGGCTCGGCGTCGATCGTGACCACGTACGCGCCCGGCACGCGCGACGGGCGGCGGCTGCCCAGCTCCTCACGCCGTGGCCACGGCAGGGTCGCCCCGTAGGGGTTGGCCGGGTCGGTGGCCGCCAGCACCAGCGCGCCGACCGGCTCGTCGGAGCGCATCCCGCGCAGCCGCTCGACCGCCGCCGACAGCGCGAACTGCGCGCCGCCCAGGCCCTCGACGAAGTAGCCGCGGCGCGCGGTGCCGAGCGTCTCGAGGTTCACGAGCTCGCCGTACAGCGCCGCGAAGCCGCCGGGGATCCCCTCGGCCAGCACGGTCTCGCGCGTGACGATGCCGTAGCGCTCGAGCAGCACCTCCGCGACCGCTCGCATGCGCGGGCCGTACGCGGGGGCATCGGCGAACAGCGGCGCGGTCAGCGACCAGCGCCCCTGGATCTGCGGCGCGGCCGGGCGGCGACGGCGGCCGAAGCGGCGCGCGCTCTCGCGCTGTGCGCGTGCCAGCGTCAGGCGCGGCGCGCGCAGCGGCGCGAACGCGTCGTTGGTCACCTCACCGGTCCAGGCGAGGTCCCAGAGCGCGTTCTGCAACTCGACCGGCTCGACCTCGACGTCGGCGAGCAGGTCGGTCCAGAAGCACGCGCCGCGCTCGAGCCGCGTGCGTATGGCGTCGTGGACGGAGCCCTCCGGTCGCTCGGCCTTCAGCGGCGGCGGGCCGAGGAAGCGCGCGTCGTCGCGGAAGTAGAGGGCGATCTTGCCCGAGCTGCGGCCGAGCGCACCCGCCCCGATCCAGACGATCTCACCACCGGCGCAGAGCTGGTCCATCCAGGCCTGCGAGTAGGCGCCGACGCGGCGCGGGAGCACATCGCGCTCCCAGACCTCAGGCGTGAGCGCCACCCCCTGGAGCGGCACGAGCACCTCGCGCAGACGGTCGACACCCGCACCGCCGGGCGGCGCCGAGTCCACCCCCTGCCACGACGGCATCAGGCGCGCCAGCGCGCGCTGCTCGGCGGGCTCGACCTCCTTGCGCAGCGACGCCAGCGATGCCCGCCGCAGCCGGCGCAGCACGTCCGGATCGCACCACTCGCGCTCGCTTCCACCCGGCCGCAGCTCGCCGCGGACGAGCCCGCCGGCGCGCTCGAGCTCGCGCAGCACCGCGCTGGGATCGACGAGGTAGCGGCGCTGGACGTCCGCCGTCGTGAACGGGCCGTGCGTGCGGGCGTAGCGCCTCAGCACACGTGCAAGCGGCTCCTCGACCGGCTCGAGGAAGACCTCGGGCAGGCCACCCGGCGGAACTGCGCCGAAGGCATCGCGGTACAGGCCGGCGTCCTCGGCCGCCACCCAGCGCTCCTCGCCCGCGATCCGCATGATCACCGCGCGGCGCTCGCCGCGCAGCTGATCGAGCATCGGCGCGGCGGCGACCCCCGACAGGCAGCGCGCCTGCGCCTCGTCGGTCGTGAGGTCGCCGAGCGCGCGCAGCGTGTCGTGCAGCGAGTCGGCGCCCGCCGCCTGCATGCGCTCGCTCAGGCGCTGAAGATCCGCCTCGACCTCGTCCAGCGCGTCGGCGTCGATCAGGTCGCGCAGCTCCTCCTGCCCGAGCAACTCACGCAGCAGATCGCGGTCGAGCGACAGCGCCGCCGCGCGCCGCTCCGCGTTCGGCGTGTCGCCCTCGTACATGTAGGTCGCGACGTAGTCGAACAGCAGCGACGAGGCGAACGGCGAGGCGCGCGGCGTCTCGACCTCGACCAGCGAGATCTCGCGGCGGTGCAGGGCGCGCAGCAGCGCGTCGAGTGCCGGCAGGTCGAACACGTCGCGCAGGCACTCGCGGTAGGTCTCGAGCACGATCGGGAACTGGCCGTACTGCTTGGCCACCTCGAGCAGCGACTGCGCCTTGAGCCGCTGCTGCCACAGCGGCGTGCGCTTGCCCGGGTAGGCGCGCGGGATGAGCAGTGCGCGCGCGGCGTTCTCCCGGAAGCGCGCGCCGAACAGCGCCGAGGAGGCGAGCTCGCGCACCACCAGATCCTCCAGCTCGTCCGGCTCCACGAGCACGAGCTCCGCGCGCGGCGGCTCATCCGCGTCGGGCAGGTGGACGATGATGCCGTCGTCCGACCAGATCGCATCGGACTCGAGGCCGAACTCATCGCGGATGCGCGCGGACAGCGCCAGCGCCCAGGCCGCGTGCACGCGCCCTCCGAAGGGCGAGGCGG
>JAICRZ010000192.1 GCA_025937135.1 Thermoleophilaceae bacterium
GGCGTCCTCGGACTCGATCTCGTGCCAGCGCTCCGAGCCGCCGAGCGCGCCCTTGAGCGACCGGTACTCGTCCTCGGTCACGCGCAGGCTCAGGACGGAGCCGCCCTGAAAACCGGCATCCACGCGCCTGTACTTGACGTCGGCCATCAGTGCGCGGGCTCCACGATCTCCGTGAGGACCCCGCCGGTGGACTTCGGGTGCAGGAACGCCACGCGCGAGTTGCGAATGCCGCGGCGCGGCTCCTTGTCGATCAGCTGAAGCCCGGCGTCGCGGACGGCACCGAGCGCCTGGTCGATGTCGTCGCAAGCGTACGCCACGTGGTGCAGGCCGGGGCCGTTCTTCGCGATGAACTTGCCCACACCCGAGTCCTCGGACAGCGGCTTGATCAGCTCGACGTGGCCGTCCCCGACCTCGAGCAGCACGGCCTCAACGCCCTGCTCCTCGACGGTCTCCCGGTGCTGCTCGCGCATGTCGAACTGCTGCGCGTAGAGCCGCACGGCGGCGTCGATGTCCGACACCGCTACGCCTATGTGGTCGATCCGCCCGAAGAGCACGGCGGCGGAGTCTACTGAGGGTCGGTCGCCGCGATCCTCGGGCCAAGTGGCTGTTGGTGCCGGGCCATGATCGTGTCGATGTCCGGCCGCTCGAGCACCTCGCCGTCGAGCAGCGCCAGCGCGAGCGACTCGAGCGCGTCGCGGTTGGCCTCGAGCAGCTTGCGCGCGCGGCGCATCGCGAGGTCGGTGAGCTCCTGCTGCTCCTCGTCGAGGATCCGGCGGGTGGCGTCGGAGACCGAGTAGTCGTCGAGCGGGAGCCGGCGCGAGCCGATCTGCGTGCCCATGCCGTACTCGGCGACCATCTTGCGGCTCACCTCGTAGACCTTCTCGAGGTCGTTCGCCGCGCCGGTCGTGACGTCGTGGAAGACGATGTGCTCCGCCACGCGGCCGCCGAGCGCGACGACCATCCAGTCGATCATCTCCTCGCGCGTCTTGAGATAGCGGTCCTCGGTGGGGAGGTGCAGCGTGTAGCCGAGCGCGCGGCCGCGCGGGACGATCGAGATCCGGTGCGTCTTGTCCTGCGTCGGCAGCAGCTCGGCGCAGAGCGCGTGGCCAGCCTCGTGGTAGGCGATGACCTTCTTCTCGTGCTCGGACATGACCTTGCGCGACTGCATGCCGGCCACCACGCGCTCGAGCGCCGCGTCGAAGTCGGCCATCATGACGACGTCGCGGTTCTTGCGCCCCGCGAAGATCGCCGCCTCGTTGCAGATGTTGGCGAGGTCGGCGCCGGTGAGCCCGCTCGTCTGGCGCGCGACCACCTCCAGGTCGACCTGATGGAGCGGCTTGTTCGCCGAGTGCACCTCGAGGATCTCGAGCCGGCCCTTGAGGTCGGGCGGCGAGACGAAGATCTGGCGGTCGAAGCGGCCCGGGCGCAGCAGCGCGGGGTCGAGCTTGTCGAGCAGGTTGGAGGCGCCGATCACGACGAGGTCCTGGCTCTCGCCGAAGCCGTCCATCTCCACGAGCAGCTGGTTGAGGGTCTGGTCCTTCTCTCCGGAGATGTCCTTGCCGCGCGTGGCGCCCACGGCGTCGAGCTCGTCGATGAAGATGATCGCCGGCGACTCCTTGCGCGCGATGCGGAACAGCCGCCGGATGCGCGCGGCGCCGAGGCCGGCGAACATCTCGACGAACGAGGACGCCGACTGCGCGTAGAACTTGGCCTTCGACTCGTTCGCGACCGCCTTGGCGAGCAGCGTCTTGCCCGTCCCCGGGGGACCATGGAGGAGGATTCCGCGCGGCACCTTCGCGCCGAGTTTCTTGAAGCGCTTTGGGTTGCGCAGGAACTCGACGACCTCACGCAGCTCGTCCTTGGCCTCGTCGCAGCCGGCGACGTCCTCCCAGCGGATCGACTGCGACGTGTCGGGCTTGATCTCCTGCGGCTTGGTGCGCGGCATGTAGCGCATCGTCAAGCCGATCAGCAGCACGATCAGCCCCATGAAGATGATCGGCAGCCAGGTGAGCGCGAAGTTCGTGAAGTCGTCCCAGAAGCTGGGGCCGGCGACCGGCGCGACCGGAGCGGGAGCCGGCTTCTTGGCCGGCGCCTCGACGAACGGCCGCTTGCCGGTCGTCTCGGTGGTCGCAGTCTTGTGCGGCACCGTGGGCGTGCCGAGCGGCGCCGCCTGGGCGGCAACCGGCGCGAGGAGCGCAAGGCATGCGAAGAACGCGGCGACGCGGGTCATCCTTGGACCCCATCGGCAGCCCGGGCGCAGGGGTTTAGGTGACCTTCTCGAGCCGCGGGTTGGGGCGGTACTCGCGCCCCACCTTCGCGCACGGCCTGCCCTCGAGGAGCACGACGTCGGCCGTGTAGTCGTTCGACCCGCGGAGGAGCGACGAGCCGATCCCGTAGGAGTCGACCGGCACGCCCTTGGACTCGAACTCGCGGATGCGGTCGGCGGTGAAGCCGCCTGAGACGACGATGCGCACATGGTCGAAGCCGTTTTCGTCGAGCGCGGCTCGCACCCTGCGTACGAGCTCCTCGTTCACCCCGGTCGGCTTGAAGTAGCCCATGTCCTCCCAGAGCGACCGGTCGACGAGCTTGTCGGAGGTGTCGATCCGCACGCCCCACAGATGCTCGCCGAGCTCCTTCGCCACCGCCAGCGACGTGCCCACCGCGTCGTTGTCGAAGTCCACGAGCACGGTCACGTTCATCTCGTCGGCGTAGCGGTCGGCGAACGCGCGCGCGGCGGCAACGGTGTCGCCGCCGTACGCCGCGATCAGCGCGTGCGGCACGGTGCCCACGCCGCGGCCGCCCCACCACGACGCCTGCGCGTCGGTGGACACGCCGATCGCGCCGGCCACGTGCGCGGCCCAGCCGTCGCCGGTCTGCACCAGCCAGTGGTCGTGGCGGGCGGGCATGAACAGGATCTGCTTGCCGCCCGCCGCCTCCACCACGTTGCGCAGGTTGCGCATCACGAGCGAGCGGCGTGCGAGCGGGCCGAGGTAGACCGTCTCGAGGTGTGCGAACAGGTCGTAGCGGCCCTCGATCGTCATCACCGTCTCGAACGGCTCGACCGTGTCGCCCTCGTAGAGCGCGTGCACGACCAGGTCGTCCCAGCCGTCGGCCCACTCGCCGTCCTGGCGGCGGCCCGAGCAGAGCTTGAGGATCGCGATCGCCTCGTCGATCCCGCCGACGATCGAGCGCTCCTTCTGGAACACCTGCATCGTCACGACCGGGCAGTCGTCGCGCAGCTCGAGCAGCTCCTTCGTGTAGTTGAAGTAGGCGTCCGAGTAGTAGCCGTCGCGGATGCGCTCGACGGGCAGGCGGAAGACGGACGGTTCGAGGCGCTCCTTCATCGGCGCGGAAACATACGCTTGAGCCTCCGAAGCGGTGCGGTTACTCGCCAGGACGGCGAGCGTTGCAGCTCCTCGAGCCAGTAGCGGCGCGACTCGGCCTCGCGGTGGAGCTGCGCGATGTTGTGGCGTAGCGCGGAGATCTCGCGCGGATCGGCGGCCTCGACGGCTTCGAGCTCGGCGGCGCTGATCGCGCCGGCACCCGGCCGCGCGACCACCACGCCGTGACCGGCGCCGGGGTCGTTCGCGAAGCCGCTCGGCTCGAGCCGCTCGATCTCGAACGCCCTGCCCCAGTGCTCGCGCAGCCACCACGGCGAATGGATGACCGTGGGTCCGCCGAGGTGCCACGGCTGGCCCTCGTTCAGCACGTTCATGCCGAAGCGCTCGTCGCTCCAAGCCTCGCCGGTCACCGCCGCGATACCGCCCTCGCCGATGAACGACGCGATCAGGATGCCGTCCGGCTTGAGCACCCGCCGCAGCTCGAGCAGCCAGCCCGCCCAGTGCTCGGTGATGTGCGTGAACACGCTCACCGCATAGACGAGGTCGAAGAAGCCGTCCGGCCGCGCGAGCCCGGGCTCCTCGCCGTTGTGGAACGCGTGCACGTGTGGCGCGAGACTGGCGTTCATCCACTCCACGCTCGCGATGTCGATGTCCGATCCGTGCAGCTCGGCGCCGCTGCCGGCGAAGTGGCGCAGCACCCGCCCCGCGCCCGCGCCGAAGTCGAGCACGCGCCGTCCCTCGAGCGACCAGCCATCGGGCAGCAGCCGAACGATGTCGGCGTGGATCCGCCTGCCGTAGTCGAGGTAGAAGGCGATCGGGTCGGCCTTGTCGCCCAGCGGGCTGACCCGGTCCGCCAGCTCGAAGTCGGGGACCGGCAGGCCGTCCGTCAAGCGGCCCGGCCCTCGACGCGCAGGATCTCGTCGAGCGCTGCGCGTGCCACGTCGAGCTGCTCGCGGGTCGGCTCGCGGGTGCCGAAGACGCGCTGGATCTCGTGCCCGGGGAGCCGCAGCAGACGGGCGAGCGCCGTCTCGCCGTGACGGTCCGACCAGGCGAACACCTCGACGGCGAACGCGATGCTGCCGAGTCCCACGACCGCGTCGGCGACCGGGCCGCGCAGGCCGGCGCGCCGCGCCGCGACGTTCCCGGCCGCGGTGCTCGCCAGGAGCGGCGCGACCAGGTTGGAGCCGCAGCGCTCGTGCTCCTTGGTCACGTCGATCGCGTCCGAATCCTGCTCGTAGCCGCCGATCGTCTTGTGCTCGGCGCCGTGGTAGGACGCCAGCTCCGTGCCGCGCAGCGCGAGCAGCGCCGGCAGCAGGCTCATCGCGCCGACCGCGGCCTCGCGGCCGACCGTGCGTGTGCCCTTCGAACGCAGAGCCTGGCCGGCCGCCGCTGCGGCAGCCATCGCGGCCAGCGTGCGCGCGTCCTGCATGGGCAGCCGCGCCTCCGGCAGCGCGCGCTTGACCAGTGGGATCACGGCCATCGCCTCGGCCAGGCGCGTCACGCCGCGCACGCCCGGGACCCGCTCGGTCCGGCGCGAGCCGAAGTGCGGCTTGCGGTCGGAGGCCACGCGGATCTGCCCGTCGCGGTCGCGAACCGCCGCGGCCCAGTGCGTGGGCCCGTGCACGAGCAGCCCGTTGCGCAGTGCCATCCCGCCGAGCCGCAGCTTGGGCTCGCTCACGCCAGCACCTTCGGAGCCAGCTCGGCGTAGAACTGGGCGGCAAGGCCCAGGTCCTCCACGCGCACGCGCTCGTCCACGCCGTGCATCAGGGCGTTCTGCTCGAAGAGGTCCATCGCGCGGTGCGGCCAGAACCCGTA
>JAICRZ010000268.1 GCA_025937135.1 Thermoleophilaceae bacterium
CGGAGTGTCTTCTTGAGCAGCGGCGCCGTGCCTGTGCGCTGGTCGAGGAAGCGGACTGCGCGCCGGATCACGAGCGCGCCTTCCCCATGCGCACGCCCCACCAGGCCGGCCCGACCGGCCCCGAGAACGTTCCTGCGGCGCGGAGGTGGCCCGCGCCGTCGATCGCGAGCGGCAGCTGCGGCAGCGGCCGGCCCGCCGGGCCGAAGAGCACGGCGCCGCCGTCGGCCGGATCGAACGTCGAGTAGTGGCACGGACAGACGAGCGCCGGTCGCGGCTGGACTGCGGCGAACGTCGGCTTGCGGTACAGCGCGACCGCGCAGCCCGCGTGCGTGCAGATCTTCGAGTACGCGACGATCCCGCGCGGCGCCCAGTCCTTGCGGTCGCGGATCTCGGCAGTCGGCAGCCGCACGACGACGATCGGCGCACCGATGAGCTCGCGGTCCGCTCCCTCGGGATACGCCGTGTAGAACGTGCCTTCCTCGATCTCGTCCGCGGACAGGGCGCGCCCGTCGTCGCCGACCAGCCTGCGGCCGCGGCGCCACGGCGCGCGGTAGAGCTCACCGGTGTGGAGCACCGGCCCGAGCGATGCGGCCGGTGCCAGGAGCGCCGCCCCGAGCGTGCCGAGGGCGCCGGCACCTGCGACGGTCACGAGCCGCTTGCGCGTGAACCGCGACCCGCTCTCCTCGACGATCTGCTCGATCTCCTCCTGCGCGTCGGGCGAGTCCTCCGGATACGGCTCGACGACCTCCTCCGTCACGACGAGCCGGTGGGCGATCACCGTGCTCGCGAGGGCGAGCAACGCGAACGCGGCGCCGATCGCGAGCCCGAGCCATTGCGTGTCGTGCGAGAGCCGGTCGAGCGCGTACACGACGATGAACGCGGCGCCCGCGAGAGTCGCGAGGAAGAACAGCGCCAGCACGACGTTCTCGGCGCGGCGGTCCGGGTCGCCGGGCGCCACGATCCTCGCCTTCTGGTCACGTGGGGGTGGAGTGCCGCGCCCGAGTGCGAGCACGCCCGCCGCGATCAGCCAGTCCTTCAGCTTCGTCATGCGCGCAGCCTCCGACCGAGCAGCGTGCAGATCGCGACGAGCGCAGCTGCGGCCAGTAGCCACGTGACTGCGCCCTCGGGCCAAGGGCCGAGGTGGCCGATCGCCCAGCCGCCGCGGTCGTCCGGATGCTTGGTGTAGTCGACGTACGCGACGATGTCGTTCAGCTCTCCTCGTGTGATCGCCTTCGTCGAGAAGCGCGGCATCAGGTAGGGGCCGATCCGCACCGCCTCTGCGATCTGGCGGTCGGTTGCGTCGGTCAGCGGCGGCACGCGTGCCCCCGTGACGTAGCCGCCCTGCGCGACCGCCTGGTGGCAGCCCGCGCAGTGGTCGGTGAACAGCCGCTGCCCGGCAGCCACCCTCCCGGGACGCGGGGTCGGGATCGGCGGCCCGGGCCCGAGCGAGGCGACGTAACCGATGAGCGAGCGAATCTCCGGCTCGGTGAACACGACATGCCTGCGAGTCGGCTGGTCGTGCGCGTTCGCGAGCGGCATGTACCCGGTGCGGAGATAGAAGTCCGCCGCCCGTGCCCCGACGTTCCGAAGCGGCGGCCCTTGGCCTGTGACGCCGTTCGCGCCCGGCGTCGGCGTCGGCACTCCCCGGCCGTTCAGCCCGTGGCAGCTCGCGCAGTTGGCCGCATACAGGGCCGCACCGCGGCGGGGCGTGCTTGCCGCCTGCGCGCAGGGGAGGTGAACGAGGCTGCCCAGCCCGTCGAGCGAGACGAGCATCAGGAACAGGACGTTGCCGACGAGTGCCGCGACGGCGAAGAAGCGCAGTCGCCCTTCAGGGCCGGGAGCGTCGTGCCCCACGCTGCGCGTCGCGCGGTAGACGGTGATCGCGGCAACTTGAGCTGCCGCCACGGCGGCGACGCCGAAGCCGGTGAGCATGGAGCCCCAGAGCGCGGCGTGCCCCACCCGGCCTCTGCACCCGCCGTCGCTGACGAAGTACCCGAGCACGTGCTCGGCGGTCCAGGCGAGTGCGCCGCCGAGCAGCGCGTACCACTGCAAGATCTCGAGACGTGTCCTGCTCATAGGTGCGCCGACTCCTGCGTGAGCAGCACCGCGACGGAGATCGCGCTGA
>JAICRZ010000256.1 GCA_025937135.1 Thermoleophilaceae bacterium
AGCGCGGCGGCGTGGTGGCCGAGCGCGCCGCGGCGATCGTGGCCGCCGGCATCCCGGTCATGGGCCATGTCGGACTCACGCCCCAGACCGCAACGGCGCTCGGCGGCTACCGCTCACAGGGCCGCACCGCCGATCGCGCGATGCAGGTGGTGGAGGACGCCCTCGCGCTCCAGGAGGCGGGCTGTTTCGCCTGCGTCTTCGAGGCCGTGCCGAGCGAGCTGACCGAGGCCGTGATGCCGCAGATCGAGATCCCGGTGATCGGGATCGGTGCGGGCCCCGCCGCCGACGGCCAGGTGCTCGTGTTCCACGACCTGCTCGGCATCTACGACGGGCACGCGGCACGGTTCGTGAAGCGCTACGCCAGCGTGCGCGAGGCGATGGTCAAGGGCGTCGAGGAGTTCACCGCCGACGTGCGCGGCCGCCGCTACCCCGAGCCGGAGCACGGCTACACGATGGCGCCCGACGAGGTGGCGCGGCTGAAGGAGCTGCTTGCCCACCACTAGCGCGCAGCTCCAGATCCACACCGACGGGAACGGCGACGTCGTCGACCTGACGCCGCGCGTGGCGGAGATCGTCGCGGGCACCAGCGGCGCCGGCGTGGCCGCCGTGTTCGTGCCGGGCGCCACCGCCGCCATCACGACGATGGAGCACGAGCCCGGCAACGTGTTCGACCTGCGTCAGCTGCTCGACCGGCTCGTGCCGCGCGAGCAGGGCTGGGAGCACAACCGGCTCAACCACGACACCAACGCGCACGCCCACATCCGGGCCGCGATCGTCGGGCCGTCCGAGACGATCCCGTTCGAGGCCGGAAGGCTGATGCTCGGCGCCTGGCAGCAGATCGTGCTCGTGGACTTCGACGACCGGCCGCGCGAGCGGACGGTGCTCGTCAACGTGATCGGCTGATCAGCCGGCCGCTTCGGACGCGGGCGCCTCGTCACCCGTGAACTCGATCTCGCGGATGACCTTCGCGGGCGCCCCCGCGGCGATCACGCCGGGCGGCAGGTCGCGCGTGACCACGCTGTTCGCGCCGATCACGCAGCGGTCGCCGATCGTCACCCCGGTTGTGATGACGCAGTTCACGCCGAACCAGCAGTTGTCGCCGATCCGGGTCGGGCCCTTCGAGCTGAAGCCCTGCCAGGTGACCGGCATCGAGCGGTCGTCGTAGCGGTGCGAGGAGTCCGAGATGAAGCAGTGGTTGGCGAACATCACGTGGTCGCCGATCGTGACCTCGTCCTGTGCGGCGATCATCGTCTGCTGGTTGAGAAAGCAGCCGTCCCCGATGGTCACGCGCCCCTCGTCGGCGATCGTGATCCAGCAGCCGGGCTCGAGCAGCGTGTGCTCGCCGATCTTCAGTCGCCCGTCGTCGAGCGCCTCGAGCACGTTCCCCTCGACCGGCGGGCGGATGAAGAACCGGCCGCGCAGCGCGTGCATGTGGATCCGCGCACGCCGCCACGGGAAGCGATTGCGCTCGTACCACCGGTACTTCTGCAGATAGAGCTTGAGGCGAGGATCCACGGGCGCGGAGCGTACCCGCGGCGGTAGATTCGGGAACGCCATGGACCGCCGCCGCGTCTCCTCAGGGTCTCCGTACGAGCCGCTGATCGGCTTCAGCCGAGCGGTCCGCGTCGGCGACCGCGTTCTGGTCGCGGGCACCGCGCCGGTGTGGCCGGACGGCGAGGTCGATCCGGACGTGGGCGCGCAGGCGCGCCGCTGCCTGGAGATCATCCGCGACGCGCTGGAGGAGGCCGGCGCGTCGTTGGAGGACGTGGTGCGCACGCGCACCTACCTGCTGGATCCGGCGGACGGCGAGGCGGTCGGCCGCGTGCACGGATCGGTGTTCGGCGATGTGCGGCCGGCGTCGACGATGATCGTGGTCGCCGGGCTGCTGGACCGCCGCTGGCGCGTGGAGATCGAGGCGGAGGCCGAGCTGGGTTGACCACCCATACGGTGGACAAGTCAGCACGGCCGCGCAGCGTGGCCGCTCCGAATGAGGCGTAGCCAGCCTCATCCACGGGAACGATCGGGACATGGCACGAACCACACCTGACGAAGACCGGCTCCGTGGGGCCGGGGACAAGCTCAAGGGGCGCCTCAAGGACGCCGGCGGTGCCGTGAGCGGCGACCGCGACCTCCAGGCCGAAGGCCGCGCCGATCAGGCGAAGGGCACCTTCAAGGAGAAGAAGGGCCTGCTCCGCAAGCTCTTCCGCTGAGCGTCGCCGCGCGGCGACGGCCGGCCGTCAAGCCGCGACCGGGTCCTTCTTGTGCGCCTCGCCGCGCGTGCGCTTCGCACGCTTCTTCGGCGGCGCGGCCGGCTTCACGATCTCGCGCAGGAAGTGGCCCGTGTAGGAGTCCGGGGCGGCGGCCACCTGCTCCGGGGTCCCCGCCGCGATGATCTGGCCGCCCTCCTCGCCGCCCTCGGGGCCGAGGTCGATGATCCGGTCGGCGGTCTTGATCACGTCGAGGTTGTGTTCGATCACGACGACCGAGTTTCCCTGGTCCACCAGTCGCTGGAGCATCGCGAGCAGCGTCTGGACGTCGGCGAAGTGCAGGCCGGTCGTGGGCTCGTCGAGGATGTAGAGCGTCTTGCCGGTGGCGACCTTGGCCAGCTCGGTGGCCAGCTTCACCCGCTGGGCCTCGCCGCCCGACAGCGTCGTGGCCGGCTGCCCCAGGCGGATGTAATCCAGGCCGACGTCGTGCAGCGCCTGTAGGCGTCGCTGGATCTTCGGGATATGGCGGAAGAAGTCGACCGCCTCCTCCACCGGCATGTCGAGGACGTCGGCGATCGTCTTGCCCTTGAAGCGAATGTCGAGCGTCTCGCGGTTGTAGCGCTTGCCGTC
>JAICRZ010000140.1 GCA_025937135.1 Thermoleophilaceae bacterium
CCTCCGAGGCCATCCCGCTCGCCCAGCCCGGGCTGGGCCCAGAGGAGGAGACGGCCGTGATCGAGGTGCTGCGCTCCGGCCAGCTCTCGCTCGGCCCGCGCGTGCCTGCCTTCGAGCGCGCGTTCGCGGCGCGCCTCGGCGTCCCGTGCGCGAGCGCGGTCTCCAGCGGCACCGCCGGCCTGCACCTCGCGTTGCGCGCCGTCGGGGTGGAGGAGGGGGACGAGGTGATCACGAGCCCGTTCTCGTTCGTCGCCTCGGCGAACGCGATCCTCTACGAGCGCGCCCGGCCGGTCTTCGCCGACGTCGACCCGGTCACGCTGAACCTCGATCCGGTGACGGCCGCCGCCGCTGTCACGGACCGCACCAAGGCGCTGCTGCCGGTGCACATCTTCGGCTTCCCGGCGGACCTGCCGGCGCTCGAGGGTCAAGGACTGCCCATTGTCGAGGACGCCTGCGAGGCGCTCGGCGCCGTCCACGCCGACGGCGTGCCGGTCGGCGGCCGCGGCCATCCCGCCGTGTTCGGCTTCTACGCGAACAAGCAGCTGACGACGGGGGAGGGCGGCATGGTCGCGCTCGGCGACGCCGCCATGAAGGAGCGGATCGACTCCGAGCGCAACCAGGGCCGCGCGCCGGACATGGGCTGGCTCGACCACGACCGCTTGGGCTTCAACTACCGCCTGACGGACATCGCGTCGGCGATCGGGCTCGTACAGCTCGAGCGGCTCGACGGGATGCTCGCCGACCGCGCGCGCGTCGCCGACTGGTACCGCGAGGCGCTCGACGGGATCGAGGGCCTCACACTGCCGTGCCCGGACGCGGGCGGGAGCGTGCGCGGCTGGTTCGTCTTCGTCGTCCAGTTGCCGCATGGCGTTGACCGCGACGCGACGGTCAGGGCGCTCGGCGAGCGCGGGATCCAGAGCAAGCCCTACCTGCCCGCGATCCACCTGATGAGCTTCTACCGCGAGCGCTTCGGCCACCGCGAGGGCGAGTTCCCGATCTGCGAGGACGTCGCCGCACGCTCGATCGCGCTGCCGTTCTTCCCGGCGATGCGCGAGGGGCAGGTCGCGCGCGTGGCGCAGGAGCTGCGCGAGATCCTGTCCGGCCCGCGCGGCTCGTAGACTCCGCCGCCGGATGTCCCGCTTCAGCGAGCCGCAGCACCCCGTCTTCCGCCAGCTGAACGCCTCGATCGGCTTCGACTGGCGCCTCGGCCCCTACGACGTCGACCTCTCTCGCGCGCACGCGCGCATGCTCGCCCAGCAGGGGATCGTCGCGCCCGAGGATCGCGACGAGCTGCTCGCCGCGCTCGACACGGTCGAGCACGAGCTCGAGCAGGGCACGTTCCCGTTCCAGCCGGACGACGAGGACGTGCACATGGCGATCGAGCGGCGCGTGACCGAGCTGGCCGGCCCGGTCGGCGGCAAGCTGCACACCGCGCGCTCGCGCAACGACCAGGTCGCGACCGACATGGCGCTGTTCACGCGCGCGCACGCGCAGGCGGCGATGGAGGGGATCCGCGGCCTCATGCGCGCGCTGGTCGCCGCGGCCGAGCGCCACCTCGACTGGCGCATGCCCGGCTACACGCACCTCCAGCGCGCCCAGCCGGTCTACCTCAGCCACCACCTGCTCGCGTACGTGTGGATGCTCGCGCGCGACCTCGAGCGCTTCGCCGCCGTCGAGCGGGCGACCGCCAGACTGCCGCTCGGCGCGGGCGCGCTCGCGGGCGTGAACTTCGACACCGACCGCGCCGCCGTCGCGCGCGACCTCGGCTTCGCCGGCGTCGCGGAGAACTCGATCGACGCCGTCTCCAACCGCGACTTCGTGCTCGACTACCTCGCGGCTGCGGCCACGTGCGGGACGCACCTCAGCCGGCTCGGCGCCGAGATCGTGCTGTGGAGCAGCTCCGAGTTCGGCTTCGCCGAGGTCTCCGACGCGTGGGCGTCGGGCTCCTCGATCATGCCGCAGAAGAAGAACCCGGACGCGGCCGAGCTGCTGCGCGCGAAGGCGCCGCGGATCGCCGGCCACTTCGTCGCGCTGCAGGGCGTGATGCACGCGCTCCCGCTGACCTACAACAAGGACATGCAGGAGGACAAGGAGCACCTCTTCGACGCCGTGGACACGCTCGAGCTGTGCCTCGCCGCCGCGACCGGGATGATCGAGGGGATCGCGTTCGACCGCGAGCGGATGGCCGCTGCCGCCTCCGACGAGTTCCCCGCCGCGACCGACATCGCGGATCTCCTCGTGCGCCGGGGGATGCCGTTCCGCGAGTGCCACGGCGTCGTCGCCGCGCTCGTCAAGCGCGCGGTCGACAGCGGCCGCACGCTCACCGAGCTGCGCCCGGAGGAGCTGGCTGAGCACTCCGAGTTGCTCGACGAGGAGTACTACCGCGTGCTCGCCGGCGAGTCGTGGCTCGAGTCGAAGGACTCCGAGGGCGGCACGTCGCTGCGGCGCGTGCGCGAGCAGCTCGAGCGGGCGCGCGCGCTGCTCGGCTAGCCTCGACATCCGTGTCAGTCGCAGCCGCCTCGTCGCCGCTCACGCCGCTTCCCGCCGGCTTCTACGACCGCCCCGTGCTCGAGGTCGCGCGCGACCTCGTCGGCTGCGTCGTCGTGCACGGCGCGACGAGCGGCGTGATCGTGGAGACGGAGGCCTACCACGACAGCGAGCCGGCCTGCCACGCGTTCGTCGGCCTCACGAACCGCACGAGAACGTTGTTCGGCCCGCCGGGACGCGCCTACGTGTACCGCTCCTACGGGATCCACGCGCTGCTGAACGCCGTCTGCGAGCCGGAGGGCGTCGGCGCTGCCGTGCTGATCCGCGCGCTCGAACCGCTCGAGGGGATCGACCTGATGCGCGCGCGGCGCGGGCTGCATGCGCCGCACGAGCTGTGCTCCGGCCCAGGCAAGCTGACGCAGGCGCTGGGGATCGAGCTGGGCGAGAACGACACGCTGCTCACCGGCGCCGGGCCCGTCCTGATCGCGTCGCGCCCGCCCGCCTGGCACGACGTCGCGCTCGTCGCCGGCACGCGCATCGGGATCAGAAAGGCCGTCGAGCTGCCGTGGCGCTTCTGCGCGCGCGGCAGCCACCACGTCTCGCGCCCGCGGCCGGCCGGATAGCGGGGCGGCGATTCAGCTGCCCGTGAACGGCTTGCCGTCGCGGCTCGTGATCGCCCGCAGCACGACGTCGTAGTAGACGATCTGCTTGTAGCTGTAGGCCGCGCGGTCGGGGTCGTGGACGTCGCTCAGCCGGCGCGGCACGAGTATTCTGCGGCGCCCGCCGAGGCGCATGCCGGTCATGCCGTCGATCAGGCCCTGCATCACCGAGGGCGATGTCAGGCCCACTTCCGCCGTCGGCCATGGTTCGCCGCCCCACGCTCTCATGAACTCGTGGCCGTTGGTCCAGGTGGCCTCTATGTAGTCCATCATCACGCTGTCGCCGGGGCGGACGGCAGGTCCCGATCCGCGTTTGACGTCGCGCACGATCACGTGCTCGACCCTCGCGCCGGGATGGGGGTGTATCTCCGCTTCCCGCGGCTCCCTCCAGGGGTTCGGCGCGAGCTTCGGCCGTGGCGGAGGCGGGGGTTCGGCTTCCGTCTGGGCGGCGGCAGCCGTGGCCGAGGTCGCCGTGGTCGACGGCGCATGCGACGTGCCGCCGCATCCGGCGATGGCGATCAGGACCGCGAGCGTGCAGCTCGCGGCGAGCAGCGAGCGTCCCCCAAGCACGCGAGGAGCGTACTCCAATCCAAGGGTTCAATGCGCCGGTTAAAGGAGAGACGCGCTAGCCGCTCGGCGCCGCCGCGCCGCCGCCGTTCGCGCCGCCGCCCCCCCCGCCACCGGCAGGAGGCGGGGTTCCGGTCCCGCCGCCGCCGCCGCCACCACCACCGCCGGTCGCGGGCGGCGAAGCGCCGGCGTTTCCGCCTCCACCAGCCGGCGGGGTCTGCGTGCCGCCGCCGGTTCCGCCGCCGGCGGGCGCTGTTCCGCCAGCGCCGGTTGTCGTCGTCCCCGTGCCGCTCGTGGACGTCCCACCGCTCCCCGGACCAGTCGACAAGCTCGGGCTCGTCGTCGTCACCGAGCCCGCAGTCTGCCCGTCCTGCAAGGCTCTCGCCATCGCGGCGCGCTGCGCGAGGATCGCGATCGCCTGTTCCATGAAGTTGTGCCACAGCAGCGCCGGATAGGTGCCGCCCGCCACCGGCTGACCGCCGAACTGCGTCAGCATCGGCACGAGTCTGTCCGGATAGCCGACCCACACGGCGACCGTCAGGTCGTGGTTCCAGCCGACGAACCAGGCGTCGCCGTAGTTCTCGGTCGTGCCCGTCTTGCCGGCGGCGAAGCCGGGGATCGCCGCCGCCTTGCCGGTCCCGTAGGCGACGACGGTCTGGAGGATTTGCGTGACTTCGTTCGCGACGCCCTGGGGGATCTCGCGCGTGCGCACGAGTGTCCGAGGGTTGCTGAGCAGCACGTGGCCGCCGCCGTCGCGCACGAGGTGGATCCCCACCGGGCCTCTGCCGGGCGCACCGAGCTTCGGGTTCCAGATGCGCACCCCGCCGGTCGCGAACGTCTCGTAGGCGTGCGCCATGTCGAGCGGCGTGACGCCGTCTCTGAGGCCGCCGAGGATCATCGCGTCGTTGGTCGAGATCGGCGTGCGGACGCCGAGCGCGCGGGCGACGTGCGCGATCTTGCGCGTGCCGACCTTGATGCCGACCTCGGCGAAGATCGAGTTATCGGAGACGGTCGTCGCGCCGGCGAGCGTGTTCGAGCCGGAGTACTCGTTGCCGTAGTTTCTGACGACGAAGAACTCTCTGCCGCCACTGTGCGGCACGACGAACTGCTTCGGCCGCGAGCTCCACACCGAGCCGGGGGAGATCCCCGACTCCAGCGCCGCCGTGAGCGTGAACGGCTTGAACGTGGAGCCGGGCTGGCGCTGGCCCTGCGTCGCAAGGTTGAACGAGCTGCTCGCGTAGTCCTCGCCGCCGACCATCGCGCGCACTTCGCCGGTGCGGTTGTCGATCGCCACGAGCGACGCCGACGGGAGGCCCGACCCCGGTGGCAGCAGCTGCGAGATCGCGCTCTGGGCGGCCTGCTGGAGGTCGAGGTCGAGCGAGGTGGTGATCTGCAGGTTGCCGCTGAACGCCTTGAACGGCCCGAAGTGGTCGACCACCTGCTGGCGCACCCAGCTGGTGAAGTACGGCGCCTCGCTCTTCTCCGTCGGCGGCGTGAGGTCGGCCTGCGTCGGCAGCGGGTCCTGGATGTCCGTCGCGTACTCGCTCGGGCTGATGTACCCCTGGTCGCGCATGTAGCGCAGGACCGTGTCGCGGCGGTAGCGCGCCGCGTGCGGGTGGACGATCGGGTCGTAGCCGGAGGGCGACTGGATGATCCCCGCGAGGAACGCGGCCTCCGGCGTGGTGAGCTGCGAGGCGCACATGTTTGCGCGCGTCGAGCCGCAGCCGCCGGCGACGCCCCAGCCATGGCGCTTGCCGAAGTACACGCGCGCGGCCGACTCGATCCCATAGGCGCCGTTGCCGAAGTAGATCGCGTTGAGGTACTCGGTGAGGATCTTTTCCTTCGACCACTTGCGCGTGAGGTGGTAGGCGAGCGCCGCCTCGCGCAGCTTCTCGAACGCGGTGCGCTTGCCCTGCGCCTCGAGCGCGACCTTCACGAACTGCTGGGTGATCGTCGAGGCGCCCTGCGCGTTGCGCCCGGCGCCGACGTCGGTCATCACGGCGCGCACGATGCCCTTGATGTCGAAGCCCGGGTTCGTATAGAAGCGCTTGTCCTCGATCGCGATCGTCGCGTGCTTCATCGCCGGCGCGATCTCATCGGAGCTGACGAGCACGACGTTCTGGTTGTTCGTGAGGATCCCGAGCTTGCGGCCGCGGTAGTCGAGCAGGACGGAGTTGTTCTTGCCCGAGGCGTACTGCTGGCGGTTCTCCAGCTGCGGCAGGTCGGAGGCGACCGCCATCATCATTCCGAACACGGTCGCGATGAACGCGAGCAGCGCGAGCCCGGCGAAGATCGAGAAGACGCGCAGCTTCTTGATGCGCGGGCGGCCCGGATCGCGCCGCCGGGGCAGGTGCGGCAGATGGGGGAGTCTCGCGCGCTGGCGGGTCGGCGTCATGGTGGGGCCGTGCGCGTCGGTCATACGTCGGGGGAGCTGCGGGCGCCGATGTGACAGGTGACGGCGCGCGGCGGGCCGGGCGGCGTGGGCCTCGCCGAGCGGCGCAGTCTAGCATTCGGCCCCCGGTGAACCCTGACGCCCGCACACCTGTTGAGCTCGCCGCGTGGCTGTCGCGCAACGCCGTCGACGCGCTGCCGGCGGGCGGGTTGGAGCGCAAGCTCGCCGAGGCGGAGCGGGACGGGCGGCCTTTGCGGGTGAAGCTGGGGATCGACCCGACGGCGCCGGACATCCACCTCGGCTTCACGGTCGTCTTGAGCAAGCTGCGCGAGTTTCAGGACCTCGGCCACACGGTCGTGCTGATCGTCGGCGACTACACCGCCCGCGTGGGGGATCCGAGCGGGCGCTCGGCCACGCGGCCGGTCCTCTCTGGCGAGCAGATCGACACGAACGCCGCGACCTTCCAGGCGCAGGCGCTGAAGGTGCTCGACGCCGAGCGGCTGGAGGTGCGCCGCAACGGCGAGTGGCTCGACATGGCGATGGAGGACCTCTTCCGCCTCGTGCGCACGACGACGGTCGCGCGGATCCTCGAGCGCGACGACTTCGCCAAGCGCTACGCCGCGCACGCGCCGATCTCGATCCTCGAGCTGCTCTATCCGCTCCTGCAGGGCTACGACTCTGTTGCGGTGAGAGCGGACGTCGAGCTCGGCGGGACCGATCAGAAGTTCAACCTGCTGCTCGGGCGCGACGTTCAGACCGCCTACGGCCAGCCGGAGCAGGCGATCCTGACGATGCCGATCCTGCCGGGGATCGACGGCGAGCGGAAGATGTCGAAGTCGTACGGCAACTACATCGGCGTCACCGAGCCGCCCGACGAGATCTACGGCAAGACGCTGCGGCTGCCGGACGCGGCGCTGGGACAGTGGTACGAGCTGCTGCTCGGCTCGGCGCCGCCGGGGGACCTGGGCCCGCGCGACGCCAAGCGCGCGCTCGCACGGGCTCTGGTGGCGCGGTTCTACGACGCGGAAGCCGCCGCGGCCGCGGAGCAGGCGTTCGACCGGGTGCATGTGGAGCATCGGGCGCCCGACGAGATGCCGTCGGTGACGCTGCCTGCGAACGGCGCCGGCGACGGGCTCGTGCACGTGCCGGCGCTGCTCGCGGAGGCGTTCGGCGTCTCGCGCTCGGAGGCGCGACGCGCGCTCGAGCAGGGCGGCGTGAAGCTCGACGGGGAGCCGCTCGCGGCCGCGCCGCTGGACCGGCCGTCGTCCGAGCTCGAGGGGCGCGTGCTGCAGCTCGGCAAGCGCCGCTTCGCGCGGCTCGTGCAAGGCTGACCGCGCTTCCGCCGCAAAGCGGCTATTCTTCTTCGCAGTCGTCCCCGGACGGCCAGGGCGCCCTGCGAAAGGGCAGTCCGGGGCTACGGAAGCCGAGCTTCCCCTGCCTGCGCGCAAGCGCTATACTTTCGCGCCCGCACCGAGAGTGCTGCTCTCGGCGTGTCGGAAGGAGGAATCCCCTCCGAGAGGCACGGCGGTCTTTGAAAACTCAACAGCATGTGCACCGACAGGCCGGAATGGTCCGGCCGTCGTGTGCGTCCAGGTTTCGAAAGCCGCCGCCCGCCGCGCCAGCGCGAGCGGGACAACGGTGGCGCCAGAATTAGACCCCGTCCGATGCCCGGGCGGCCCCTACGTGTACGTGGGCCACCCGCAGTGGGCATCGCGACGCTCTTCGTAGAAGTACACATCAGTAGTTCTTCACGGAGAGTTTGATCCTGGCTCAGGACGAACGCTGGCGGCGTGCTTAACACATGCAAGTGGAGCGACGAACCAGGGCTTGCCCTGGGGCAAAGCCGCGAACGGGTGAGTAACACGTGGGTAACCTGCCCTGATGATTGGGACAACCCGAGGAAACTCGGGCTAATACCAAATGTGCTCCTCGGCCATAAGGCCGATGAGGAAAGGTAGCTTCGGCTTCCGCA
>JAICRZ010000182.1 GCA_025937135.1 Thermoleophilaceae bacterium
CCTGCTCGTGATCGCCGACGACGCGCGGATCGGCTACCCGCCGGCGCGCGTCTGGGGCGTGCCGACCACCGCACTCTGGGCGCACCGGATCGGCCCCGAGCGCGCGAAGCGGCTGCTCTTCACGGGCGACCTGATCACCGGCGCGGTTGCGCACGACTGGGGCCTCGCGATCGAGGCGCCCGCCCCGGACGCGCTCGACGAGCGCTTCGAGGAGCTGGTGCAGCGGATCGCCCTCGTGCCGGTGAACCAGCTCGTGATGAGCAAGCTGCTCGTGAACCAGACGCTCTACGCACAGGGCTTGCACGCCACGCAAATGCTTGGCACCGTGTTCGACGGCGTTGCACGGCACACGCCCGAGGGCTACGCGTTCCAGGCGCGCGCCATGGAGGCGGGCTTCAAGCAGGCCGTGCGCGAGCGCGACGAGCCGTTCGAGTAGGGCTGGACGAAACGTCCAACCCGGGCGCCTGACCTCAAGATGCCGCCTCAGGCGGGCGATGGGCCGTCATGCGGACTTGTACCCCTGGTCGCGCGCCCGTGGTGGGAGTGATCTCGTCTTGATATTCGCCGTAGCTGCCGCCGCATCGATCGTCGCGGGCCTGCTGGTCTGGCGGCTGGCGCTGCGGCCGGTCGAGGAGATGAAGCAGCGGCTCGACGCCGAGCGCGCTCAGTTCGAGACGCTCGCCCACGAGGACGGCCTCACGGGGCTGCCGAACAAGCGCGCCTTCCACGACCGGATCGACGCTGAGCTGGGCCGCGCCGCGCGCGAGTACTACCCGGTGGCCGTAGTGGTCATGGACCTCGATCGGTTCAAGCAGATCAACGACACGTGGGGCCACGCGGTGGGCGACGAGGCGCTGGTCAAGCTCTCCAAGGCGATCCAGGCCGAGCTGCGCGCCGGCGACTTCGCCGGGCGGATGGGCGGCGACGAGTTCACGCTCGCGCTGGTCCGCGCCGACGCCCACTCCGCCGAGCGCGTCGTGAACAGGCTTCGTGAGTCGCTGGCCAAGGTGACGGTCGGCCCGGCCGGCGAGCACCTCGGCTTCAGCGCCGGCATCGCAGAGTTCCCCCGCCACGCCCGCAACCGCGACGACCTGCTCCAGTGTGCCGACACGGCGCTCTACTGGGGCAAGGCCGATGGTCGCGGTCGCTCCCTTATCTACCGCCCTGACCGCGGCGACGCCCTATCGCCGCAGAAGAGCGAGGAAGCAGTGCGTCAACGGAGCCTGCTGTCGACACTGACGGCGCTGTCCAAGGCGGTCGATTCCAAGAGCCGCTGGACGGCCGGCCACTCCGAGCGGGTGGCCACCTACGCGGTGGCGATCGCGAACAGCTTCGACCTGCCCGAGGAGCGGGTCAACTCGATCCGGCAGGCGGCGCTGCTGCACGACGTCGGCAAGATCGGCATCAAGGACTCGATCCTCACCAAGGAGCAGCCGCTGAACCTGGAGGAGCTCGACGAGCTCCAGCGCCACTCGGAGCTCGGCCGCGCGATGCTCGCCGGCGCCGGGCTGCCGGAGCTCGCGAACTGGGTCTTCCACGTCCACGAGCGATACGACGGCGAGGGCTACCCGTTCGGCCTCGCCGGGCGCGAGATCCCGATGGAGTCGCGCATCCTGCACGCGGCGGACGCGCTGGACGGCATGACGCGTCCCTCCGCCTACCGGCGCCACCGCCCGCTCCGCGAGGCGCTCGCGGAGATGTCGTACTCGTCGGGCACGCGCATCGACCCCGAGATCGCCGCCCGCCTGATCGCGATGATCGAGGACGGCGACCTGAAGGTGACCGGCCACGAGGCCGCGCGCGGCGCGCGGCCGACCATCACGCTGGACCGCTCGCGAGTTTCGCGGCGAGCCGCTCTGTGAGGGTCCTCTAATATCCCGGTCGCGGGCGCGTAGACGCTCGCGCACCCCTCTCCGACAGGCGTACTTTCGGAGGGTGAGGAGAGGACTCAGACCTCGTTGGTGGCTCGCCGCTGCGCCTCTGCTGAGTGCGCTCGCGGTCGCTGGGCCAGCATCCGCGACCACCTACTGCGTCAACGCAGGCGGCTGCTCCGGGACCTCCGAGTCGACCCTGCAGACGGCGCTGACCGCAGCCGCGACCACGGGGAGCGGGCCCGACACGGTCGTGGTGGGCGATCCGGGCACTCCGCCCTCCACCGGCTACGCGTACAACCCGACCGACGGCGCGGTGAATCCCGTGGAAATCGTCGGCAGCGGCGCCGGCACCGTGCTCACCGCGGGCAACACGGGCCAGGTCGTGCTGAACCTCGGGAGCAACTCGCACAGCAGCGTCCGCGATCTCACACTCAGCATCCACAGCCCCGGGACCGGGCTTGTCGCGTCTGGCACAGCACGGAACATCTCGGTCACAGGGTCGAGCAACTCCGACGCGGGTGTGGTCTCGGTGCCGCCCGTGGACGCCTCGCCGATCGCCGGCGCCCTGCTCGGCTCCAGTGTGTCGGTGAGCGGTGGGACCGGGCTGTTCATCGCTCCGGCGAATGGCCAGTATCGGGCCGAGGACGACTCCGTCAGCGCTGGTCTGTGTCTCATCGCCAACAGGACCGACCCGGTGGTCGTGCACCGGGTCCGACTCGGCTGCTCGTCTTTCGGCGTTCTGGCCCAGGAGGCGAACGGGTCGGTGAGCATCGACGACTCGACGATCCGCGCGACAGGATCGTCGAGCTGGCAGGGCATCTTCGCGGAACCCTCGTCTGCAGGCGCAGCTTCGGTCGACGCAAACCACGTGACCATCTACGGGAATGCCGGCCAGTTCAGCTCGTTCGGCGTCAATGTCCAGCTCAGCGCCGACAACGAGACCGAGACGCTGACGCTGCGGAACTCCATCGTCCGGAACGTGTCCTTCACCGCCGGCCGCGCGGCCAACGGCGGCGGCGGCTCGGGCGTCACCCGACGCGCGAACATCGACTTCTCCTACTCCGACGCCGACCCGATCCACCTCGACGACCAGACGAACGACGCCCCTGCGGGCGGAGCGATCACCTTCAGCACCGGCGACATCGACGAGAACCCGCACTTCATCGACCCCGCGTCGGGGAACTTCGCCGTCCCGGCCGGCTCACCCGTCGTGGACGCCGGCGACCCCGCGGGGCTCTCCTCGACCGAGTCCCCGACCGACGTGCTCGGCAACGCGCGCATCTCCGGGCCGCGGCGCGACATGGGCGCGGTCGAGTACCAGTACCCGGCGCCCGCGCCCGCGGTCCCAGCGGGTCCCGCCCCGCCCGTGCTCCCGCCGGTGCTGAGCGGGCTCCGCGAGTCGGCGAAGAAGTGGCGGATGCCGAAGGCGCCGACGGTGGCGACGATCGCGCGGAAGAAGCCTCCGGTCGGCACCACCTTCTCCTTCGGGCTCGACAAGCCGGCGCCGGTGAACCTCTCCTTCAAGCAGTTGAAGTCGGGTCGCAAGGTCGGCCGCCGCTGCGTCACCCCGACCAAGAGGAACAAGCACAAGCGCCGGTGCACACGCAGGATCGCGGCCGGCGCGCTCACCCTCCCCGGTCACGCAGGGCCCAACAAGGTGCACTTCCTGGGGCGCGTGTCGGCGAGCAGGCTGCTGAAGCCCGGCAAGTACAGCGTCGCCATCAGCGCGGGCACGGGCGCGCTCAGCTCTGCGCCTCAGACGCTGACGTTCACGATCGTGAAGTAGCGCCCGCGGCGCCGGCCGATCAGGCCACGTGCTCAGTCCACTGCGCGCCGTCCCACCAGCGCTGTGACCCGGAGTTCTGCGGATGCGGAGCCGCTCGGCGTCGGCGAACGCCGCCTCGAGGCGCGTGTGGCTCACGACGTCCGCGAGGTCCACCGACGTCCGGCCGACGCTGGTCACGGGAATGCCGTCGACGAGTACAGCCGGTGGCATGCGCCGCGTCTCGTGAACACCGATCCCCTTCGGCCCATGTCGCCCGCGTGGCACCGTCACCTCGATCCACGACCCGGTGCGGAGCGCGTGGAGCTGCCCGGCGGCGTACACGCCGCGGTAGATGCGATGAAGGCCCCCGCGTTCGACGTTCGACTTGAGCGCTGATCGGCCGTCGCCGAATGCCAGCAGCTGGCCGACTGATGCAACCCCGTGCTGGCGCGCCGCAAGGTCGGCCACAGCGCGATGGGCTGACCGCACTTTGGTCTCGTATGGAGACCAAAACGCTGTCACCCCCCTGGAGGGGGCGCGGCGCTACGAGCCGCCGCCGGCTACTTCTAGGAAGGTCTCGTAGCGCTTGATGTTGCGCTCGTAGCGCGCGCGCTCCTCGTCGCCCTCGGCGTCCTCCAGGGAGTTGCGGGCCTCCTGCAACCGCGACTCGACGTCCGAGCGGTCGATCTCCTCGGGAGCGTGCGCCTCTTCCACCAGGACCATCGCCGTGTTGTCCACGACCTGGAGGTAGCCCTCGCCCTGCGCGAACGAGACGACGTCGCTGTCCGAGCGATACAGGCGCAGCTCGCACGGGTCGAGGATCGCCATCAGCGGCGAGTGGTTTGCGAGGATGCCGATCGAGCCGACCGAGGTCCGGGTCGAGACCATCTCCACCTCGTCGTTGAAGACCTCGCCCTCGGGCGTGAGCACCTCGACGGGGAACTTGGTGCGTGCCACTTACGACTCGTCCCCGGAGGACTCTTCCTCGTTGCCGTTCTCGTCTTCCTCAGACGAGTCGGAGTCCTTCGAGGAGCCCTTCGCCTCCTGCACGACCTGCTCGATCGTGCCCTTGAGCAGGAACGCGCGCTCGGGGATGTCGTCGTGCTCGCCCTCGATGATCTCGCGGAACGAGCGCACCGTCTCCTGGATCGGCACGTACTGGCCCTCGAGGCCGGTGAACTGCTCGGCCACGAAGAACGGCTGCGACAGGAAGCGCTCCACCTTGCGGGCGCGCTGGACCGTGATGCGGTCGTCGTCGGACAGCTCGTCGATGCCGAGGATGGCGATGATGTCCTGGAGCTCCTTGTAGCGCTGGAGGATCTCCTTGACGCGCTGGGCGACCTCGTAGTGCTCCTCGCCCACGATGTCCGGCTTGAGAATCGTGGAGGTCGAGTCGAGCGGGTCGACCGCCGGGTAGATGCCCTTCTCCGAGATGGAGCGCGAGAGCACCGTGGTGGCGTTGAGGTGCGCGAACACGGACGCCGGAGCGGGGTCGGTGAGGTCGTCGGCCGGCACGTAGATCGCCTGCACCGACGTGACCGAGCCCTTGCGCGTCGAGGTGATGCGCTCCTGCAGCTCGCCCATCTCGGTCTCGAGCGTGGGCTGGTAGCCCACCTGCGAGGGCATGCGGCCGAGCAGCGCCGAGACCTCGGAGCCCGCCTGCACGAAGCGGAAGATGTTGTCGATGAAGAGCAGCACGTCCTGGCCGCCCTCGTCGCGGAAGTACTCTGCCATGGTGAGGCCCGACAGCGCCACGCGCATGCGGGCTCCAGGGGGCTCGTTCATCTGCCCGAAGACGAGCATCGTCTTGTCGATGACGCCCGACTCCTTCATCTCGAGCCAGAGGTCGTTGCCCTCGCGCGAGCGCTCGCCCACGGCGCAGAACGCCGACAGGCCGCCGTGCTCCTGGGCGATGTTGTGGATCAGCTCCTGGATCAGCACGGTCTTGCCCACGCC
>JAICRZ010000089.1 GCA_025937135.1 Thermoleophilaceae bacterium
GCCGGCGACGCGCGGCTGTACGACTGGCAGGCGAAGGGCTACGGGATCGTGCAGAAGGTGCTGTTCACGGCGCGCGACGGCGCGACGCTCTCCGGGCGAGTGTGGATGACGCGCGCCGGTCCGGCCAAGCGGCCGGGCATCGTCATCACGAACGGCTCCGTGCAGGCGCCCGAGCGGGTGTACTGGTTCGCCGCTCAGGCGCTCGCCAAGGCGGGCTACGTCGTGCTCACCTGGGACCCCCAGGGCCAGGGCCAGTCGGACACGAACGGCGAGTCGCCCGACACGAACGAGGGCGTGCCGGCGCAATCCGACGGCCGCCCGTTCTTCGACGGCACCGAGGACGCGATCAACTTCTTCTTCTCGACGCCGTCCAATCGCTACGAGCCGGTCAAGAGCTGCTCGAGCGGGACGAGCCACGCGCCCAAGCAGGACCGGCGCGTGAAGGCGGGCCTCGATGCGCCCTACAACCCGTTCTGGGAGCACCTCGACCAGAGCCGGGTGGGGATCGCGGGCCATTCGTACGGCGCCGCGGGCGTCTCCTACATCGGCCAGCAGGACCCGCGCGTGAAGGCGATCGTGGCGTGGGACAACCTCGGCGAGCCCGACCCGGGCAACGGGCTCGGCGAGCAGCCCTGCCCCGGCGATCCGGCCGCGCGCGTGCCGGCCGCGGTCACGAAGCCGGCGCTCGGCATGTCGGCCGACTACTTCATCCCGCCGGAGCCGAACACCTCGGACCCGGACCCGCTCGCGAAGTCGACGGAGTCACGGGCGTACTCCGCAAAGGGCGTCGACACGGGCGAGATCATCATCCGCGGCGGCACCCACTACGACTTCGACTGGGTGCCGAACCAGGCCTTCCCCGCGACGCTGCGGGGCGCCGACGAGATCGACTGGTACACGACGGCGTGGTTCGACAAGTACGTGAAGGGCGACGCGACCGCTGACAGGCGGTTGACCACAGACCGCTGGCGCCACGACGCGCAGGAGGCGGCCGTGGACCCGCACGGCGACGGCAACATGTTCTCCTTCTACTACCGCTCGCGGCTCGACATCGGGCTGAACGGCGGCGGCCGTTTCGTGTGCGAGGACATGCGCCCCGGGTGCCCCGGGATGAGCTCCGACGACGGCTACCCGGGCACCTACGACTTCTACAAGATCGTGACGACCAAGGACACGCCCGGCCCGGCCCCGGCGGGCAGCGGCATCTACGGCTGCGGCAGGAAGCCGAACCGCGTCGTGAGGCTTCACTTCAAGCACCGCCGCGTGGTCCGCGCGACGATCTACATCAATCGCAAGCGGGTGAAGGTCTACAAGGGCCGCTCGCTCAAGCGGATTGCGATCCCGCCCGCGGGCAGCGCGCGCCACAAGGTCAAGATCGTGCTGCGCTTCAACCGCGGCAAGCGGCACGTGAGCGTGCGCACCTACAGGGGCTGCACGAAGACGCACCCCAAGCGCGTCAAGCGCTAGTCGAACACGATCGCCTGGCGCACGGCCTGGCCGCTCGCGAGGCGGTCGAAGCCCTCGTTCACCTCGTCGAGGGCGAGGCGGTGCGTGAGCAGGCGGTCGACCGGCAAGAGCCCTGCTTTATAGAGCTCGACCAGCTTAGGTATTTCGAGAGCGGGCACGGCCGAGCCGAGGTAGGAACCGCGCAGCGTGCGCTCCTCAGCCACCAGGCTGACGGCCGGGATCTCCAGCATCTTGGACGGATGCGGCAGGCCGACCGTCACCGTCGTGCCGCCGCGGCGCGTGGCGGCATACGCCTGGCCCAGCACCTGTGCGTTGCCCACCGTCTCGATCGCCTTGTGCGCGCCACCGCCCGTGGCCGCACGGACGTCCTCCACGGTCGAGTCACCGGCCAGCACCGTCGCGGTCGCACCCAGCTCGCGCGCCAGCTCGAGCTTCGACTCGATCACGTCGACCGCCACGATGTTCATGGCGCCCGCCGCGCGCGCGCCCAGTAGCGCCGCCAAGCCCACGCCGCCCAGGCCGAAGACCGCCACGCTCTCACCCGCGCGCACGCCCGCGGCGTTCACCGCGGCGCCCACGCCCGTGAGCACCGCGCAGCCGAACAGCGCCGCGATCTCGAACGGCAGCTCGGGGTCGACCCTCACGGCCGAGCGCGCGGACACCACGATCTGCTCTGCGAACGCAGAAACACCGAGGTGGTGGTGCAGCCCGTCGTGCCAGCGGCGCTCGCCCGACAGCAGCGAGCCGGCGGCGTTGGCGGCGGCGCCGTTGTCGCAGAGCGCGGCCCGCCCGCTCCGGCACGGCTCGCAGCCTCCGCACGCCGGGACGAAGGCGAGCACGACGTGATCGCCGACCTCGAAGTCGTCGACACCCGGTCCCAGCTCGATGACCTCGCCCGCCGCCTCATGGCCCAGCACCATCGGCATCACGCGCGGGCGCGAGCCGTCGATCACCGACAGATCCGAGTGGCAGAGGCCGGCGGCGCCCACGCGCACGCGGATCTCGCCCGGGCCGGGCCCGTCGAGCTCGAGGTCGGCCACCTCGAGCGGGCGCGACTCGGCATACGGCGCCGGCGCGCCCATCTCGCGAAGGACGGCGCCGCGGACGGTCACTCGCCGCTCACCACCAGGCGCTCGAGCGCGCCACGCAGGGGCTCCGGGATCTCCACCGGCCGGCGGTTGTCGCGGTCGACGAACACGTGCACGAACCATCCCACAGCCACGGGCTCGTCCTCGGCCTGCCGGAACAGCGCGATCTCGTAGCGGACGCTGGACCGGCCGAGCTTGCCGACGCGCAGACAGGCGTCGATCGACTCCGGGAACGCGATCCCGCCCTTGTACTCGCAGTGCGACTCGGCGCAGACCCCGATCACGCCGCCCGAATGGATGTCGAGCCCGCCCTCGCGGATCAGGTACTCGTTGATGACGGTGTCGAAGTACGAGTAGTACTCGACGTTGTTGACGTGCCCGTAGACGTCGTTGTCCTTCCAGCGCGTCGCGATGACGAGCGCGTGCGGGTACTCGTCGCGGGCAGCCACGATCGCGGCACTGTAGCGGACGTGCAACGTCGGCGTTCCGCGTTGCGAACGTGCAAGACTGGCACCCGTGAGCCCGTCATCCGCCGCCCCGACCCGGCTCCAGCGCGAGCTCGCCCGCGAGACCAAGCCGCCCCGCCCCACCCCGCTCGACGCGTTCCTGCTCGCGCGGCGCAAGTTCCAGGCGGCGGAGCGCATCGACATGAGCGCGCTGGCCGACGAGCTCGGCGTGAACCGCGTGACGCTCTACCGCTGGGTGGGCTCGCGCGAGCAGCTGCTGGTGGAGGTCGTGTGGTCGCTCTGCACGCGCACGCTCGAGAAGGTCGACGCGCGGGTGCGCGCGAAGGGCTCCGAGCGGATCGTGCGCGTGGTCACGCGCTTCCTCGAGGCGGTGATCTCGAACGAGGGGATGCGTCGCTGGCTGGCAGAGGAGGGCGAGCTGGCCATGCGGCTCCTGACCCGCCATGACACCGACTTCCAGCCGCGGCTGATCGACGCCATCCACCACCTGCTGGAGGAGGAGACCGACGCCGGCCGCCTGGAGCTGCCGGTCGAGCTGCACGAGGTGGCGTACGTGATCGTGCGTCTGATCGAGTCCTACACATACCTCGACCTGATCACCGGCGAGCAGCCGGACGCGCGCCGCGCGGAACCGGTGCTGCGGCTACTGCTGCGCTAAAACGGGGCGAGCGCGCCGGCGGCGGCGCAGACGCGATCGCGCCCGCCGCGCTTGGCCTCGTACAACGCGAGGTCGGCCTCCGCGAAGACCGTCTCGTAGTCGAACGCGTCGCCGCGGCGCGAGGCGCTCACGCCGAAGCTCATCGTCATGTCCTCGCCGCCGAGCGGCTCGCGCGCCACCGCCTCGCGCAGTGCCTCGGCCACGCCCTCGGTCTGCGGCAGCTCGGCGCCCGGCAGCAGGACGAGGAACTCCTCGCCCCCGAGCCGGTAGACGAGGTCGAACGCGCGCAGCTCCTTGCGCAGCACGTACGCGACGTCCCTCAGCACGCCGTCGCCGCAGGCGTGGCCCCTCGTGTCGTTCACGCGCTTGAAGTGGTCGAGGTCGCCGAGGATCAGCCCGATCGGCTCGCCGCTGACGCTCGACTGCTGAGAGAGCTCGTTGGCGCGCGGCGCGAGGGCCTTGCGGTTCAGCATGCCCGTGAGCTGGTCGATCACGGCCTCGCTGCGGTGCTCGCGGTCGGAGCGCATGAGAGCCGTGGAAAGGATGGCGACGGCGATGACGGTCGCGATCGGGCCTATGAGCTGCGGCGGGTCGGCGATGACCGCATCGGCGCCGACGGCGAACGCCACCGCGGCCATGAGCGCCAGCGTGACGCCCACGCCGATCACGATCCCGCGCGCGGAGAAGCGCGCGCTGAGCGTGACGATCGGTATCGCGAACCACGCCATCGTGGTCGTGCCGGGGTCCCCGGCGAGAGCCACGCTGCCCGCGATGATCACCTGCGACGCCGCCCAGGCCGCGAACATCGCGTATTCCGGGCGCTTGACCTGCTCGATGCGAGCATCGGCGAACTTGAAGATTCCGGCGGCCAGCACGAGCGGGACGATCGTCCACCAGCCGACCCAGGGTGCGCACGCGAGAAGCGCCACCGCGAGCACGCCGAATGCCGAGCGCCGGACCGGCTGAAGCCGCCGGTCCATGTCCAGCATGCGTTCACGGTCCATGCCGTCGCGAAGCAGCCACGAGCCCTCGTGCATACCTAGCCCATCGGCACCCTCGTGCCAGGTTGTTAATGCAGCGAGAGCGTGCGCGATGTCACGACCGCGTTCCCTGCGCCGTCCGTCGCGGTGACCTGCGCCGTGAGCTTCAGCGACTTCCGGTGCCGGAGCGCGCGCTTCGCCCTCTTGGAGAGCGCGATCTTCACCGTTGTGCGCCCCGGCGCGGCGAGCGAGGCATGGGCTGCGCCGACCTTCACCGGCTTCTTCGCGGCGGCGATGTGGAGACCATGTGCTGTCTTGAAATCGAGCGTCAGGGCCACGCCGAGTGTGCACGCCTCCGAGCAACTCAGTTTGAGCTTCACGCCGTGCGCGAGCGCGTCCTTTAGCTTCTTCGTGCCGGGCTCGAGGACGAGGCTGGGCGGGGCCGTATCGACGGGACTCTGCGGAGCTGCGGGCGTATCCGGAGGTCCAGGCGAGTCGTCGTGAGATGGCGCGTGCGGTGTCGCGCTGACCTCCGGTGATCTCGCGCTGTCGCCTCCGGCGTCGGTCGCCACCACCTCGTACCAGTAGGTCGACCCGTTCGTAACGCCCGTGTCGACGAAGGAGTGGCCGCTCGGCGTCGCGATCGGCGTCACCGACTCGCTGCCCGCAGTGTCGCCCCGCAGCACCCTGTACCCGGTCGCGCCGGCGGCGGCAGGCCAGCTGAGCGCGACCTGGCTGTCGCCCGCCGCGGCGGTCAGGCTCGCCGGCGCCGGCGGCGCTGCCACCTGAGGCATCCCGTGTACCTCGCTCGAGGCGTCGCTGACGCCGTCCGCGTTCACGGCGACAACCTTGTAGTAGTAGGCGTTCCCATTCGTGACCGCGTTATCGGTGTACGCGGCCGTCACCACGGTGCCGAGCGCCGTTGCCGACTCGCCTCCGGGCGTCGTTCCGCGGAAGACGCGATAGCTGGTCGCGCCGCTGACCGGCGACCAGGTCAGGGCCACCTGCCCGTCGCCGGGTGCCGCGCCGAGGCCTGATGGTACGGCCAGCGGCAGGGCGTGGACCTGGTCCGAGGGCGCGCTCGATCCGCCCGCGCTGTTGGCCACGACCTCGTAGTAGTACGTCATCCCGTTGGTCAGGCCGGTATCGGTGTAGGTGGTGTCCGTCGGGCTCCCGACAGGCGTAAACGGCCCGGCGACCGAGTTCCCGCGAAGGATCTGGTAGCCCGTGGCGCCCGTGGTGGGTGACCAGGTGAGCGCCACCTGCCCCGTCGATGCGGTCGCGGTCAAATCCGTGGGTGGCAGCAGCGGCGGGGTCGCGGACACCTCGCTCGACGGCGCACTGCTCCCGCCGGAGTTGGTAGCGACCACTTCGTAGTAATAGGTCGAGCCGTCCGCGACGTCCGTGTCGAGATAACTAGCGCTGAGCACCGTCGCCACCGGCGTCGGCGACTCGCCCCCTGACGTCGTGCCGCGTAGCACCTCATAGGCCGCCGCGCCCGGGGTCGGGTCCCAGGTGAGCGCCACAGAGCCGGCGCTCGCGGACGCCGCGAGGCCGGTGGGCGCGGACGGCGCGGGCGGCTGGGGTGTCGCGTGCGCCTCGTTCGACGGCGTGCTGTCGCCGCCTGCGTTGCCGGCCACCACCTCGTAGTAGTAGGTCGTGCCGTTGGTCGCTCCCGTGTCGTCGAACGAGGTACCGCTGGGCGTCGCGATCGGCGTCGCGGACTCCCCGCCGGCGGTCGTTCCGCGGAGCACCTTGTAGCTCGTGGCCCCGGAGGCCGCCGTCCAGCTCAACTGGACGTGGCCGTCGCCGGCCGTGGCGGTCAACCCGGTGGGCGCGGACGGCGCCGGCGGCGGATCGGTGACAGTGACCTGCGAGCAGGCGAGACTCGTACTCGAGCCCGCCGCGTACGGATGCGCGTTCTGGTCCGGGTGATCCGCCGCCTGCACGCAGATGGCGTACGTGCCGGGGGTCGTGAACGTGAACGTCGGGGTGGCGCCGGTGGCATCGGAGTAGGTCCCGGCGTTGTGGAAGTCCCACGCGTAGGTCAGCGGGTCGCCGTCGGGATCGGACGACGCCGACGCGTCGAACTGCTTAGGGATGCCGGCGTACGCCTGATATGTCGGAGCGAGCCGGGCTGTCGGCGGGTGCGGTGGCGGCGAGACCACAACCTGCGGACATGCCGAGCTCGACCTGCCCAACTCATCAGCCACGCGTACGCACACGTTCTCGGTTCCGTACTCCGCGAACGACAGCGACGCCGTGGGGCCGGTGGCTCCCGGGATCGGCATCCCGTTCAGCGACCACTGGAAGCTCAGACCGCCCCCGGCCGCGTCCGCTGGCGCCGACCGCGAGGCATCGAAGGTGATCGGCACGTTCTGATCAGCCGCATAGGGTCCCCCGGCGTCGACGACGGGAGCGGCCGGCGCCCCCTTCGCGAGCACCATCGTGTCCCACGCGATCTGCGCAAAGCGCGAGTAGAGCGAGCAGCCATTCGTGTCATCCCAGGACCCGTCGAGTTGCTGCCGGAGGATGAGGTCGGTGCCGTAGCCATGCAGCGCCTGGCCGAAAGGCGTGTAGTACCAGTCAAGGCTCGAGGCCGTTTGAGCGTGCGCGTTGTAGTCGTAGTTGGTGGCCCGCGTGAGTCCGGCGTCGTGCATGACCCGTGCGATCCCGTACATCGCGCCCGTGAAGCCGAGGTTGGCGTCCCAGCAGCCGCCGCCTTCCCCGGTGGATCCATTCCAGTTGCGGTACATGTAGCCCACGCCGGCCTGGATCTCCGGGCTCGCGACGTCCTTGCCTACGAACTGCTCGCCGAGTAGCCCGTCCGCCGTCTCGAGCGGGGTGACATACGTGCTGGGCGCGCTGTACCCCCAACCCCCGTTGAGTACGTCAAATCCCGTATGTCGCGTGTATGCGAGGTAGTAGGCCAGCTCCGACCGGACGAACGCCGGCACGGTCGCTTCCATGTCACCCGACGCCCCTCCAAGCGCGAGGATCGGCATCCGCAACAGGCCGAGGTCGCTGTAGGTTCCATCGTTGGCTGTGTAACCCCAGTCACCGCGTGCGTTGCCCGCACCCACATCGTTCTGGGCCCAGGCCAGCCAGTCCACCGCGTCCTGGACGAGGGCGGAGTATGTGCGCCCCTGGACCTGCGTCAGCCCGGTCGCGGCGATACGCGTGGGTGCGTGGCTGTCCTCCAGCGCGAGCGCGCACGCTCCTGTGGTCTCCGTTGTGCTGGTGCCGGGGAAATCGACGCCGATCGCGTTGCCGTTGACGTCCGGGTTGCCGGCGAATTGCATGCCGATCGCTGCCGAACCGGCGTTCGCGAGCGCGTAGTTCAAGCCGCGCTGGACATCGTCCACATACGGGTCGACTGCGGGGTCGCCGCCCGGCTCGCTGCCATGGGTCTCGAAGGCGTCGATCACCGCGCATTGGCCGGTCCGGTCGTAGTACGAACCGTTGAGCCAAGTGGCATATGGCTGGCTGTAACCCGGAGCGCCGGGGGCGTACGTCGCGCGCGACGCGTTCACATGGAGGTACCAGAGCGCCTCGTCGTTCGCCATGCGCGCGCGAACGTCCGTCTGCGACATGTCGGTCGTGCTCAGCGTGAAGGCCGCGTTCGCGACGCGGATCGGGTACGAGGCTGTGGCAACGACGGAAGGGGCCACCGCGTTGCGCACCGACAGCGTCGCGACGAACAGGCGCCCCACCGCACCGGTATAGGTGTGGCGAACACCCAGGTTGTACGGGTTCGAGATCGCCGTCCACGCCATCGGAGCGCTGCCGTCGCCGAAGTCCCACTGGTATTGGTTGCCCCCGTTTCGCGCGACTCCCTTAAGCGTGATGTTCGCGCCGCTGTAGGTCAGATGCGGGGCGTCGGGACGGCCGGGGTTGGCGGGCACCGTGACAGCCTGGAACGTGGGCCCCGCCGTGATCGCCCAGGCCGACGAAGCGCTGACCAGAAGCAGCGCGCTCGAGACGACGAGGAGCAGGGCGAAGCGCTTGATCGCCTCAGCATGTGAGGGGCCTTGCGCATTCCGCAAGAGCGCGAAGGCGCCAACTCGGCTAGAGCGTGGCGGGCGCTCCGTGGCGCTGGAGAACCTCCGGCACCGCGACGGTGCCGGCGTCGTCCTGGTGGTTCTCGACGATCGCGATGATCGTCCGCCCGACCGCCACCGCCGTCCCGTTCAGCGTGTGCACGTGCCGCGGCGGGGCACCCTCCGCCGGTCGCGCGCGTGCATTCAGGCGGCGTGCCTGGTAGTCGGTCGTGTTCGAGCAGGAGGTCAGCTCGCGGTAGGCACCCTGGCCGGGCAGCCACGCCTCCACGTCGTACTTCTTCGCCGCGGAGGAGCCCAGGTCCCAGGCCGCGATGTTCACCACGCGGTACGGGATCTCGAGCGCCTGCATGATCTCCTCCTCGATCGCCAGCAGCCGCTCGTGCTCCTGCTCGGAGTCCTCCGGCTCGACGAACGCGAACATCTCGACCTTGTCGAACTGGTGGACGCGGAACAGCCCGCGCGTGTCCTTGCCGGCGGCGCCCGCCTCGCGGCGGAAGCAGGACGAGAAGCCCGCGTAGCGCAGCGGCAGCGCGCCCGGCTCGAGGATGTCGCCGGCGTGGATCGAGGCCAGCGCGACCTCGGAGGTGCCGGCCAGGTAGAGGTCGTCCTCGGGCACCTCGTAGATCTGCTGCTCGGTGTCGGGCAGGAAGCCGGTGCCGTAGAGCGCCTCCTCGCGCACGAGCACCGGCGGGATGACCGGCTCGTGCCCCTTCTCCGCCAGCAGCTCCATCGCCCAGCGCACGAGTGCGAGCTCGAGGAACACAAGCGGCCCGCGCAGGTAGGCGAAACGCGAGCCCGACAGCTTCGCGCCGGACTCCATGTCGACCATCCCGTCGAGCAGCTCGAGGTGGTCCTTGCCCTCCTTGCCGGCGTCGCCCCACTCGCGGACGACCTCCTCCTCTTCCGGGGAGGATGCGAGCGGGAGGTTGGGTACCGAGGCGAGCAGCGAGTTGAGCCGCTCCTCCGTCTGCGCGACCTCACCCTGGATCTCCTTCGCGCGCGCGGAGACGCCCTTCATCCGCTCGATCGCATCGCTCGCGTCCTCGCCGGAGCGCTTGGCCTGCGCGATCGCGTCGTTGGCCTTGTTCTGCTCGGCGCGCAGCGACTCGACCTGCGGCAGCAGCTCGCGGCGGCGCTCGTCGAGGCGCAGCACCTCGTCGAGCCGGTCGCCGGCCTTGCGGCGCGCGAGCGCGGTCCGGGCGGCGTCCGGGTCGCGGCGGATCTCCTTGAGGTCGAGCACGGGCCTCGCCCCCTGGCGACTACTTGTTTGTGGACTTCGAGCCGGCGTAGCGCTCGAGGAAGAGCGCGACGTCGTCGGCGTCCTTCCCCACGACCACGTTCGCGGGCATGATCGCCCCCGAGAAGCCGCCATTGCGGATCGCGAAGAGGACGTCCTCGCGGTTCTCCTTGCGGACGTCGAAGTTCGGGCCGTTCGTGCGCTCGCCCGATGCGACCTGGCCGGTCGGCTTGGACCCGCGCGCGTCAGCCGCGGCGATCGTGTGGCAGCCGCCGCAGCGCTCGTGGAAGAGCTGCGCGCCGTGGTGCAGGGCGGCCTGGTCCTTGGGCGGAGCGAGCTTGACGCCATGCCCGCAGCCGGCGAACACGGCCGCGAGGGCTGTCAGCGAGCAGGCGAGGATCAGAGAGGGCCGGCGCACGGCGGCGCATATTATCCGCACGGCGTGGCCAGAGCCCTGACAGCAGGAATCGCCGTGACGATCGCGCTCACCGGCTGCGGCGGGAGCAGCGGCGGCGGGGGCGGCACGGCGACGGTGCCGGCCGGCAAACCGGTCGCCGTGTCGGCGAAGGATTACAGCTTCACCCCGTCCACCATCCACGTGAGCGCCGGACGCATCCGCTTCGACCTGACCAACGACGGCGCGCAGGCGCACGACCTCCACGTCGATAAGGACGGTCAGGATCTGGGCGGCACCTCGGTGTTCGGCCCCGGCTCCACCCAGAGCGCCACGGTGAAGCTCGCGCCCGGGACCTACGACTTCGTCTGCACCGTGGGCAACCACGAGGCGCTGGGGATGAAGGGCAAGCTCGTCGTGCAGTAGTCGGCAGTCGGCAGTCGGCAGTCGGCAGTGGGCAGAAGGAGTTTTCGGCCGGGCGGGGAAATCAGACGCGCCCCGGCGGCGGCTGGACGGGCTTCTTCCGCGGAATACCGCGACTGCCCTCCTCATCGGCGGCGATAAACGCCGCTGCCGGGGCCTAACTTCCGCCCGCGGCCCGCGGCCCGCGGCCCGCGGAGAAGCCCGGGCGTTTGATGAGCCCATTCAGCGGGCGGGCGATCTCGTCGATCCGGTCCGCTGTGCCTCTGTCGATCAGACCCCGCTCTTCGGCGCACACCAGCCAGTGCTCGGCTTCCACGAGCGACCCGCGCGCGACGATCAGAAGCTGACGCTTCTCCGCTGCGTGCCAGCGTCCCGACGATTCGGCGATGTTCGCGCCGACGGAGTCGATCGCGCGGAGCAGCTGCGATCCACACGTCGTCTGGTCCAGCACCGACCAGGTTCTCACCGCCGCATGAAGCTCTACAGAAAGTGCTAAGGCTCGTTGGTACGCGACGAGCCCCCGAAAACGACTTGGCATACCGCCCTAAGCCTCGACCATGCCGCTCTCGCCCCCTCTGCGGGCCGCGGGCTGCGGGCCGCGGGCCGGCCGAGACTCAGCTGCCACTCTGAATCGCGCGTATCAGCATCGTGACCACCAGGATCACGCCCACGGTCATGATCCCGGTCTCGCGAAGGACGATCCGGCGGGCCAGCAGGATGCGCTCGCGGCGTGGCAGGGCGTCGGGGTCGTCGACCTCCTCGAGCTCGCGCTGCGAGGCGCCC
>JAICRZ010000270.1 GCA_025937135.1 Thermoleophilaceae bacterium
ATGTTGGGCGTCAGGCCGGGCTCGTCCGCGGCGCACTTGATGAAGGCCGCCTTCGCGTCGGTGCCCTGGATGCCGTCCTCGATGTCCGCCACGAACAGCGCGGCCATCTGGTCCTCGCTGCGGTTCTGGAAGTAGTGCGGGAGGAAGTCGTAGGTGTAGATGCCGGTGCAGGCCACGATCTTCACGCCGGTCTTGGCCGCCACCCGCTGCATGAAGCGCACGTCGCGGCCGCCGAACATCGCGGTCGGGTCGAAGATCGTGTCCACGCCGTGCTTCTTGGCGTCGCGCACCGCGTCGAGCGCCGCCTTCGCCTCGGCTTCGGCGTCATACGCGCGCGGCCAGTTCTCGGCCACGGCCTCGTCGCGGAAGCGGACGTGCTCGTGCACCAGCACACGCCCGAGCTTCCGCTCGTCGATCGCTCCCTCGACGGTCTCGACGCTTCCCATCCGCGCGTGGGAGTCTTTCATGCATGCTCGCAATTCAGATTCAGGAGTTCGGCGGACCGGAAGTGCTCGAGCTGCGCGAGCTCGACGACCCCCAGGCCGGCGACGGCGCCGTGGTCCTCGACGTGCGCGCGGCCGGCGTCAACTGGGCCGACACGCACCAGGCGGAGAACACGTACCTCGCGCCCTCTTCGTTGCCGCTCGTCCCCGGCGGCGAGGTCGTGGGCACCACGCCTGACGGGCGCCGCGTCGTCGCGCTGCTCGGTGGCGGCGGCTACGCCGAGAAGGCGGTCGCGCATCCGGCTGCGATGTGGGACGTGCCGGACGCGGTCAGCGACGCCCAGGCCCTCGCGCTGGTGCTCCAGGGCACCACGGCCTGGCACCTGCTGCGGACTTCCGCCGCGCTACGGCCAGGGGAGACCGTCGTGGTGCACGCGGCGGCCGGCGGCGTGGGCACGATCGCCGTGCAGCTGGCCAAGCGGTTCGGCGCGGGTCGCGTGATCGGTGTGGCGTCGTCGGAGGAGAAGTGCGCACTCGCCTCGCGGCTGGGAGCCGACGTGACCGTGGACTCGTCGGCCGCCGGCGTGCTCAAGGAGGCGCTGATCGAGGCGAACGGCGGGCAGCGCGTGGACGTCGTGCTCGAGATGGTCGGCGGTGAGACGTTTGCGCAGAGCCTCTCGGCGCTCGCGCCGTTCGGGCGCTTGGTGCACTTCGGCCAGGCGGGGCGCGAGGGCGCACCGCAGGTCGACCCCGCACGCCTGATGGCCACCAGCCGCGGAGTGCTCGGCTTCTGGCTCGCCCACATGATCGCGAAGCCCGAGATGCTCCGCGAGGCGCTCGACGACATGTTCGCCGCGGTTCAGGCGGGCGAGCTCGAGACGATCGCCGGCGGCGAGTACCCGCTGGCGGAGGCGAAGCGGGCCCACGAGGACATCAGATCCCGCAAGACGACGGGAAAACTCCTCTTGATCCCTTAGGGGCGTTTGGCCCCGGGTAAATCAGAGGGTGATGGCGCAGGGCGACCAGATGATCGACTTCCGGACCCGCGAGCTGGTCCTTCGTGCCGACTTCGACCTGCTCGACGACGACGGCTGCTCGTGGATCTCGCTGCGGTTCGTGCAGAACCTGCGGGCGCCGGAGGAGGGCGAGACGGTCTACCTGCTCGACGGCAACGGCCGCGGCTGCGTCGGCAAGGTCGAGCGCGTCGAGGGGCACTACGCCTGCGTGCGGCCGGACTGGTCCACGTTCACGGGCGGCCCGCTGCCGTCCGCCGTCAGCTCCTAGGCCGACTGCGCGAGGTCGCGCGCGGGGTCGATGCCCCAGCGCTCGGCCAGCTCCTCGAGTCCCGGGTCCAGCGGCCAGCGGTCGGGGCGCTGCTCGCCGTCGTGGTCCGGCGACGCGCCCTTGAGCGCCATGCTGCCGGTGTTGTCGCCGATCTGGCGGATCTCGTCGATCTCCTCGAGCGTCAGCGGGTTCTCGTCCGGCAGCGCGGCCAGCTCCGCGCGCTTCTGCTCGACCGCCTTCGCCTGC
>JAICRZ010000184.1 GCA_025937135.1 Thermoleophilaceae bacterium
CGGCCCCTCGACCAGCACGTCCATCGTGCGGCCGACGAAGCGCTGCGCCCGCTCGGTCGCGCGCCGTTGCACGACCTCCACGAGCCGCTGCATCCGCTCGCGCTTGACCTCGTGCGGGATCTGGTCGGCCATCTCCGCGGCCTCGGTGCCGCGGCGCGGCGAGTAGATGAACGTGAAGGCGCCGTCGTAGCCGACCTCCTCGGCCACCTCGAGCGTCTCCCGGAAGTCCGCGTCGGTCTCGCCCGGGAAGCCGACGATGATGTCGGTGGTGATCGCGCAGTCGGGCACATGCTCGCGGATCAGCGCGACACGGTCCATGTAGCGCTCGCGGTTGTAGGTCCGGCGCATGGCCTTGAGGATGCGGCTCGAGCCGGCCTGGAGCGGCAGATGGACGTGCTCGCAGAGCGACGCCAGCTCGGCGTGCGCGCGGATCACATCCTCCTTCATGTCCTTCGGGTGCGGGCTCGTGTAGCGGATCCGGTCGATCCCCTCGATCGCATCGATCATCGCGAGCAGCTCGCTGAACGACGTCTTCGCGTCCTTCGGCAGGTCGCGTCCGTAGGAGTTCACGTTCTGCCCGAGCAGGGTGAGCTCGCGAACGCCGTCGTCGGCCAGCCGCCGCGCCTCCTCCACGAGCTCCGCGGCCGGACGGCTGACCTCGCGTCCGCGCGTGGAGGGGACGATGCAGTACGAGCAGCGGCAGTTGCAGCCCACGGAGATCTGCATCCAGCCCTGAAACTCGCGCTCGCGCTTGGGCGGCAGGTGGCCGGGGAAGCTCTCGAACTCGAAGTAGCCCTGCGCCGTCAGCGAGTCGCTCGTGAGGAACTCGGCGAGCTTGGGGATCTGGCCGGGCCCGAAGGCGACGTCGACGAACGGGAACTGCTGGAAGACCTCGTCCTTGAGCGACTGCGCCCAGCAGCCGCCGACACCGATCACCTTCGTCGGGTCCTCGCTCTTCAGCCGCTTGGCCTCGCCGAGGTGGCCGACCAGCCGGTTGTCGGCCTTCTCGCGGATCGAGCAGGTGTTGAAGAGGATCAGGTCGGCCTCGTCGCGCTCGCCGGCCTCGCTGTACCCGAGCGACTCGAGCATGCCCTTCATCCGCTCGGAGTCGTGCTCGTTCATCTGGCACCCGAAGGTGGTGACGTGGTAGCGCTTCACGGCGCCGAAGGCTACTTCGCGTAGTCGACCGAGCGCGACTCTCTGATCACGGTCACCTTGATCTGCCCGGCGTACTCGAGCTCGCGCTCCACGTCGCGGGCGATCCGGTGTGACAGCAGCGCGGCCGTGTCGTCGTCGACGTGCTCGGGCTCGACGATCACGCGGATCTCGCGCCCGGCCTGCATCGCGTAGACCTTCTCGACGCCCTCGTGCCGCATCGCGATCTCCTCGAGGTCGCGCAGGCGCTTGGTGTAGTTCTCGAGCGACTCGCCACGTGCGCCGGGACGGGCGCCCGAGATCGAGTCCGCGATCTGCACGATCACGGCCTCGATCGTGCGGACCGCGACCTCGTTGTGGTGCGCCTCCATCGCGTGCGCGACCGCCTCGGGCTCGTTGTAGCGCCGCGCCAGCTGGCCGCCGACGATCGCGTGCGGCCCCTCGACCTCGTGCGTCACGGCCTTGCCGATGTCGTGCAGCAGCGCAGCGCGTGCGGCCGTGCGCGTGCTCGCGCCCAGCTCGGCCGCCAGCATCGCCGCCAGGTGCGAGCACTCGATCGAGTGCGCGAGGACGTTCTGGCCGTAGCTCGTGCGGTAGTGCAGCCGGCCCAGCAGCTTCGTCAGCTCCGGATGCAGCGTGCCGACGTTCGCCTCGAGGACCGCCTGCTCGCCCACCTCGATTATCCGGTTCTCGATCTCCGAGCGCGCCTGGTAGTAGGCCTCCTCGATCCGCGCGGGATGGATGCGCCCGTCCTGGAGCAGCCGTTCGAGCGTGAGCCGCGCGATCTCGCGCCGCACCCCGTCGAAGCCGGACAGGATCACGGCACCCGGTGTGTCGTCGACGATGAAGTCGATCCCGGTGAGCATCTCGAGCGCGCGGATGTTGCGCCCCTCGCGGCCGATGATCCGGCCCTTGAGGTCGTCGGACTGGAGGCTCACGACCGACACCGTGGTCTCCGACGCCTGCGCGCCCGCCAGCCTCTGCATGCAGGTGGCGAGGATGTTGCGGGCGCGCCGGTCGGCCTCGCGGCGCGCCTCCTCCTCGATCTGATTGACGAGCCTGGCGCTGTCGTGGCGCAGCTCGTCCTCGAGCTCCTTCAGCAAGATCTGCCGCGCCTGCCCGGAGCTGAGGCTGGCCACGCGCTCGAGCTCACGGATCTGCTCGCGCTTGGCGGCCTTGAGCTTCTCGCCCTCGGCGTCGAGGTTCCGGGCGCGGTCCTCCATCGAGCGCTCGCGGCGGCCGACCTCCTCCAGCCGCACCTCGAGCGCCTCCTCCTTGGTGATCAGCCGCTCCTCGATGCGGGCCAGCTCGGCGCGGCGCTCGCGCAGCTCGGCGTCGATCTCGTCGCGCAGGGCGGCGCGAGTCGCGGGATCAGCGGCCAGCGCGATCGGCGGCGACGCTCCCGCCCTGTCGCCGTCGCCGTCGCTCGGTGAGCGCTCGCGCGCCAGCGGCCGTGCCGGCATCGGGATCGCGGCTGCGCCCGCGGCTGCATGGCGAGGCCCGCGGGAGCGGCCCATGAGGACGATTGCCCCCGCCACACCGCCGGCGACGAGCCCGGCCACGACTACGTCCAGCAGGATCTCCATCGGTGTCTCCACACCGGCGCCGACGCGCCGGGTCCGTGTTTGCGCTGTCAAGCGGTGCGGTCGGCTCCGCAAGACACCAGATGGCCTTCGTGGCGGGATGGCGCCCAGGCGGGCGCGGTCACGTCAAGGACGAGGTCTCCGACTCCTTCCTCGATCGTCCACGCGTGCTGTCTCGGATGACGGTTGCATAAGAAGTTCGTGTTCCCGCAGGCGAAAAAGCTCTATTTCCTGGTATTTCGTCTCGCGGCGGCCGAACTGGCCGCTCGTCTAAAGGGTAAAGACGCGGAGCTTCTTTAGCAAGGGCGCCGGGCTAGCCGACTTCGCGCACGCCGCCGCTGTCGACGTCGTAGACGAAGCCGCGCACCGCGTCCTTGCGCGGGACGAACGGGCTCGCCTTGATCCGGGCGATCGAGTCGCGCACGTCGGCGTCGATGTCGTCGAAGCCGCCGGCGCCCCATCCGGGCGCCGACCCCGTCTCCTGCTCGAGCGCCTGCGCGAATGCGTTGTCGTCGAGACCGAGCATGCCGCAGCGGGTGTGGTGCATGAGGAGGATCTCCTCGGTACCGAGCTCACGCTGCGAGATCGCGAGCGAGCGGATCGTGTCGTCGGTTACCACGCCACCGGCATTGCGGAGGACGTGTGCCTCGCCCGGGCTCAGGCCAAGCACCTCGTGGACGTCGATGCGGGCGTCCATGCAGGTGATGACCACGAGCTTCTTCTGCGGCGGCGCGGACAGGTCGCCATGCTCGAAGCGCTCGGCGTAGTCGGCGTTGCGGCTGAGGGCGTCGTCGGTGGCGCTCATGGGCGCGGAGGATGCCAGATGCCGCGCTCCGTTCGCGTTGCGGCCGACGGGTCGTGCGCGCACAGTCTGCGGGGTGGGGAGTGTGGCAGTGCGCGAACGCATCGAGAGCGCGAACGTCCGTTTCTGGGGGCTATGCCACCTAGTGATGGACGTTCGCCTCGTCCAGCGCCGTGCACCCGGGCCCCGGCCCGGCGCGAACGTCCGTTTTGGGCCCCCAAAGGGGCCACAAATGGACGTTCGCCTATCCGCTGCGCCGGCCCCGCGCCCCTGCTGCGGCTACGCCGCGGCCGCCGCCGGCTGGCCGTTCGCCTCGGGCGCCTGGGCGCCGTCGACGACCTCGCCCTCGATCGGGCCCCCCGGCACCTCGGCGACGGGGCCGCCATTGGCGCCGAGGCCGACCGCCTCGTAGACCTTGGCCTCGATCGCCCGGGTGATCTCCGGGTGCTCGCGCATGTACGCCTTGACGTTGTTGCGGCCCTGGCCGAGCCGCTCCTCGCCGTACGAGAAGAACGAGCCCGACTTCTGGACGATGTTGTGCTCGATGCCCAGGTCGAGGACGCAGCCCTCGGACGAGATCCCCTGGCCGTACTCGATGTCGAACTCGGCCTGGCGGAACGGGGCCGCCACCTTGTTCTTGACGACCTTCACGCGCACGCGGTTGCCGACCGCCTCGACACCCTCCTTGAGCGTCTCGATGCGGCGGATGTCGAGCCGCTGCGACGCGTAGAACTTCAGCGCGCGGCCGCCCGGCTGCGTCTCCGGCGAGCCGAACATCACGCCGACCTTCTCGCGGATCTGGTTGGTGAACACACACAGCGTGTCGGTGCGGTTCAGGTTGCCGGCGAGCTTGCGCATCGCCTGCGACATCATCCGCGCCTGGAGGCCGACCGTCTGGTCGCCCATCGCGCCCTCGAGCTCGACCTTCGGCGTGAGCGCCGCGACAGAGTCGATCGCCACCACGTCGACGGCGCCGGAGCGGATCAGCATGTCCGCGATCTCGAGCGCCTGCTCGCCGTGGTCGGGCTGCGACACGAGCAGCTCGTCGACGTCCAGCCCGATGCGCTTGGCGTACGCCGGGTCCATCGCGTGCTCGGCGTCGATGAACGCGCATATGCCGCCGAGCTTCTGCGCCTCGGAGAGCAGGTGATAGAGCAGCGTTGTCTTGCCGGACGACTCCGGCCCGAAGACCTCGACGATGCGGCCGCGCGGCATGCCGCCGACGCCCAGCGCGAGGTCGAGCGAGAGCGCCCCGGTCGGGATGGCGTCGACGCGAACCTTGGCGTCCTCGTCACCCATGCGCATGATCGATCCCTTGCCGAACTGGCGCTCGATCTGCGTGAGCGCGCCGCTGAGCGCGGCGTCGCGGGATGCCGCTGCCTTTGCTGCGGCCTTCTCCTGTTCCTTGTCCATGTCGATCAGGCTCCTCGAAGTCTTGGTCTGTCAATGGAAGCCTTGAGGTCGGACGGAACGGCTGTTCGCCCCCCAGCCGCCGGAACCTGGCGCAAAAGCACCTTCAGATTCGCGATCTGCTGCCTAGACCGTCCGTCCACGGTGAGGCCGCGCCATCAAGAGACCGCCGAGGCGACACGACACCGGAGATGCAGGGGCGGCCATGGAGGATCGCCCGAAGGACTGGCTCATCAAGGAGGATGACTGATGGCCCTTCGCATTCAGAACAACGTGGAGGCGTTCAACGCGCACCGCAACCTCGAGACCACCGAGGGAGCGCTTGCGACGTCGATGGAGCGCCTCTCGAGCGGCTTTCGGATCAACCGTGCCGCTGACGACGCTGCCGGCCTCGCGATCAGCGAGCGCCTGCGTGGTCAGATCAACGGCCTCGACCAGGCCCAGCGCAACGCGCAGGACGCCGTCAGCCTCGTGCAGACGGCCGAGGGTTCGCTGACCGAGGTCCACGCGATGCTCCA
>JAICRZ010000196.1 GCA_025937135.1 Thermoleophilaceae bacterium
CGCTGCGCGGTGACTGGAAGCGCGTCTCGCACGGGACGCTCGGCGAGTTCGACACGCGCGAGCTGCTGCGGACGGGCAACGACCTGGGCACGGCGAGCGTCGTGGCGGCCGGCTGGGGCGGCGCGCGCTACGCCCTGTGGGAGAGCGGCGACGAGCACGTTCTGGTGGTCCGCTGGCGCTGGGATACCCCGCGTGACGCGCGCGAGTTCGACGCGGCGCTTCCGCTCTACCTGAAGGCGCTGGACCCGAAGTCGCCGGCGTCGATCGCCGTTCGCGGAGTGACGACTACGCTGGCGTTCGCGCCGTCGCGGGGGCAGGCCGCGGCGCTGGCCGCGCGGCGCAGATGACCGCGAACACCGCGACTGCGACCGGCAACGACACCGCGTGTGCAGCCACCGCGCCCGTCAGTGCGGCGGTCCCGCCCGCGACGGCGGAGGCGAGCGCCGCGCGCCTCAGGGGCAGGGCGAGCGCACGCATCGTGACGAGCGACGCCGCGATCCAGCCGGCCGGCCCGACGAGGGCGCCCCAGTCGTCGAAGAAGCTGCGCGGCAGGGCCAGCGCGAGCACGCCGAACAGGACGGCGACGGCGAGCGTCTGAACGAGCGCGGCGCGCCAGAGAATCGAGCGATCCATCGCCGGCGAGGGTATCTACACTCGACGCCCGCTCGGGCGGTTAGCTCAGCTGGCTAGAGCGCCTGCCTTACAAGCAGGAGGTCACTGGTTCGAGCCCAGTACCGCCCATCTTCTCTTCTCCCAGGCCGCGCGCCGACGCGCCCCAAATCCCACAAACGGTCCGCTCGGTTACCTTCGACGATTCCCGCTCCGCGTGCTGGGGGACGAATGGCTCATGCCTTCAGCCCTCGATGTCGCGCCCGGCAGCGACGAGCACAGCCTGCGTGGCCGGATAGCGCGGCACCGGCGAGCGGCTGCGCACGCGGCGCGCGGTCGTATGCCGCAGCGGTGGGCGCAGCCGCCTCCTGCTGAGAACGCGACGCCACTCTCGTTCCGTGTCGAGACGGACGAGGAACGCTCGCGGATCACCGTGAGCGGGCGGCTCGACTTCGCCGGCGTCAGGCGGTTGAAGGACGAGCTGGCTCGCCTGACCGACGAACCCGTGCGCCGGATCGTGCTGGATCTGACGGCCGTCACGTTCATGGACGCGGTGGCATGTGGCGCCGTCCTCGGCGCCGACTCCGCGTGCGCGCAGGCGGGGCAGGTGCTCGAGGTCATGCCGCCGAGCGACTCGCTCCTCACGCTGCTGGGCGCCAACGGCCGGTTGCGGATCTCGGACCGCCGGAAGCGCCGCTTCACCCCTCGCGGCACGCGGCGGGGTGCATTACGCAATTGACCTCGCCGTCGAGCTCGCGGATCACGGCCTCGAAGAGGCGCGCGGCGTCGGCCACGCTGCCGTAGTCGATCGCCTCCGCGCGGTCACTCGGCGAACCAGCCGCGGACCCGTGTCGAGGTCGTCCACCACCGCGGCGGCGGCCGCGCCCACAACGCGGCTCGCGCGGATCGCAGCGGCGGCCGCGATCGCGCAGAGCAGTCCGTTCGGGCGCCAGTAGTGCCGTGCACGCGCTCCGGCACCAGCTCGGCGCGGGCACCGGCGGCCGCGAGCTCTTCGGCCACCACGCGGGTGACCACCCGCTCGAGCTCGTCCTCCGTGAGCGCAGCCATCGGCGCGAAGCTACCCGGCCGGTTCCGATTAATTCCGTCCGCCCCGGCGGTCCCAGGCAGTGGTGGAGAACGGGCTCGAACTCGTGGACGCGCTGATGCGACTCGTGCTCGCGGCGCGCCGCCACGGCGTGACGGTCCGGCTCGGCGAGGTGCCGGACGAGCTCGTCGGCCTGCTCGAGCTAGTGGGGCTCGACGACGTCGTCGCGGTCGAGCCGCGGCGGCAACCCGAACGCGGGGAACAGCTCCGGGTAGATGAAGTGGTGCAGCCCGGCGATCCGGGTGGGCGGGCCCGGTGAAAACTCGAGCACGACGATCGCCCACGGCGCGTAGCCATCCTCGGCCTGGTTGTAGATGCCGACCGCCGGCCCGCCGTTGGCCCATGTGATGCGCAGTAGCGAGCCCTCGCACTTGGCGCCGGTGCCGAGCATGAACGCCGCGATCTGGTCGGGCCCGACCACCCAGAGTGGGAACGGCGGCATCGAGAACGCGGCGTCCTCCTTCAGCAGCGTGACGAGCGACGCGATGTCGTAGCGCTCGAACGCCTCGACGTAGCGCTCCAGCAGCGCCTGCTTCTCGCCGTCGTCGACGGCCCGGTCGCTGCTGACGCTGTCGAGGTCGAGCTCGCCCAGCGTGGCCCGGGCGCGCTGGAGCGCGCTGTTCACCGACGCCACCGACGTCTCGAGCAGCTCCGCCACCTCGCTCGCCTGCCAGCGCAGCACGTCGCGCAGCACGAGCACCGCGCGTTGGCGCGCCGGCAGGTGCTGGAGCGCGGCAACGAACGCCAGGCGCAGGGTCTCGCGCGAGTCGGCCAGCTCGGCGGGGTCGGATTCCGGCGCCAGCACGCGCGCGTCGGCGATCGGCTGCACCCAGTTGTGCTCGGGTTCGCCCAGCGGGGAGTCGGCGGCGCTGGCGGGGCTCATGTCCATCGGCAGCGCACGACGCTTCGAGCCGTCGAGCATGTCGAAGCAGACGTTGCTCGCGATTCGGTAGAGCCACGACTTGAGCGCCGCCCGCTCCTGGAGGCGGTCGGCCGCGCGCCACGCGCGCACCATCGTCTCCTGCACGGCGTCCTCGGCCTCGGAGCCCGAGCCGAGCATCCGGTAGCAGTAGCCGGTCAGCGCGCGGCGGTGGGACTCGAGCTCCTGCTCGATGGATGGCGAGGTCGTGAGCACGCGCCCGATTCTAAGCAGCCGTCGTGCGCAGCCGCGCGCGGCTACGCGCCCGCTCCACGGCGCGCGCCAGGCTGTCGACGTCGTACGCGCCGGCGTGGCGGCGGCCGTTGATGAAGAACGTGGGCGTACCTGCCACGCCGCTCTCGTCTGCGCTCGCCACGTCCTCGCCCACGCGCCAGGCGTACTCGTGCTTGACCACGTCGTCGTGGAAGCGGTCGGCGTCGATGCCGATCTCCTGGGCGTGGCGCATGAGTGCCGGCGCCGCGAGGTCGTCCTGGTCCGCGAAGAGCCGGTCGTGCATGCCCCAGAACGCGCCCTGGGCCGCCGCCGCCTCGGTCGCCTCCGCGGCCAGCTGCGCGCGCGGGTGGACGTCGTTGAGCGGCAGGTGGCGCCAGACGTAGCGCACGTCGCCGACGTTCTCGAGCAGTTCGTGGATCGCCGCCTCGGCGGTACCGCAGTAGGGGCACTCGTAGTCGCCGTACTCGACGAGCGTGACCGCGGCGTCCAGCGGCCCGCGGATGTGGTCGCGCTCGGGATCCACGTCCACCGCGAGGTCGACCAGCGAGTCCGGCGCGGTCGCGGCGATCTGGCGGGCGCGCAGATCGCGCGGCAGCCGCCTGATGATCTGGAACGCCGTCCACGCCAGGCCGGTCGCGAAGATCGCCGCCACGAGCACGCCGAGCTTCGCCTCGTCGAGCGCACGGCCGTCGAAGGCGATGCTCGAGATCAGCAGCGAGACCGTGAAGCCGACGCCCGCCACCGTCGCCCCGCCGCTCAGCACCGGCCAGCTCAGCGTTCGCCGCGCGCCGCCGAGCCATCTGCGCGAGGCAAGCCACGAGGCGATGAGGATCCCGACCGGCTTGCCCACGACGTAGCCCACGACGATGCCGAGCGTGATCGGCGAGCTCACGGCGTCCGAGATCAGGCCGCCGCTCAGGTGCGTGCCGATGTTGGCGAGCGCGAACAGCGGCACGATGACGAAGCTCGTCCACGGGTGCAGCCGGTACTGGAGCCGCTCGTTCGGCGAGATCGCGTTGAGCACCCGCAGTTGCGCGCTGCGCGCGAGCTCGGCGGTCGGTTGCTCGCGGAACGAACGCGTGAGGTCGGTGACCTCCTCGAGGTCGCCGCGCGAGGGCGGGTACGCGGCGGTCACGAGGCCGACTGCGAGTCCCGTGATGACCGGGTCGACGCCCGATTCGAGCAGCGCCACCCAGGCCGCGACGCCCAGGCCGACGGCCACCGGCTGGCGCCAGAGCCCGTTCGCGTAGCGCAGCAGGAAGAGCATCGCGAACAGCCCGCCGGCCACGCCGAGGGCGACCCAGTCGATGCCGCTCGTGTAGGCGATCGCGATCACGAGCAGCGCGGCCAGGTCGTCGACGATCGCGAAGGTGAGCATGGCCACGCGCAGGCGCGTCCCGCCCGGCGCCACGAGCGCGAGGATGCCGAGGGCGAAGGCGGTGTCGGTGGACATCGCGGCGCCCCACCCGTGCGCGCCCGCGCCGCCCGCGTTGAACGCCAGGAAGATCAGGACCGGCACGACGATGCCGCCGATCGCGCCCATCGCCGGGATCGTCAGCCGCCGGCGCTCGCGCAGCTCGCCCATGTCGAGCTCGCGCTTGGCCTCGAGGCCGACGACCAGGAAGAAGAACGTCATGAGCCCCTGGTTCACCCAGTGGCGCAGGTCCAGGGAGATTCCGGCGTCGCCGATCTGGACCGCGAGCTTCGTCGTCCATACGGACTCGTAGCTGCCGGGCCACGGCGAGTTCGCCCAGAGCATCGCCAGGACGGCGGCCCCGAGCAGCACCAGCGCGCTGCCGGCCTCGTTGCCCATGAAGTCGCGAACGGGCGCCGCGAGGTTGCGCGCCCACGCGGTTCTGCCGCTCGGCGTGGCGGCGGCGTTCGCGGTGGCCATGCAGGGGAGTAAAGCGGAGGCATCCAGCCCGATCGGCGCGTGGAGTACGGTGGTCACATCGCCACCTGCACACACCTCGACCACGTGCACGTCACCGAGCTGCCCGAGGCGGTGGAGGGCTGCGAGGAGTGCCTGGCGACGGGCGGCGCGTGGGTGCACCTGCGGATCTGCCTCGAGTGCGGCCACGTCGGCTGTTGCGACAGCTCGCCCAACCAGCACGCGAGCGCGCACGCGCGCGAGAACGACCATCCGCTGATCCGCTCGCTCCAGCCGGGCGAGATCTGGTCGTGGTGCTTCGTCGACGAGGTGA
>JAICRZ010000012.1 GCA_025937135.1 Thermoleophilaceae bacterium
TAGAGCACGTCGGCCGCGATGACGAGGTCCCACGGCCCCCGCTCGACCAGCTCGGCGCCCTCGCGCCAGTCGGCGAGCTCGACCTCGCCGACGACGTCGTTGAGCGCCAGGTTGTGTGCGGCGAACACGACGGCGTCCGGGGATGCGTCCGTAGCCGTCACGCCGGCGCCGCGGCGCGCCGCGACGACTGACGGGATCGCGAGGCCGCAGCCCAGTTCGAGCACGCGCCTCCCGGCGAGGTCATCGCGCGGCACCAGCGCCTCGGCGAGCATCACGCCGCTCGGCCACGGGATCGCCCAGTACGGCGCGCTGCGTCCCTCGGCGCCCTCCTGATGGCGCAGCTCGTCCCAGTCGCTCGGGCGGATGACCGTGATGGCGTCGCCGCCGATGAGGACGTCCTCGCGTTCTATGTCGAGCAGCGGGGCGGGGAAGACGTCGCTGCCGCGCATGCGAGTGAGCTGCTCGCCCAGCGAGGCGACCAGAGGGTCCGTCATCCGGCGGCGAGCAGCTTCACACCGAGCCGGCGGGCGAGACCCTCGCCGCCGTTGCGCATCACGAGATCGTGGTTCCAGGCGAAGACCGGCCGCGCGAGCGGCGCCAGCACGTTCATCCAGACCGCGGTCGTCTCGACGCGCCACTCGTAGGTGACTGCGGTGGCGCCGTCGCCCTCGAACAAGCGCCAGAGCCCATGGCCCGCGAGCTCTCCGTGGGCTTCGCCCTCCACCAGGAACGGGCGCTCCACGCGAGTCGTGCGCATGTCGAACTCGAGCCTGTAGGGGAGGCGGCTCTTCCACGTGTAGCGCGACAGCTCGCCGACGCGGTTCTCGTCGCCCTGCTCGAGCACCTGGACGCGCTCGACGCCACGCCACCAGTCGGGCCAGCGCTCGGACTCGTAGAGCGCATCCCAGACGCGGTCGATCGGCGCGGCGAGGCACCATGTGGTGAGGAACTCGTAGCGAGCCATGCTCGTGTCACGCAGCCACGTGGCGCCGGTACCAGCGGCGGCCGTGTAGCCGCTGGACGTTCCACATCGCGGCGGCCAGCGGGCCGCGCTTGTGCAGCCAGAAGCGGTCGGGCGCGGTCGCGCTCGGCGGACGCCGGCCGAGGGTCACGTCTGCCACGACGATGCCCGGCCCCTCGTCGCGATCGCGGCGCGCGAGCACGGCGCCCCCCGCGTCCGCGATCACAGCGCCGCCCTCGAGGTGGCCGCGGTAGCGGACCGGCATCCACGGCAGCGCGCAGTCGATCTCGGCGCAGTGCGCCGCGTGCACGACGGGAGCGCCCACGTAGGCCGCGAACTTCTCCGCCACGGTGGTCGCCGTGTCGCGGTTCGGGCCCTCGAGCCGCCCGGCGAGCGGCCACTGCGGGACGCTCCACCAAGCCGAGCCGGCCATCACGAGATCGACGCGGCCCTGGAGGCGGCGGACCGTCTGCGTGCGCATCAGCTCCCAGCAGACCGCCGCGCCGACCGTGATCTCGCCGACCTCCATCACGCCGTCGTCGGCCGGGTCGCCGCCGACGTAGAAGGCGTTCTCCCACATCGTCGGCAGGTCCTTGTCGTGGCGCCCGCACACGCCCCCGCCCGGCCCGGCGAGGATGTACGCGTTGCGCACATGGCCGTCGGCGTCGCGGCAGAGGAACGAGCCGCCGACGTATCCGCCGTGCCGCGTCGCGAGCTCGATCAGCAGCTGCGTCGCGGCGCCGTCCGGCGGCAGCGCGGCGTCGGCCAGGCGGTCGTCGAATGCGATGCCCGTCGTGAAGAACTCCGGGAGCGCGATCCACTCGGCGCCGGCCGCCGCGGCCTCGTCCGCCAGCCGCTCACACGCGGCGAGGTTCGCCTCCACGTCGGCGAGCCTCGCCTCGAGCTGGACGGCCGCGACGCGCACGCTGCTAGCGCGGCGCGATCACGAAATTGACGAGCCGGTCCGGCACCACCACGACGCGCCTGACCTCCGCGCCGTCGATCTGCTCCGCTACGCGCGGCAGCTCGCGCGCGGCAGCCTCGAGCGCCTCGTTCGCGCTGCCGGCCGGCACCTCCGCCACACCGCGGACCTTGCCGTTCACCTGGACGGCGACCGACACCGTCTGGACCGCCGTGAGCTCCGGGTCGGCCTCCGGGAACGGGACGTACACGATCGACTCCTCGTGCCCGAGCCGCTCCCACATCTCGGCGCAGATGTGCGGCGCGAACGGCGCCAGCGCGAGCACGAGCCATTCGGCCGCCTGGCGCGGCGGGCCGTCGCCCGTGTCCGCCTCGCGCAGCTCGTTGCTGAGCTGCATCAGCGAGGAGATCGCGGTGTTGAAGTGCATCCGCTCGACGTCGCGGCGAACCTCGGCGACCCGCCGGTGGAGAACCCGCAGCAGCTCGACCGGTGCGTCGCCGTCCGTGACCCGCGCAGCCCCGCTGTCCTCGTCCACCACGTAGCGCCACACGCGCTGGAGGAAGCGCGAGAGGCCCGTGATCCCCTGCGTCTCCCACGGGCGGTCCTGGTCGAGCGGCCCGAGGAACATCTCGTAGAGCCGCAGCGCATCGGCGCCGTAGTCGCGGATCACGTCGTCGGGCGTGACGCTGTTCTTCAGGCTCTTGCCCATCTTCCCGTAGGCGCGCGCGACCGGCGCGCCGTCGAAGAAGAACGCCCCGTCGCGCTCCTCGACCTCGTCGGCCGGGACGTAGAAGCCGCGCTCGTCGGTGTAGGACGCCGCCTGCACGTAGCCCTGGTTGAAGAGCTTCTGGAACGGCTCGATCGTGCTCACGCGGCCGAGGTCGAAGAGCACCTTGTGCCAGAAGCGCGCGTACAGCAGGTGCAGCACGGCGTGCTCGACGCCGCCCACGTAGAGGTCGACGCCGCCGGCGCTGTCGCGGCTCGACATCCAGTAGCGCTCGATCTCCGGGTCCGCGAAGAATTCGTGGTCGGTGGGGTCGAGGTAGCGCAGGTAGTACCAGCACGAACCGGCCCACTGGGGCATCGTGTTGGTCTCGCGGCGGTAGCGCCTCGGGCCGTGGCCCAGGTCGAGCTCGGCGTCCACCCATTCCGCCGCGCGCGCGAGCGGCGGCACCGGGTCGCTCATGTCGTCGGGATCGCTCACGACCGGGGCGAAGTCGTCGAGCTTCGGCAGCTCCACCGGCAGCTGCGACTCGGGCAGCGCGATCGGGTCGCCCTCCTCGTCGTAGACGATCGGGAACGGCTCGCCCCAGTAGCGCTGGCGCGAGAACAGCCAGTCGCGCAGCTTGTAGGCGATCTGCCGCGTGCCCTTGCCGCGCCGCTCGAGCTCGTCGACGATCCTGACCGCGGCCTCCTGGCTCGACAGCCCGTCGGTGAGGCCGCCCGAGTTGATCGACTCGCCGTGGCCGGTGTATGCCTCGTCCTCGGGCCAGCCGTCGGGCGCCCGCACGACCGGCTTGATCGGCAGGTCGAAGCGCCGCGCGAAGCGGAAGTCGCGCTCGTCGTGCGCGGGCACGCCCATCACGGCGCCGCTGCCGTACTGCATCAGCACGTAGTCGGCCACGAAGATCGGAACGCGCTCGCCGGTGAGCGGGTGGAGCGCGTCGATCCCCGTGTAGATGCCGGTGGTGGACTCCACGTCCGCCTGCCGCTGGCGGTCGCTGCGGCGCTCCGCGCGCCGCCGGTACGCGGCGACCGCCTTGCCCGGCGAGCCGAAGCCTCCCGCCGGCACCCCGTCGACGTCCTGGCCCGCGCCGCGCCAGGCGCCGGGGACCTCGTCGCGGTACTGCGTTGGCAGCTCCCCGTCGAGGAGCGGATGCTCGGGCGCCACGACCGCGAAGGTGACGCCGAACAGCGTGTCCGGCCGCGTCGTGAACACGTGCAGGCCCTCGGCGCCGGGCACGTCCACGTCGAACTCCACGCGCGCGCCGACGCTGCGGCCGATCCAGTTGCGCTGCATCGCCTTCAGCGAGTCCGGCCAGTCGAGCTTGTCGAGGTCGTCGATCAGCCGCTCGGCGTACGCGGTGATCCGCATCATCCACTGCTTCAGCGGGCGCCGGAAGACGGGGAAGTTGCCCGACTCGCTGCGGCCGTCGGCGGTGACCTCCTCGTTGGCGAGCACCGTGCCGAGCGCGGGGCACCAGTTGACCACGACCTCGTCGAGGTACGCCAGCCGCATGCCGTCGATCGCCCGCGCGCGCTCGCGCTCCGACAGCTCCCGCCACTCGACGCCCGGAAGCTCGCGCTCACCGGCGTCGAGCGCGGCCGCGAGCTCCTCGATCGGCCGCGCGCGCTGCTCGTCCTCGTCGTACCAGGAGTTGTAGATCTGGAGGAAGATCCACTGCGTCCAGCGGTAGAACTCGACGTCGGTCGTCGCGACTCCGCGGCGGGGATCGTGGCCCAGCCCCAGGCGGTGGAGCTGGCGGCCCATGTTCGCGATGTTCGCGCGCGTGGTGACCTCGGGGTGCTGACCGGTGTCCACGGCGTAGCGCTCCGCGGGCAGGCCGAACGCGTCGTAGCCCATCGCGTGCAGGACGTTGTAGCCCGCCATCCGCATGAAGCGCGCGTAGATGTCGGTGCCGATGTAGCCGAGCGGATGCCCCACGTGCAGGCCCGACCCGCTGGGGTAGGGGAACATGTCGAGCACGTAGTAGGGCGGCCGCGCGGCGAGCTCGTGGTTCGGCTCGCTCAGGTCACCCTTGGGGTTGGGCGAGTAGTAGGTCCTCTCCTCGTCCCAGCGCGCGATCCACTTCTCCTCGATCGCGTTGGCGAGCTCCGCGCTGTAGCGGTGCGCAGGGGTTTCGGCGGGCCGGGTTGCCACAGCCGCACTGTAGCGGCGGCTTGGGAGCGAACCCGGCCCGCGAGCGGTCAGGTGGCGGGGCTCGCCGCGCGCCGGTTCGGGAAGCGCCAGAGCCACACGGATGCGGCCAGCAGCAGGGCGCCGCCGACGACGTAGCCGATGGCCACGGGGATGCGCAGATCGGTATCGGGGTCGGCGCCGATGCTGATGACGATGCCGATGAGGAGCGCCGCGATCAGGACGAACACGACCGCCACGATCCGCAGGAGGATCTTCATTCTGAGTGTCTCCTTAGGTGGTTGCGTGCCCATCCTGCACTCCGGCCGGGCGCAGCGCAAGAGCACATAGGCTTGTCCCGTGGACGACGACGGCTACGCGATCTCCTACAAGCTCCTCGAGCGCGGCGTGCCCGTGGCGAGTGCCGACGGCGAGCAGATCGGCACGGTCGACCGCGTGCTCGACAACGCGCGCGAGCAGATCTTCGACGGCATCGTCGTGCGCGCGCCGCGCGGACTGGTGTTCGTGGACGCGCCCGAGGTCGCGCGGATCGCCGAGCGTGGCGTGACGCTCTCGATCGACGCCGCCGAGGCGGCGGTGCTGCCGGAGTACGAGCCCGGGCCGCCCGAGTTCCAGGCGAATCCGCGCGCGGGCCGGGTCGGTCGCCTTCTCGGCGGCGGCTGGAAGCGGCGCCGCTAGCCGCGCGAGCAGCCGGCCGGGCCGGAGTACGTCTCGGTCACAGTCGAGTAGGCCACGACGAGCCGGAACGGCCAGCCCCACGCTGCGATCACGGGACGATCCGGAAGACCACGCTGCGCGGCGCCGAGCCGGCGCCGTTCGCGGTTGCCACGATCGTGGCGCGATAGGTGCCGGGCGGGAACGGCCGCGTGCGCACGAGGCGCCCGGTGAACCTGACCTTGTTGTCGCCGGCGACGCCGTTGCGCTGGATCACGCCCATCGGCCGGAAGCGGACGCACCGCGGATGCTTGCTGAGCGAGCGTCGGCCGCGCACGCAGGTGTCGCCCACGAGCCGCCCGCGCAGCCGGTGCTCGAGCGCGATCCGGACGGTGGCGGCAGTCGAGAGCGTGTAGCTGAACGTGGTGCCGATCGCGGCGCGGGCGATCACCGCGTGCGTTCGCTTGCGCCCGACGCGGAACTTCTGCGGTGACACGCTGAACGCGCTCACGACGGGCGCGGTGGCGGGGTCCTGAGCCGCCACGTCGCCGGCCGGAACCGCCAGCACCGCGAGCAGAGCGACGATTCCGAGCTTGACCATGTGCCCACGCTAGGCGCGCTCGGGTGCATGCGCAAGTCGGGTGAGCCGGCCTGGCCCGCTAGCGCCGGCCGCGCATGCCCCAGAGCATGTGCGCCTCGCGCTGCGTGAGCTGCTGCCAGCGCTCGGCCTTCGGCTCCCACACCTGGATGCTCACGTCCACGATGCTGCGCACGCCCTCGAGCAGATCGACCGTGGTGCGCAGGTCGGCGCCGTCGGCCAGGACCCTGCGCGTCATCACCTCCACGACCTTGAACCGGCGCGGCAACTTCGGCTCGGCCCGCTTCTCGCGCCTGCGCTTCGGCTCGACCACGACCACGCCGCGGCCCTTCACGGCCTTGCGGGAGTCGAGCGGCACCACCTCGGCGCCGGTGCCCTTCGTCTCGGTGTCGAGCACCCAGACCCTGCTCTTGCGCGGCGGATCGCTCACAGCTCAAGGGTAGGCTTCGCAAGCGATGGGGGAGCGGATCGACCACAGCGGGCTGCGCGACCTGCTCGATGCCGGGGCGCAGCTCGTGGAGGTGCTGCCCGAGGACGATTACCGCGAGCTGCACCTGCCCGGTGCGGTGAACATCCCGCTGAAGCGGCTCGACGCGGAGACGACCGCGGGTCTGGACAGAGCCAACCCGGTGGTCGTCTACTGCTGGGACTATCTCTGAGACCTCAGTCCACGAGCCGCGTGCCGGCTCGAAACGCTCGGATTCGAGCGGGTCTACGACTACGTGCCGGGCAAGGTCGACTGGCTCGCGCGCAATCTGCCCGTCGAGGGCGAGCGCGCGGGGGAGACGCGCGTGGGCGATCTCGCGCGCGATGACATCGTCCTGTGCGGCCTCGGCGACGCGTCCGCGGATGTCGCGACGCGGATCGACGACTCGCCGTACGGGTTCGCGCTCGTCATGTCGAGCGGCGGGACGCTGCTCGGCCGGCTGCGCCGGAGCGCGATCGAGGACGGCACCGACGCGACCGCCGAGGAGCTGATGTCACCGGGCCCGTCGACGGTGCGGCCCGACACGGCGGTCGCCGACCTGCGCGAGAAGCTCGACGCGAAGGAGCTGAAGACGGCGATCGTCTCGACACCCGAGGGGCACCTCATCGGCGTCGTGCTGCGGCGCGCGCTGGGCGACTAGGATCGCCGGGATGCTCACGCTCGACCTCGCCCGCCGCCTGCTCGAAGCCGCCGAAGAGGAGGCCCGCGACGGCGGCTTCAAGCTCGCGTTCGTGGTGGTGGACGCCGGTGGGCACCTCGTGGCGGTGGCGCGAATGGACGGCGCGGACTGGATCACGCCGGAGGTCGCGCACGGCAAGGCGTGGACGGCGGCCGCGTATCGCGTGCCGAGCGCCGAGCATGGCGAGAAGGCGAAGAACCTGATCGCGTTCGCGGGCTCGATCAGCATCGCGACGCAGGGCCGCTACACGCCGCAGGTCGGCGGCCTGCCGATCGTGATCGACGGCGAGGTCGTGGGCGGCATGGGCGCCTCCGGGGCGAAGGGGACCGAGGACGAAGCGGTGGTCCGTGCCGCGCTCGAGCGCGTGCTCGGCTAGCTGGTCGAAGCGCAGCGGGAGCAGCTGGACCTCGGCTGGCCCCCTGGCGAAAATCGCGCGGCGGTGTACGTTGTTCGAAGGACGTTGATCACGCAACCGCAGCCGCAGGTGGAGACGGTCGAGGCCGCCCAGATACCCGCGCGCTTCTCGCCGCGGCGCCTCCTCCGCAGGGCAGTTCCGGTGATCGCCGCGCTCGGGGTGATCGTCCTGGTCGTGGTGCTCGCGCCGGGCCTCGGCGGCGTCCGCGACTACCTCGCGGACGCATCGCCCGCGTGGATCGCGCTGGCGATCGTGCTCGAGGTCGCCTCGTGCGTGTCCTACGTCCTGATGTTCCGGCCGGTGTTCTGCAACCGGATACAGCGCCGCCTCAGCGCGGAGATCGGGCTGTCGGAGCTGGGGGTCGGCTCGATCGTGCCGGCCAGCGGCGCCGGCGGCCTGGCGCTGGGCGCGTGGATCCTGCGGCGGCGGGGGATGGCGGTCGAGCGGATCGCGCGGCGTTCGGTCGCGTTCTTCCTGATCAAGAGCTCGGTGAACTTCGTGGCCGTCGCGATCCTCGGCGTGCTGATGGCGCTCCACGTCTTCGGGCCGCACCTGTCGCTCGCGCTCACGGCGCTGCCCGCGGCGCTGTCGATCACCCTGATCGCCGTCGTGATCCTGGTGCCACGCTTCGGCGAGGGCCCGGACCCCGCGCCCGGCGCGGGCCGGCTGCGGCGCGGGATCTCGGCATCACGGCGCTGGCTCATCCACGGCACCGGCGAGGCGATCGCACTCGTCCGCTCGCGCGACGTGACGCTGCTGTTCGGCGCCGTCGGCTACTGGGCGTTCGACAACGCCGTGCTGTGGGCCACGTTCCACGCGGTCGGGGACGTGCCGCCGCTCTCGGTCGTGCTGCTGGGCTACCTGATCGGCCAGCTCGGCGGGCTGCTGCCGCTGCCGGGCGGCCTCGGCGGGATCGACGGCGGGCTGATCGGCACGCTCGTGGTCTACGGCGCACCCGCGGCCGCAACTGCCGCCGCCGTGCTCGCCTATCGCCTGATCCTGTTCTGGGTCCCACTCGCCACCGGGATCCCGGCGTTCGCGCTGCTCACCCGCAGGCTCAAGCGCGACGCCGCGAGCTACTCGACCGGCGTCAGGTAGAGCCGGGCCACCGCGGGGACGTCGCGGCAGACCTGCGCTCGCAGCGCCGCCAGCGCGTCGGCGACTCCGTCCGCGTCGAGCCGCGGCTCCATCCGCACGTCGGCGGCCACGAGCACCTCGCCCGGGCCGAGGTAGACCGCCTCCACGCGCCGCACCGCCTCGACGCCGCGCGCCGACCCGACACGCTCGCGCAATTGCTGCACGTAGCGGTCCGGAACCGACTGGTTCGTGAGCAGCTGCCGGTTGCGCGAGCTCAGCCGCACGGCGATGTAGGCGAGCAGGCAGCCGATCGCCAGTGAAGCGAGCGCGTCCGGCACCCCCGACCCGGTCACGCGGTGGAGCACGAGCGCGAGGAGCGCCAGCAGCGCACCCACGACGTCGACAGTGTCCTCGAGGTAGACCGTGGTCACGGTCGGGTCGGGGCTCTCGCGCAGGAGCGTCCTGACCGAGACGCCTCGCCGGCGCGCCTGCGAGCGCAGCGTCCGCACTGCGATCGTCCGGCTCGCGCCGTCGAGCGTGATCGCCACGATCAGAACGCCGACCCCGACCCAGAACTCCTCGAGCGGCGGGGGATTGAAGAGCGCGTTGACGCCCTCCCAGATCGAGAGCGCGCCGCCGATCACGAACATCCCGATCGCGGCGATCAGCGCCCAGTAGTAGCGCTCGGGCCCGTAGCCGAACGGGTGGCTCGGGTCGGGGTCGCGCGCGCTGCGGCGGATCGCGATGTAGAGGAAGACCTCGTTGCCGGCGTCGGCGACGGTGTGCAGCGTCTCGGCGAACAGCGCCGAGGAGCCGGTCAGCGCGGCGGCGATCCCCTTGGCCGTCGCGATCAGCGTGTTGGCGAGCAGCGCAGCGAGGACGCTGCGCATGCTCTGGCCCGAGTCAGTCCCGGTCGGTCTCGGAGGCTGGACGCTCACTCGCGCGCACACGATGGCGCACGGGAATCGGCGCCGTCGCGCGCCCGCAGCCGTTCACGTGCCGATCACCTCGATCCGCGCGTGCACGGTGTCCAGCCCGATCCGCCCGGCACGCGCCATGTGCATGCCGGGGCGGCTGAAGCGCAGCCGCACGGTCGCCCGGCCGTCGGCGCCGGTGCGGGCGCGCCGCGGTCCGATGTGGACCTTCACGCCCGGTAGCGGCCGGCCGCCCTGCGTCGCGAGGAAGCGCAGGCGAACACGCCGGCGGACACGCACTCGGTGCGGCTTGACCGTCAGCCGCAGCGGCGCTCGCGCCGCGCCCGCGGTGTCGCCGAACGCGACGATCGAGCCGGGCTGATCGGCCTGCGGCGCGGGCGCGGGCAACGGCCCCGTGCCCACGGCCACGAACAGCGCCCCGCCCACCGCCGAGACCCCGCCGAGCGACGGCTGGCCGAGCGGGAGCTTGGCGATCACCGCACCGGTGGCCGGATCGCGCGCGTTCAGCGACCCGCTCGGGTCGGTCGTGTAGAGCACGCCGTTCGCAACGGTCGCGGCACCCAGGTGCAGCCCACCGGTCTCCGACGAGTGCCACTGCGGTGCACCGTCACGGCCGAGGGCGAACACGCCGCCGTCGAATGTGTCGCCGCCGTAGATCCGCACCCCGTCGCTGGCGGTCGAGCCGAGGATGCCGCCGAGCGGCCCGCCGGGGCCGATCGACGTGTTCCAGCCCGGCTCCATCGTCGCGCGGTCGAGCGCCCAGTAGGTGCCGGACTTCTGACCTTCGCCCACCAGCGGCCGGCCGTCCGGTCCCGCGAACAGGTTCGGCGAGGCACCGAAGTCGTAGTCGGGCCCGGCGGGGTTGTCGGCCGCGAAGCTGTCGTTCGCCGTCGCCTGGAAGTGCCCGAGCACGCGCCCGGTGCCGGAGTCGAGCGAGACGATCGAGTCCTCGAGATCGGTGGTGGGCGCGTGGTAGTTGTTGCCGGTGCCCACGTACAGGCGGCCAGTCGTGGCGTCGATCGCGGGCGTGCTCCACACGGCCACGCCATCGGCGCCGGGTGGCGCGGTGAACGTCTGCCAGCGCATCCTGCCGTCGGCCTCGTCGAGCGCGACCACGCTTCCGCGCGCCTTCGAGTCGTCGTTGTTCGGTCCCGACGTGCCCACGTAGATCGTCCCCTTCCACGGAACCGGGCTGCCGAACATCGATGAGTCCGGCTGGTCCGTCAGGATCGCGTCCCAGCGCTGCACACCGCTGCCGAGTGCCAGTGCCACGACGTGCGGCGCCCCGGGCTTCGCGACCGGGACATAGGTCGTGGGGCCGCCCGGCGCGTCGGTGTCGATCGCCGCAGTGCCGTTGACCGGCGCGTCGACCGCCTTCGACCACAGGACCTTGCCGGTGACGGCGTCGAGGCCGTACACGAAGCCGCCCTGGTCGCCCGCGACCAGGACGCCGTCCGCCTCCACGGGCGTTCCGGTGAAATCGCCGGTGGGGGAGTTGAAGGTCCATATGCGCCGAAGCGACGGGAGCGCGCTCGCCGGCGGCCCCGCACTGCCCGCGTTGCGCGTGTTCTGAAGGTCGTGGCCATAGATCGGCCAGTCCGCCGCCGCTGCCGACGGCACGCCGAGCGCGGCCACCGCGACTGCGGCGGCAAGCGCGTGAGTTCCCCGCGATCTCACCGTTTCCCCCTGCCCATGGATACTGCGACTACGTGTGTCGGCACACTAGCACAGTTGTGCCGGTCGACTAGCACAGTGGGCTAAGCTTCCGGACATGGACGCGTTCCTCTCCCCGCTGAATCGCGACGGCGACGTGCCGCTCGGAACCCAGCTCGCCTGGCAGGTCCAGGCGCTGGTCGTGAACGGCCGGCTGCGGCCCGGCGAGCAGCTCCCGAGCGTCCGCCGGCTGGCGCGGGTGGCAGGCGTGAACGTGAACACCGTGCGCGCGGTGTACGAGCGACTCGAGGGGGAGGGGTTCGTGACGACGCAGCATGGCCGCGGCACTTTCGTGGCCGAGAACGTGCCGCAGGTGGACCCACGCGCGGTCGCCGCGCGCGTCTACGCGGGCTCGGGCCGGCCCTCGCGCGAGGAGCTGAAAGACCAGATCAGCGCGCTCGAGGGACAGCTCAGCGCGCACCCGACGTCGAAGCCGTCACGCCGGCGCGGTGCCCGCGGCCCGCGCGTGCTCAGCGATGCCGAGCTCACGCGCGTGCGCGACGACCTCGTCCAGCGCCTCGAGGACCTCGACGCGATGCGCGACGAGCTCGTGGAGATGCTGGCGTCGCTGCGAATGTCGATGGGGGAGGAAGACGCGCCCGTGCGCCGCTCCCGGCGCTCAGCGGCGGCGCTCGATCCCGTCCAGCAGCGGCCGGCTACCGGCTGACTCCGGCCGCGCGGGCTCGTCAGCGCCCTCGCTCGCGGAGATCTCCGCGGATCGCCCGCCTGAATAGCGCGCGAGCTCGTCGCGCAGCGGTACGTCCAATTCGTCCGCGGTGGGCGCGGAGCGGTCCCAGGGGCTCATCGATGTCTCTCTCGTCGGCGGCGGCGGAAGCGCGGCATCGTAGCCGCAAAGCGGATGACGTGTCCGCCGGTGCGGCTACGGCTCGATCACGTTGCGCGGGTCCGGCCGCCGCTCGGGCGGGGCCTGCGCGTAGTCGCCGAACGGGGCGTCGCGCTCGGCGATCACCGCCTGCACGCCCTCACTCTCGGCGCGCTCGATGAAGCGCTCGGCGTCGGGCGTGTTGCGCATCAGCCCGTCCAGGATCGCGCCGAGCGTCTGCGTGGAGGCGAGGCCCATGTTCTCGTACGCCTGGTTCACCACGAGCTTCATCGCCGCGAGCTGCGACGACGGGATCGCCGCGAGCTCCTCGCACGCGCGCGCGACAGTCGACTCGAGCTCGGCGAACGGCACCGCCTGGTTGATGAGCTCCGCGTCGGCCGCCTCGCGCCCGGTGAACGGGCGGCCGGTGAGCGCGTGCTCCTTGGCCTTCGTCAGCCCGAGCCGGTAGAGCCACATGCCCGACAGGTACGCGCCCCACATGCGGCTGTACGGCGTGCCGATCACGGCGTCCTCGCTGGCGATCACGAGGTCCGCGCACAGCGCGAAGTCGCTGCCGCCGCCCACGCACCAGCCGTGCACCTGGGCGATGACCGGCTTGGGCGAGCGCCAGACGCTCATGAACTTCTGCGTGGGTGCGGTCTCCTGCGAGGTCGTCATCGCGAAGTCCTTGCCGGGATCCCAGCGACCCTCGGTCCGCAGGCCCTCGTCCCAGTGGTGGAAGCCGCCGCCGAAGTCGTAGCCGGCACAGAACGCGCGGCCGGCGCCCCGCACGACGATCACCTTCACGTCCGGATCGCGTATCGCGAGCCCGACCGCGGCCTCGACCTCGTCGGGCATCGGCGGGACGATCGTGTTCAGCCGCTCGGGCCGGTTGAGCGTGATGGTGGCGGTGGGCCCATCGGTGGCGTAGAGGATCGTCTCGAAGTCGTGCATCGCGGCCATCTTCTCAGGCGCGGCTCACGCCACGGCGCGCCGCACGAAGCCGCGCACGCCGGCGAACGCGAACAGCGCGAGCGACCCGACCAGGCCGAGCGCGATCCAGCCTGATCCCAGGTGCGGCGTGTTGGTGAGCGCCGCGCGCGTGCCCTCGCTCACGTAGGTCAGCGGATTGAACAGCGTGACGACCTGGAACCAGCGCAGGCTGTCGAGCGCGCTCCACGGGTAGAAGCTCGCGCCGGTGAAGATGAGGGGGGTGAGGACGATGGCGAACGCCACGCTGATCCGGTTCGGCGGCACCGCGGTGCCGAGCACGAGGCCCATCGCGGCGCCGGCGAGCGAGCCGCCCACGAGCACCGCGGCGAAGCCGAGCCAGTTCGTGCCGCTCAGGTCGATCCCGCCGGGCAGGATCAGCTCCGCCATCGGCAGGATGAGCAGCGCGGCGATGATCCCCCGGATCGCCGCGATCACCAGCTTCTGGATGCCCACCGCGGGCACCGTCAGCGGCGCGAGCAGGCGGTCCTCGATCTCCTTGGTGAACGAGAACTCGATCACGAGCGGCAGCGCGGTGTTCTGGAGCGACGTGAGCACCAGCGTCAGCGCCAGGATCCCCGGCATCAGCTGCGTGCCGTAGGCGCCGCGCGCCGCGCCGATCTCCGGCAGGACGCGTCCGAAGACGAACAGGAAGAAGAGCGGCTGGAGCATCGCCTGTGCGAGGAAGCCGACCGGCTCGTGCCGGATCGTGACCCAGACGTCGCGCTGGCAGAGCGCGAGGAAGGCGCGGCGGCGAATGGACGTCATCGCAGCTCCCGCCCGGTGAGGTGGACGAAGACGTCCTCGAGCGAGCCCTCGATCCGGCGCAGGTCCACGAGCTCGGCGTCCGAGCGGCGGATGGCCTCGACCACCTCGCCCGCGAGGTCCGGCCGGTCGCCGTCGCCGTAGAGCCGCACCGTCCAGCGCCCCTCGCCGTCGGACTCCGTCTCGACCCGCTCGGCCAGCTCCGCGAACACCGCGGCGGGATCGGCCGCGCGTTCGACGGTGAGCTGGAGGCCCTGCTCGGCCGGCAGCAGGCGCCGCAGGCCGCGCGGCGTGTCGAGCGCGATCACCTTGCCGTGGTCGATGATCGCGATCCGGTCGCAGAGCCGGTCGGCCTCGACCATGTCGTGGGTCGTGAGCATCAACGTGGTGCCGCGCTCGCGCAGCTCGAGCATCTTGTCCCAGAGGAACAGCCGCGACTGCGGGTCCAGGCCGGTCGTGGGCTCGTCGAGGATCAGCACGTGCGGGTCGTGCATGAGCGCGCGGGCGATCATCAGCCGCTGCGCCATCCCGCCCGAGTAGTTGTTCACGCGCTCGCTCTCGCGACCGCCGAGGCCGAGCAGCTGGAGCATCTCGCGGGCGCGCTCGCGCCGCTCGCGGCGGCGGGCGCCGAAGTACGCCGCGTGGAAGGTGAGGTTCTCGAGCGCGGTGAGCGAGCGGTCGAGATTGCTGAGCTGCGGCACGACGGCGATCCGAAGCTTGGCCGCCACCGGGTCGCTGGCAACGTCGATGCCGTCCACCAGCACGCGGCCGGCGCTCGGCCGGATGCGCGTGGTGATCGCGCCGATCGTGGTGGTCTTGCCCGCGCCGTTGGGGCCGAGCAGCCCGAAGATCTCGCGCCGCTGGATCGCGAAATCCACGCCGGCGACCGCCTCGGGCCCGCCGCCGCCGTAGCGCTTGTGGAGTCCTTCGACCTGTACCACCGCGTCCCCGTTCACGCGGAGGAACCCTACGAAGGGGCGCTCAGCGGTGGCGGTGGTGGGCGCGGCGGTGCGTGTGCGGCCGGCTCTTGCGGCAGCCGCGGTAGGTCCGTGTGCTGATCAGCTTGGAGCCGCGGTTCTGCGTGGCCACGATCCTCACCCTGAACCTGCGCTTCGGCAGGCGCCGGAGCGTGACGCGGCGGATGTCGTGGCCGCGCCTGTGCACGCGCCGCTTGCCGTTCACGTACACGCGCACGTCCACCACGCGGGCGCGCCGCGCGTGGTGGAGCCGGAAGCTGAACTTCCGCCGGTCCACGCAGCCGCGGGCCGCCGGCAGCGCGGAGCCGCAGCCGCCGATCACGACCGCGGTCGGGCCGTCGCTCGTCAGGTTGACCTTGGGGTTGCAGCTCACCCGCGCGCGCGGCGCGTCCACCGTCACCGTGCGGAGGTTCGTGGCGGTCACGTCGAGCACGTCCGCCTTCGGGACCGCCGGCGTCGGGCCCCAGTCGAGCAGGCGGCGGGTGTAGGGGAGGGGCCCGTGCGAGCCGCCGTCGAGCGTGCCGGCGCTCGGCTGGACCGGCAGGGCCGGAGGGTCGCCGGCGCCGAAGCCGTGCGAGCGGACATCGGCCTTGGCCGGCGACCCGGCGTCGCGGCCCGCGATGTGTGAGAGCCAGTAGGCGTGGTCGCTCGGCCCGGTTGCCTTGGTGTCGGTGCTCGGGTCGGCGACGTAGGTCACGTGGGCGGGATTGCGCTCGACCGTGTGGTCGCCGAGGAACGTCACGGCGGGCGCGAACTCGTCGTTGTTGCCGATCGTGATGTGGCCCGCCGGCGCGAACACCCAGTGGTCGTAGCGGATGCCCGCCTGCTCGGCGTTGAGGAACGACTCCTCGCTCATCTCGGGGCCGACGAGCTCGTCGGTCTGCGCGTACCAGGCCATCACCGGCACGTTGCGCAGCGACGTGTACGACGCCGCCGAGGTCGGCGGCCCGACGATCGGGAAGGCGCGCGCCCACAGATCGGGCCAGCGCGTCGCCAGCTCGTACGTTCCCTCGCCGCCCATCGAGTAGCCGCTCACGTCGGTGAGCGCCGGGTTCAGCCTGTAATGCCGTGCCACGTCGGCCCACATCTCGAAGACGTCCGCCTCGGCGTAGCTCTTGTAGCTGCCGTCGGGCCCGCGGCTCTCGGGTGAGGCGAAGATCGAGCCGCTGCCGCGCTCGCCGATCTCCTCGGCCTCGTGGCTGCCGAGGAACTCGTTGTAGTTCGCCGACAGCCCGTGCATGCTCACCACCAGCCCGTAGCCCTTGGCGGGCAGCGGCTTCGTGGGCACGTAGAGCGCGTACGGCTGGAGCTGCCCCACGTAGCGCCCGGTGCACTCCTTGGCCGTGCTCGTCAGGCACTTCTGGTTGTAGTCGATGCCCTGGCCGAAGTCGTAGTGGCTCGCGAAGATGCGGTCGATGTGGCCGGTCTGCGGGACGCCGCTCTCGTCGTCGGCGCCGCTCGCGAGCTTGCCGAAGTCGACCTCCGCGCTGAACTGCGACACGTCGCCCGACGCGAGCACGTCGCCCTGGCGCCGCTCACGCCACCACGAGCCGTCCTGCTTCACGCCCACGCCGCCCTCGATGATGGTGTTGGCCGTGCCCGGCTGGTAGATCTTCGGCACCGGCTCCTGCGTGCGGAACGCCATGTTGAAGAGGGCCGCGCCGTCGGGCGCCGCGCCGCCGGGCTGCGTCGCCGTACGCGTCGGCCCCGGCTTGAGGTAGGTCCCTGCCGCGGTGTCCCAGAGCCCCACTCCGGCGGACATCCGGACCGTCGAGTTGCCTGGATTCCAGGCGGCATGCGGGACGCGCACGTCGAACTGCCGTCGCGTGGTGTCCACGGTCACGGACGAGGCCGGACCGACGGGGGCACCCGTGGCCGCGTCGGTGAGGGTCGCCGTGGTGCCGTGCACGGTCAGGAAGAGCTGGGCGGGGGACGAGACACCGGCGCCGGCGGGCCAAGGGTGGGGGACGGGCGAGTCACCGAGGGCGATCGTGAATGCCACGCGCTGCGGGTCCTTCAGCGTGTTGAGGGTGACGCGGAAGGCGGTCACGTCGGCGAGCGGCTTGACGCGCAGCTCGACGAGATCGGCCGCGTTGTTCGCGTACACCGGGTCGTCCGGGTAGTCGAGCGTGCCGTGCTTGGGGGAGAAGAGCTGCTCGACCTCGTTGAACGGGTCGTTCGGGTCCTCGGTGCCGGTGGCGCCGTGATCGTCATAGAGGAAGTCCTGGTAGAGGAACTCGCCCGAGCGGTAGGCCTCGGCCCCGGAGACGAGGATCGGCTTCGCCTTCCAGATTCCCGCGTTGTCGAGCTGCGGCGCGTTCGCCCGCGGCGCGTAGAGGATGTCGGGGCCCGGGCGCGCTCCGGAGCCCACGCGCGGCAGCGAGCTCGGGGCCGCAGCGCTCGCCGCCGCGGGCCCGATCATGAGCATGGCTACGCCCGCGGCTAGTACCCCTGCCATCCGCATCGGCCGAACGGAATACCACGCCGGCCGATCTCGCGCGTCAGTGCGCGTGGTGTTCGTGCATCACCGCGTGGCCCTTGCCGCGCACGAGCAACCAGCGGTTGACCGGCCAGGCAACCGCTCCGGCGATCAGCAGGCCGACGCCCAGGCTCCACCAGAAGAGCCAGTCGCCGAGCCCCGCGGCGATCGCGCCCGGCACGACCAGGATGAAGAGGTTGTCCACGATCTCCATCGTCGTGATCGACGCCGTGTCCGACGCGAAGGCCAGCGGCGCGACCCTGCGCACCGACATGCCGGACCGCAGCAGCGGCAGGCTCGTGAGCCCGTAGCCGAAGAAGAAGGCGAGGACGATCGACAGCGCGATCGAGGCGGCGTTGCCCCAGCCCCACCACGTGCTGAGGATCATCCCGAGCACCTCACCGATGGCGCAGCCGGTCAGGCAGTGCACGGTCGCGCTGAACGCGAGCCGGTTCGTGGCCATCAGACCAGCCTCCCCAGCGCGTGCATCAGCTCGGAGGTCATCTCCCGCCGGCGAGCGGGGTCGTCGGCCCCCTCCGTCATGCAGTGCTGCACGTGCCCCTCGGCGAGCCCGAGGGCGACCTTGTCGAGCGCCGCGCGCACGGCCGCTATCTGCTGGAGGATGTCCGGGCACCAGCGGTCGTCGGCGACCATGCCCTGGATTCCGCGCGTCTGTCCCTCGATCCGCCGTAGCCGCTTGAGCAGCTCGTCCTTCTCATCGCTGTAGCCGCGCTTGGCGGCTGCGGTTGTCGTAGCCATGCGGCCAAGCATACACCCCCGGGGTATCGACTAGCGGTGGTTCGGACCGTCGTCGTGGCCGCGGTGGTGGTGATGCCCGTTGTGGTGGTGGTGATGCCGATGGTGCCTGACGTGCTGCTGCGCGTCGTCGGCGCCGCGCCCCTGGTGGTGGCCGGCCGGGTCGTCGGCGCCGTTGCGGGCCTGCGCCGCGCCTGCGCCGATCGACATGGCCGCAACCGCGGCGAGAGCGGCAAGCTTGCCGGTCGTCCTCATGAGTTCCTCCTCGGGTTCGTTGACCACATGGGAGGACTGTCGCGCGAGGGGAGTCGGCTTCTCAATCGGACGTTGGTCCTACGACCAAGGTCCGTTGTGGACGGCGCCGAGCGCGCCTACGTTCTTCTCATGATCGGCGTGCTCATCGCAGACGACCACGCGATCGTCCGGATGGGTCTCTGCCAGCTCTTGGCGACCGCCGCCGACATCGACGTCCTCGGGACGGCATGCAACGGCGAGGAGGCGGCCGATCTGGCCACGCGCCTCGACCCGGCGGTGGTGCTGATGGATCTCTCGATGCCGGAGGTCGACGGGATCGAGGCCACGCGCCGAATCGTCGCCGGCGGGTGCACGGCGGCCGTCGTCGTCCTGACGACCTTCTCCGACCGGGAGCGGATCTGCGCCGCGCTCGAGGCCGGCGCGGTGGGCTACCTGCTGAAGGACGTCGCGCCGCAGGAGCTCATGGCGACGATCCGCGCCGCCGCGTGCGGCCGGCTCCAGCTCAGGGGAGCAGGAGGCTCAGCGGAGCGAGGAGTTTCAGGTTGATCGGGTCGCTCACGACAAGCGTCGCCCGCGTGATCGCGGTCGCGCCCAGCCCGTCGGTGACCTTCAGCTTGATCGTGTACTGGCCGGTCGCCGAGTAGGTGAACGTGGGGGAGACGCCGGTGGTCTCGTAGCTGCCGTTGCCGTCGAGGTCCCAGTCGTAGCGCGCGATCGTCCCGTCCGGGTCGCTCGAGCCCGAGCCGCTGAAGGTGAGCGGCGTTCCGACGGCGGCCGGGGAGGGGAGGGTGATCCGCGCCGTCGGCGCCTGGTTGCTCAACGTGAACGTGTAGGACGTCACCGCGGTCAGCCCGCCGTCGTCGGTCACCCGCAGCCGAACGGTGTGCGAGCCGGTGGTGGTGAACGTCGTGGTCAGCGTCCGGCCGCCGGCTTGGTAGCCCGAGCCCGTGTCCCATTCGTAGCCCGTCACCGAACCGTCCGAGTCGCTCGAGGCGCCGCCGTCGAAGGTCAGCGGCGTGTTCAGCTTCCGGGTCGCGGGCGGTGTGATCCTCGCGACCGGCGCCACGTCGTTCACCTGCACGTCCACCTCCGTGTCCGCCGAGTTGCCGTTCACGTCGGTCACGCGAAGGTGGACTATGTAGCTGCCGGGCCGGCTGTAGTGGAACGCGACGGTCGTGCCGTGCACGTCGTACTGGCCGTCGGACTGGACGTCCCAGTCGTGGTTGCGCACGCGGTACGGCGAGTGGGAGTCGTCCGAGGTGCAGCGGAGCGTCTGGCCGCTCGTCACGCTGGTCCGATCGCAGCTCGCGGCCGCGACCGGCGGCGCGTAGGCGGCCACGGTGACCTGCTGCTCCGCCTCGGCGGTGTTGCCGGCGTCATCGGTCACCCGCACGCGCACGACGTACGTGCCCGCCTGCGTGTAGGTGTGGCTCGCGCGTGACGAGCCCGGCTGGTAGGCGCCGTCGCCGGTGTAGTCCCACTCGTACTTCGTGATGCGACCGTCCGGGTCGCGCGAGCCGGATGCATCCATGCGCACCTGGTCGCCGACGTGCACCGACGAGGAGCTCAGCCCGAGCGCCGCGGCGGGCGGCTGGTTCGCGTGGACCGTCACCTTCGCGGTGGCTGACTTGGTGTGATGCGCCGCGTCGCTGACCTGGAGCTTCACGGTGAAGGTGCCGGCGCGCGTCCAGGTATGGCTCGCGTTGGGCGAGTGCGAGTCCCACCTGCGATCGCCGTCGAAGTCCCAGCTGTACTTGGTGATGTTGCCGGACGAGTCCTGGGCGGAGAAGTCGAGCCGCTCGCCGATCGACGCGTCGGCGTTGGGGTAGACCTTGATCCGCGGCACGAGCTTCTGGCCCTTGACCGTGGTCGTCTGCGGATGCGGCGCAGCCGGCGCCTCGATGGCGCCGCCGGTGGCCAGCTTCACGTAGCCGACGGCCTCGTTCCAGCGGTGGTAGCGGCGCAGCACGGCATTGCTCGTGTTGCCCTCGATCGAGGTGAGCGTGTGGTTCGAGTAGACGTGCTCGACGATGCCGACGTGCTGGGGGAAGGTGATCAGATAGCTCGGCTTGGGAGTGCGGCTCCAGCGACCGGTCCTGCGCGCCCAGTCGCGGATGTACGGCACGTACCCCATGCCCTCGCCGTGCCACCCGATCGGCGCGCCCGCCTTCTTCGCGATGTAGGAGACGAAGTACGCGCACCACGGCGCGCCGCGCATCGCGCCGACGGTGGCCCCGCGATAGCGGGCGATCGCGCGCGAGTTGTTGGAGCCGTCCGGCACCTCGCGCACGTGCCGGCCCAGCTCGACCTGCGCGTCACGCACGATGCTGTGAGCGATCGCGGCTCGCGCGCGCGGATGCGAGCGCGCGCCGGCGAACGAGGCGCAGAGCAGGAGGCTCAGCCCGACCGTGACGGCCAGGACGGCGCCCCTGCGGAGCGCGGTCACGCAGTCCCGCGCGCGGCCCTGTGTTCGAAGCGTGGACGGGCGGCGGCGGGGGTGCTGGGAGGGTCAGGCGTCCATGCCATAGAGGTGCGTCATCGGCACGCACGCGGCCCGATCCGAGGCGAGGGCCGCCCGATCGGACGTCTGGCTTCCCCGGTTTGGGTGGGCGCCGGTTGACCCGCTAGTCGCCGAAGCGCACCAGGCGGATCGTGGTCAGCACGGCGAGGACCGTCATCAGAACGGCGCTCCCCACGCACCACTGGCAGATCGCGTGGATCGTGAAGATCTCGCGGTAGGTGAGGTAGAGGCTGAACGCGAAGCCGCCCAGCGAGAGGCCGAATCCTGCGAGCACACCCGCCTCTCCTCTGACCAGCAGCGAAGCCAGGATCGCCACGTAGCCGACGAGCCCGAGGACGGCGACGGGAATGCCGCCGAGATCGGCGTACACGGAGCTCTGCACCTTCTCGCAGCCGCCGCTCGCGGCGCAGATCGGCTCGATCCCCGCGTAGTGCACGTAGGTGAGGTACGCGGCGATCGCCGTGCCGAGCAGCGCGATGATCCCGATCGCGGCCGTGAGCCTGTCGGCGCGCGCGTTGCGCAGCGAGATGCGTGCGGGCGAGCTCTCGAGCGTGGATGTCATCGATACGACTTTAGGCGGGTGGATCGCCAATCGGCCTCTTGCGGTTCTGGGCCTCCGTATGCAGGATGGCCGGGACGCGGCGCGTGCCGTAAGAGACTCGAAGGGGCGACACGGATGAGCAAACGCCAGCGGGAGCGCCGCACGGATCGGCGGCGGCAGGCGCAGAGGCGGAGCAGGGCGGCGATCGGCGCGAGCCTTGCCCTGGGGGCAGCGCTGGCGGCGCCCGCGACCGGCCAGGCGGCCGCCTTCACGGTCACGAACACGAATGCGAGCGGCGCCGGGAGCCTGGCGGACGCCATCAACAGTGCGAACGCCGACGCCACGCCCGACACGATCGTCTTCCAGGCGGGCCTGAGCGGACGGATCGCGCTCAACAGCGCGGCGCTGCCCGACCTCACGACCCCCGCCACGATCACCGGCCCCGGAGCCGACCGCCTGACGATCGCCGGCGACGACGACGGAACGCGGCTCAGCACGCCGCTGCTGCGGATCGCCGGCGCAAGCGCGGCGACGCCCATCGCTGTCGACGTCTCCGGGCTCACGTTCGCGGGTGGCGGAGACGCCGGCTCCACGGGCGGTGGCCTCGTGGCCGACAAGGCAGACGTGCACCTGTCCGACGCGCGGGTGACCGGCAATGCCGCGCACGCGGGCGCCGGGCTGACGGTGTTGGAGGGGTCGCTCACAGTCGTTCGCACTGCGATCGAGGGAAACAACGCCGGCGAGTGCGCCGGTGGCATAGCTGCCGTCAACAGTCACCTCGCTCTGTCCGATTCGACTCTGCGCGACAACAGCGCAGGGTGCGGCGGCGGCATCTTCATCGCGCAGTCATCGGGAGAAATCGCGCGCTCGACCATCAGCGGCAACTCCGCCACGTTCGATGACCCGACCGGCTACACGGGGGGCGGCGCCGTCTGGGAGTACGGGGCAGGCGCGAGCGACCATCTCGACGTCAGCAACACGACGGTGACGGGCAACCACGCCAAGAGCTCGGGCGGTGCCTTCCAGACCTACGACGTCAGTGGCCGGAGCGCCGTGACGGTGGCCAGCAGCACGGTCGTCGGCAACAGCGCCGACGGCGCCGGTGGCGGCCTCTTCGCGGGGGGCGCGCCGTCGCAGCCGGCGCCCGTGATCTCGAACTCGATCGTCGCCGGCAACAAGACGCTCAGCGCCGGCAGCGACCTGGACGAGAGCGGCATCGCGCCGTTCAGCGTCGACTTCAGCCTCGTGCAGGCCGCGCAGCCGGCCGTGATCGAGGAGACGGTGCCCGGCTCGAACATCACCGGCGTCTCGCCACGACTGACGGCGCTCGACGACAACGGCGGGCCGACCGAGACGATGGCGCCGACGCTGTCGAGCCCGGTGATCGACGCCGGCCGATCATCGCTCGCGACCGATCAGCGCGGGCTCGGGCGGCCGGTCGACCGCGCGACGGCCAACTCGACGGCAGCGGGCGCGAACGGGGCCGACATGGGAGCCGTGGAGGAGCAGAGCGGGCCGTTCGCGGGACCGCTCGCGCCACCGAGCGTCGACAATCCGCCTGCGGCCGTGGTTGCCTCAGCCAGGGTCTCGTCGGTGAGGATCAAGGGGCATTCGCTCGTCTTCAAGCTCACCTGCCGCGGGGCGGTGTGCTCGGGCGCCGGCACGATCGCGACCACCGAGGTGCTTCGCGCCCGCACCGTCCGGCTCGCGCGCGCACGCGTGATCAGGCGCAAGCGAGTCGTGGGCGCAAAGGCCTACCGCGTCGCGCCCGGCAAGCACAAGACGGTGATCGTGCGGCTCGACAGGAGCGGCCTCAAGCTGCTGAAGCGATTCAGGAAGCTCCCGGTCAGGCTCACCGTCACCCAGAAGCAGGCGACCGGCAAGCCGAAGACCCTGAAGAGGTCCAGGCGGACGTTCAGGAGGAAGCGCCGCTGAGGCGGAGGATGCACCTGTGGATGTGCGGCCGCGGCGGGGGTGGGGGAGCCGAGTAGCCGGCGTCGCGGAACACCTGGTGCGCGCGGCCGTTGAGCGGGACATAGCGCCTGGCCCAGCGCGACCCCTGGGCCCGGTAGGCCTTCGCCAGCCGTAGCTCGCCGCGGTCGGCGTGCTTGAAAGCCGCCACGAATGCGCGCGACATGTGACCGAATGCCGACAGCCCTTTCAGACCGAGGTTGCGGCCGTCGGCGCCGACCGCGCTCGACGGTTGCTCGGCCCGCAGCGCCAGCGCCGCGCGGTGAATCGCCCGGCCGCGGCGTCGCTCGGCCCGCACGAGCGGCGAGAAGTCCCGCCAGCCGGTCTTGCGGACCGCGTTGCACCCCCGCAATGCGTCCCAGTTGACCCTGGCCAGCTGCGCGTCGCCCGCGGTGTATGCGGACCAGACGGAGGCGTCGTCGGCGAACGCGGGCGCGGCGAGCACGCACAGGACGACCGGCACGACGATCAAGGCTCCGCGAACGCTCAACACACGGCGATTCTAAATGCGGTGGTGCTTCCTGGCGTGCCGGCGCACGATCTCGACGCGGGTGGAGAAGACGTTCGTCGTCGCGCCGGGCGTGTACTGCTGGATCGCGTTCGCGGGGCCGAGAGGAACCTGGAGCGTGAAGCGTCCGCGCCGATCGGCACGCATGGTGCGGTGCGTGGAGCCGATCGTCACGCGGTAGCGCGCGCGGGGGCGGAAGAGCCTCGCTGTCCTCACCGTCGCCGAGCCGCTGCCGCGCAGCTCGAAGCCGCGCGCGGACGCGTTCACAAGCGTGGCGAACTCCGGCGCCGCGCGCTGCATTGCCACGCGCCAGCCGTACACGCCGAAGGCCTGGTCGGCCGAGGTGTATGTGAACTCGCGGCGGCGCGGGCCTTGCGCGAACGCCTGCACGATCCTCGGCAGTTCGAGGCGCAGGTCACGCTGCCAGTACGGCCAGCTGTGGGTCCCGCTGCCGTAGTCGTCCCAGAGGTGCGCGATCCCGAAGCCGTCGAGGCGCTCGTGCAACGCGACGCTCATGTCGTGAACCGCGGCCTCGATCGGGTCATATGAGCCGTCGGGCCCGTGGCCGTTGCCCGTCCGGATCGACAGCGTCATGTTGCCGAGGTTCGCGGCGAGGTCCCACGGGTTGTGGGCGCGCCAGGTCAGCTCGTCCAGGGCGCGCGGGCCCCAGATCGAGTCCGGCGTGGCCCCGCCGTCGGCGAGCGTCTCGCCCTGGATGACCGGCCAGGCCTCCGCGTCGTTCGTGTCCACCGCACCGGAGAACGACGCGGCCGCCGTGAACAGGTCGGGATGCCGCGCCGCGTAGCTCATGGCGCTGAAGCCGCCCATCGACAGTCCGGCGATCGCGCGCTTGTCGCGCCGGGGGACCGTCCGCAGGTTCTCGTCCACCCACGGGATCAGCTGGTCGATCGTGAAGGTCTCCCAGCGCGGCACGCCGCCGCGGCCCTCGTTCCACCAGTCGGTTGCCCAGCCGCCCGCGTTGCCCTTGCCGGCCGCCGGCGGCATCACGACGATCATCGGCAGCCCCGCCGTGAGCTGCTCGGCGGCGCCCTTGTCCGTCCACGACGCCGCGGTGTCGAACGAGCCGTGCAGCAGGTAGAGCACGGGGTAACGGCGGTGTGGATGGCTCGCGTAGCCGTCCGGCAGAAGCACCCGGACGTGGACCGGGAAGTCGAGCGCCGCGGTGCTCATCGTGATCTCGCCGAGCCGCGGTGAGAGCTGCGTGCGCGAATCGACGTGGAGCTCCGAAGCCGAGGCGAGCGCGGCCGTCGGCGCTGCCGTCAGCCCGAGCAGAGCGAGCGACAACGCGGCTGCGGTGCGAATGCGCATCCCAGGAGACTAATCGGGGGTCCTAGGACCAACGTCCCATTGCCGACCCGACCGGCGGCGCGCGATAACGGCGGCAGGGCGACACGGAACCGTGTCGCGCAGCCATCGCACAAGGGACTCGCACATGCTGAAGAAGGACGCTTTTCTCACTGCGCTGACCGCGCTGGCCGTTACCGCGGCGGTCGCCAGCCCGGCCTTCGCGAAGGGCGGCACCGGCGGGGGTGGCGGCGGCGGTGGTGGCGGCGGCGGCGGCGGCACGACAACCGTCCTGCCGACACCCTCCATCGCCCCGGGCACCTTCGACGGGATCGGCAGTGGGCCGGTCTACATCTACGACTCGTTCGGCCACGGCCAGAACACCCGCTACAAGCAGGACGGCTCGATCATCGACGTCAACCAGAAGACGAACATCAACGGCATCCGCGCCCAGTACCCGAACAACAAGACCGAGACCTGGATTGGTGCAGGCGGGACCGGCCCGACCTGGAACCTGACTACGGTGGGCCCGGGCGACCCGCTCGAGCCGCACACGCCGCTCCAGGAGTCCGAGTTCGGCTACCAGGACGGCCTGGGGGCTATGGACCACTATGAGTTCACCGGGCCCCAGGTGCGGACGAACGCGCTGCTGCCGTTCGCGGCGCCGACCAACTCCGCGTACACGGTGCAGGGCGACACGGCCGGGTTCGACGGGAAGACGGCGATCGGCCTCACGACCTCGAGCGCGACCAACGCGAACTTCGAGACGAACGGCCAGGCGTGGCTCGAGCTGGACTGGACGGGGAACTTCTCGACCGGCGGCGAGACCGGCATCCTGAAGTGGACGTTCCACACCAATGGGACGAGCGGCGACACGCTCAGCGGCACGTTCTCGCCGGGTCCCACCGGCTGGGCGCGCATCGCTGTGAGCTACGACCCCGTCAACCACGTGGCCGCGGCGACGATCAACGGCGAGGTAGTGGCCTCGGTGCCGTACACGGCGCAGACGATCAAGTACGTCGGCGTCGAGGGCCTCTGGGTCGGCAACATCAACAACTTCGCGGTGCGAGCCGGCACCGTGGAGGACCCGGAGCCCGGCTCGCTGGCGCCGCCCGCGAACTAGCGCCATCCCGACGTGCCGAGCGGCGCCGGCCGGCGGGCCGGCGCCGCTGAGGGGCGGCCGCGCTACCAGACGACGCGATCGACCCACGTTGACACCGTGACGGTGTCCACGTACCGTTACATCCATGGTTGTCGATCTAGAGATCGTTCCCAAGCAGAAGCGCCAGGCGGGTGAGGCGTGCTGTGAGCCACTCGTCTTCCCGGCGATCGACCGCGCCCGGGCCGAGCGCCTGGCCGCCGTCGCGAAGGCGCTGTCGGATCCCGTGCGGGTGCAGGTGGTGGACGTGCTGCGCCGGCACGCGGGGGAGGTCTGCGTGTGCGAGCTCGTACCGCTGTTCGACATCGCGCAGAACACGCTGTCGCACCACCTGAAGAAGCTGCGCGAGGCGGGCCTCGTCGGCGTCGAGCGCCGCGGCCTGTGGGCCTACTACTACGTCGAGCCCGATGCTCTGGAGGATCTGAACGCATGGCTGAGCTGACCCGACCCGACGACGTGCGCGAGGCGGTCCGCCGCCGCTATGCCGCTGCCGCGAAGAGCGTCCATGCTCCGCAGGAAGCGGCCGGCTGCTGCAACGCGGACGTGAGCTGCAGCGACAAGAGCGGCGACGCGGTCTTCGGGCAGGCGCTCTACGACGGCGCGTCGCGGAGCGAGCTGCCGGAGGCCGCGCAGCTTGCTTCACTCGGCTGCGGGAACCCCACCGCGGTCGCCGCGCTGCACGAGGGCGAGACCGTGCTCGACCTGGGCTCCGGAGGCGGTATCGACGTGCTGCTGTCGGCGCGGCGCGTCGGCCCGACCGGCAAGGCGTACGGGCTCGACATGACCGACGAGATGCTCGAGCTTGCGCGTCGCAACGCGCGCGATGCGAACGCCGAGAACGTCGAGTTCCTGAAGGGGGAGATCGAGGCGATCCCGCTTCCCGACGCATCCGTCGACGTGGTCATCTCGAACTGCGTCATCAACCTCTCGGGCGACAAGGCGCAGGTCCTGCGTGAAGCAGCACGCGTGCTGCGGCCCGGCGGCCGCTTCGCCGTCTCCGACGTCATTGCCGACGAAGACATGGACGAGGCGACCAAGCGCGACATGCAGCAGTGGACCGGCTGCATCGCGGGCGCCCTCACCCGCCGTGAGTTCGAAGAGCACCTCGAGGCCGCCGGCTTCGGCGACGTCGAGATCGTGGAGACCCACCGCGTGCATCAGCACGCTGCTTCAGCGATCGTCCGGGCACGCAAGGCGGCGGATGCCGGGTGCTGCACGCCGGAGGCGCTCGCGGTCTGCTGCGAGCCCGAGTCGAAGTCGGAGTGCTGCGGGGCGAGCACTGCTGACACCGCGCGAGCGCGCGAGTGATTAGGCTTCGCCGATGCCACTGGAAGCGTTGACTTCGGCCGAAATCTCGCTTCCGCCGAGGCCGGATGCGCTGCGGGTTCGTGAGCGGATCGCCGCCTTGGCGGACAGCGTGGACCTAGTCGCGTTGACGGACAATCACGCCGGCGAGGCGCGGATGTCGCCGCTCGCGGCCGTTGCACTCGCGCGCGAACAGGGCGTCAGGACCGTCGTTCACATTTCCTGCCGCGACCGCAACCGCCTTGCCCTGCAATCACAGGTGGTAGGTGCCGCGGCGCTCGGGGCCGAGGGCGTCCTGTGTGTCCAGGGCGACCCGGTCGATGACGTCCCGCGCGTCGGAGATCTCACCGCCACACGCCTGATCCGCAGGGTCAAGGAGTGGGCCGCGCCGCAGCCGATCGCGGTGGGTGCGGTGGTCAATCCGTTCGCCGACGACGTCGACCGCGAGATTGCGCTCTTGGAACGGAAGCTCGCGGCGGGCGCGGAGTTCGTGCAGTCGCAGATGACTTTCGATGTCACCGCCTTGACCGCATTTTTGGACCGCGCCGACGGTTTGCTCGACGATGTTCGCTTCTACGCCGGGCTCGGATTGCTACGCAACGAGCGGATGGCCGACCGAGCCCGCGAGCTGCCCGGCTGCGTGCTGCCTGACGCGGCCCACCGACGGATAGTCCTCGGCGACGGCCTCCGGCTCGCGGAAGAACTGGCGCGGGAGCTCGCGGGCATCGCAGCGGTCGATGCGCTGCACATCTACCCGCTCGGCGCCGAGTCGGCGACGCGCGACATCGCAGCCGCCTTCCGTACCGCGCGCGGCGCGCCGGCGTACCGCCACTGAACCCTCGTTCAGCCGGTCGTACCTTTGAGCCGCTCGGCGAGTTCGACGATCAGGCCTTCGGGCCCGCGGACGTAGCAGAGCAGGAATGTGTCCTCGTAGTTGACGACCTCGCCGACCGTTTGCCAGCCGGCCTCTTGAATGCGCTCGACGACACCACGGACGTCGTTGACCTGAAAGGCGACGTGTCGGAGTCCTGGGCGGTTGGCGGCTGGCGCTGGCTCGGGTGTCTGGTCGTCGGTGTCGCCCACGCCGACGTTGTTGACGAGCAGGTCGAGGAGCGTCGCGTCACTTTGTGATGAGCCAGATTTTCGTCCAACTATCCATAACGACTCTTATCAGACGTTTTATCGCGCAAACAGATTCCGTCCTAACGATCAGCGAACATGTGTTCGTGCGAAGACGCTGCAGCGGACAAGCCCTCGTCCGTGACCGGCTCAACCGCCGGCCGAGACTTGCTCCCGACGAAGCCGGCTTTATTTCTGGCTTGATCGATGCCGAGGGCTCGTTCGCGATCACGAAACGGAACGGCATCAGCGATTGGGGCTGCTACTTGGCCATCGCGATGCGTGCGGACGATGGCGACCTACTCGTGCGCATCCTCGAGCAAACCGACCTTGGACAGCTGAACGTCAAGCCCGCACGCGCGACCAGCAAGCCGCAGGTCGTCTGGACCGTGCACGCGCAGCCGGAGTGCATCGAGGTCGTCCGAATCCTGCGCGTCTGCCCATTGCGCGGCCGCAAGCGCGCGGAGTTCGAGGTCTGGGCACAAGCCGTCGAAGCCCTCACCGACCCGACACGTCGCGCAGAGCTCCTGCCCTGGGCATTCGAAGAAATTCGTCGGCTGCGGCGTTATGTCAACCCGGACGAGCGCGAAGACGTCTCGCGTCCTCGACCGTTGCTGGAGCATCCGACCTATGTCGGCGGCTTCCTGACCGGCGAGGCGCACCTCCAGCTCTCGATGCAGTACTGCCGACTCGCGGTACACCTGCGGGCCGATGACAAGCCACTGCTCGAGATGATGGCCGCGGAGTCCGGACTCGGCCGGATCTATGACTTGCCGGCGTACGGGACCGGGCGTCCATCAGCGACGTGGATTGTCTCCCGCCGCGACCAACTCGAACCCGCAGTCGCCCTGCTCGAGGCCGTTGGACTTCGCGGGCGGAAAGCGCGCGAGTTCGCGGCGTGGCGTCACGCCGCGCGCGAATTTGCCTCAGCGGCAGCTGCTGGTCGCCGGCGCAACTGCGCGGCAGTCGCGCGACTACAGGCAGAACTCGCGCACATACGGCGCTACGAGGAACCGAAAGCCTTGGAACTGCCTCGCACGTCTGCTGCGGAGGTATTCGCGCAAACGTGCCTCACAGCACTCGAGGAAACGGCAAGGGCGACTATCGGACCTGTCACAACAGCGGCCTACGAGCAGCTCCGGCGTGAGAACCCACACTGGCCCAACCGCGACACCATCGTTCGTGTGTTCGGGTCCTGGCGCATCGCTGCAACTGGCGGACCTCGAGCACCGGCTTTCCAGCCAGGGGCGATCCCTGGCGTCCCGGCGGAGACCGAGGGAGGTCACCGAGCCTGAGGACGCTTCCAGGCGCGAGCGCTTGATCGCAGCGGTGCGCCTGCTCGCGCAGCAGCTCGGCCGTCCGCCGAAAGTGGCCGAGTACCTCGAGTGGCGCGCGAGCAACGACACTTCCCTTCCTGCGCTGACGACGACGTACCGGCTCTTTCCCGGAGGTTGGAGCTCGGTTCTCCAACGTGCCGCCAGCTAGGCAGCCGCGTCCCGCGCCTGCTCCTGCGCCCAGATCTGCTCGAGCGCCCGCAGGAGCAGCTCGGGCGGCTGCGCGCCCGAGATCGCGTAGCGCCGCTCGACGACGAACGTCGGAACGGCGGTGATCGCCAGCTCGAAAGCTGTCTGCATGTCCGAGCGCACGGCGTCCGCGTAGTCGCCGCCGTCGAGCATCGCGCGCGCCTCATCGGCCTCGAGGCCGATCTCTCCGGCGAGCCGTACGAGCGTCTCCGCATCCGCGATGTGCTCCGACTCGGTGAAGTACGCGCGCATCAGACGCTCCTCGGCGGCGTCCTGCAACCCGTGGCGGGCGGCGAGGTGCGTGAGCCGGTGCGCGTCGAACGTGTTGCCGAGCACGGCCGCGTCGAGGCTGTAGTCGAGCCCGGCGGCTGCCGCCGTCGCGGTGACGCGATCGTTCATCGCCTTGCCGCTGGCGCGGTCGCCGCCGTATTTGCGGCCGAGGTACTCGTGGAGGTCGCCGTCGACCCGAGGCGGCAGACTCGGGTCGAGCTGGAAGCTCCGCCAGGTGACCTCCACCCCGTCGCGGTGCTCGAACCGCTCGAGCGCGTGCTCGAAGTTGCGCTTCCCGATGTAACAGAAAGGGCAGACGAGGTCGGACCAGATCTCGACGTTCACCGGCCTATCGTAGGCAGGGCGGTCAGCCGGGGCTAAAGCCGCGTGAGCGAACGCCGATACAGGGGGTGCAGTTCGCCAACGGGGCGCACGCGCCTCGACTGTGAAGCCGCCGGGCTCACCAGACCCGGGACTCATCTACCTAATAGTGCGAACTAGCCAGCGAGCCGGCCTAGCCGGCTCGTCTGCTTTCTGGAGCCGGTCTCAGGCGACCGGCTCCTTCTCCTTCTCCTGCCCCGCGGTCTCGAGGTGGTCCGAGCTCGCGGCAGCACGGTCCTCGTAGGCCCGGCGCTCGCTCATGTCGGCCTGCACCATCACCTTGTCGCCGTCGAGCATCCGCCCGATCGCCTCGCGGGCCGGACGCGGCAGGGCCTGCATGACGGCCGTGATCTTGCCGACCAGGCGCGGCACGTAGACCTCCACGCGCGGGACCTGGAGCACCTCCACGATCGCGTCGGCGACGTCCTCGGGCTTCGCCTTCTCGATCCCCCGCCCCGCCTTGAGTCCAGACGTGAGCTCGGTGTCGACGAGCGACGGCAGGATGCACGTGAACTCGATCCCGGAACCCTGGAACTCGCCACGGACCGACTCGGTGAGCCCGA
>JAICRZ010000091.1 GCA_025937135.1 Thermoleophilaceae bacterium
AGCAGCGTCAGCGACAACACCCTCAACGACGACCAGGGAGGAGGCATCTACGCCGACGGCGGCGACACGACCGTGACCGACAGCCATGTCGACGGCAACACCGCGCAGGACGACGACGGCGGCGGGATCTACAACAAGAGCGGCGCGCTGACGCTGACCGGCAGCAGCGTCGACGGCAACAGCTCGTGGGATGCCGGCGGCGCCGTCTACAACTCCGGCGACTCGATCACGGCGACCGACACGACGTTCGATCACGACCGGGCGGTCGACGACGCCGGCGGCGGGATCTACAACGACGCCGGGCCGGTGGACCTGACCCGCGTGAGCGTCAGCCATGACAAGGCCTACGAGTACGGCGGCGGGATCGACAACGAGGGGGAAGGCCTGACGTTGGTCGACGCGGACGTCAACGACAACGTCGCAAGCGAGGACGACGGCTACGGCGGCGGGGTCTATCAGGACGGAACGACGCTCGACATCAGCGGCAGCAGCATCAGCCGTAACGCGGCGTACTACGACGGCGGCGGCATCTACAACGACGGGTCGGACGACGCGACGATCAGCAACTCGACGATCAGCGAGAACCACGCCAATACCGACCAGGGTGGATACAACGGCGGCGGCGTGTATGACGGCGGCAGCACCACGACCACGTTCCTGAACGTGACGATCGGCAAGAACACGGCAGACACCGGCGACGGCGGCGGTGTGTACGGCTCCGGCTACGAGCAGTACACGAACACGATCGTCGCGGAGAACACCGCGTCGGGCCGGCAGAACGACTGCGACGGCACGCTGGGAACCTCGAACGGCAGCAACCTGGAGTCAGGCGACAGCTGCGGCTTCACCGGTTCCGGCGACAAGCAGAACGCCGACGCGAAGCTCGCACCCGTGGCGAGCAACGGCGGGCTGACCGAGACGCAGGCGCTGAAGCCCGGCAGCGACGCCATCGACGCGGGCGACAACGGCATCTGCTCGAACGCACCCGTGGGCGGCGTCGATCAGCGCGGCGCGCACCGGCCGCCGCCGGCCAACTCGGCCGGGTCGCAGTGCGACATCGGCGCGTACGAGGCGAACGCGATGGCCGATCTCGGCGTCACGCTCGCCGATTCGCCCGATCCCGTCGGGGCGGGCGGCGACGTGACCTACACGGCCACGGTGACCAACCACGGCCCGGGCCCGGACGTCGCAAACGGCGTCTCGCTGAGCGACAACCTGCCGGCCGGCACGACGCTGGTCTCTGTCTCGCCGAGCCAGGGGACGTGCTCCGGCGGCGGTCCCGTGACCTGCAACCTCGGGTCGATCGCGAGCGGTGCCGCCGCTCACGTGGCGGTCACGGTGGCCACAGCCGGCCCCGGGAGGATCACAGACGGCGCAACGGTGGGGGCACCGCTGACCGACCCGAACTCGTCGGACGACGCGGCGAGCGAGCAGACGACGGTGGTCGCGCGCCCGCTGACGGTCGCGGCGCAGCAGTGCAGCCCATCCGCGCCCAGAAGCTCGATCTCGCGCAACTCGCTGCGCGTGGGACGCGCGTCGCTCAAGGTGGTGGGCCGGACGGTGGACTTCAAGTGCGCCGGCCGGTCCCCGCGCGGGAGGGTGACGCGCCAGGAGGTCGCCATTGGCAAGGTGGTCCGCGGCGGCTGCCGGTTCCTGCGCCGCTCCGGCCGCTTCGGCGCCCGGCGTGCGTGCTCCAAGCCGCAGTGGCTGCGGGCACGCCTCGGCAGGCTGCGCAACGGCAAGGTCCCGTGGACCTTCCGCGCGAAGACGGCGCGGCGTCTCGGCCGCGGGCGCTATCTCATCCGGACGCGCGCGATCGACAGCGACCGGAACGTCGAGAAGCGCATCCGGCGCTACAACCTCAAGCGGTTCAAGCGCGCCTGAGGCATAGCGCACGGAGCATGGACGAGGGGGCGGCTGCGTGCCGCCCCCTCTCGTTCCGGCCGCACGATGGACGGCTGGCTGCGCGTGGACGGCGGGGGCGTCCGCACCGAGCGCCGGCTCGCGCCGTGGGTCCGCCGCGGGATAGCCTACGCGCGCTCACTCCCGCCGAAAGCCTGATGCCACCCAGCAACATCGAGGTCGTCCGAGCCAACTCGGAGGCATTTTCGCGCCGCGACGCGGACGCGATGCTGCAGTTCTACGCGCCCGACGCCGTTGTGATCGATCGCCGCAACGTCGGCTGGGGAGAGTTCCGCGGCCACGAGGCCCTGCGCTCCTACTACCAGGGACTGTTCGACAACGCCGACGAGTTGCGCGAGGACCTCGAGGTCGTGTCCGAGGAGGGCGACGTCGTCGTGACCGCGTGCACCCTGCACGGGCGGCTCACCGGACAGCCCGATGGCCCCGAGGTCACCTTCGACTACGCGCTGCGGATCCGGCTCGCGAACGGCCTGATCGCGACGCTGGACATCTACGAGGACGCCGCGGCAGCTACGGCCGGTGCTTGAGGCCCACGGCGCGGCACCTGACCGCGCTGTGGCCTGAGAACTGCTTGCGCTTGCAGGCGGCGCCGGACCGCATCCCGCCCAGCCGCCGGCCGCCCTGCGTGACCTCGATCGAGAACGCGAACCTGAGCGTGCGGCCGAACGCGATGTTGTTGTACGGGTAGATCTGGACGCCCTTTCCGGAGGGATCCGTGTCCGCGGTGAGGACGCGCCCGAACCGCCGCGTCGGCGACGACGTCTCGAAGCCGGGGAAGCCCGTCGGCTCGAAGGTGAACGTGCCGAGTGCGTGGCCGCGCGGCGGGGGCGGCTTGGTCGTGCCCTTGCGTACGCGCACGATCATGTTGATGGGCGTCGGGTCCTGGGGCTTCCTGCCGGTCAGACCCACGACGAAGCTGCTGCCGAAGCTGCCGCCGCGACGGAACTTGCCCGTGATCGTGGGCGCGGTTGGCGCGAGCACGGGGATGTCGAACGACTGCGACGCGGAGCAGCGGTCGCCGGACCGGAACGTCTCGTCCCAGCTCACCACGAGCCGAACGCTGCCCGCGCTCGCCGGCGTGAAGGCGTAGGCGGGGCGGCCGTCCTGCGTCGTGGGGGTGAGCGCGGGGCCGCTCGGAGCGGTGACGGAGATCGTGCTGTCGTCCGGGTCGCCGCCGCTGTCGGTGATCGCGAGCTCGCGCACCACGACCACGCGGTAGCCCGTGCCGGCGATGAGCGGCTCGTCCTGTGTGTCGAGGCCGTGGTCGTTCAGCATCGCGGGCGCACGCGAGCCCTGGAGGTCGTCCGGCGTGCAGGTGCGCGCCGCGCTGGCGCTCGAGCCGCCTGTCAGGGCGGCGATCAGCGCGGCGGCGATCAGGAGCGTGAGGAGGCGGCGCACCCCGTCACCTAAACACGACGCGGGGGTTACCGCCAGGTCTGTGTTCGCGGCGGGCTAGGCCGCGGCGGGTTCGTCGTCGGCGTCCGGCTTGTCCTCGGCCGAGTCGCCGGGGTCCGCGTTCACGACGGTCTTGCGGCGCCGGGAGCGGCGCTTCGGCTTGGGCTTGTCCTCGGCCGGCGCCGTCGTCTCGCCGTCCGCCGTCTCCGCGCCCGTCTCCTCGATCGGCGCGCCGTTCTGCTCCTGCTGCTGAGCCTGCTCGGCGCCTCCGCCGCCCTTGCCACGCCGGCGTCTGCCGGCGCGCCGGCGGCGGCCCTTCGGGAAGTTCCTGAGCAGCTCGCGCGCGAGCGCGCTGGGCTTGCGGGCCATCCGGGTCCGCGCGCCGCGCAGCACCTCCTCGGCCTCGGGGGTATGCGCCAGCGCGGCGGCGAGCAGAGCGGCTGCGAGCCGGCGGTCCTGCTTCCGAGAAGCCTGCACCAGCCGTCGCGCGTTACGGGCGTGCGCCGCGCCTGAGGAGTTCACGAGCAATCCCAGCAGGCGCTTGGTCTCCGGCCAGCGCTGGACCGCGTACTCCTCGTGAACGTCGCGGGTGTACTCGGCCAGGCGCCAGAGCCACGCGGTGGCCTGGTCGCGCCGGCCGATCGAGCGCTCCGCGAGCGCCTGAAGCAGCACCTTCACGCCCTCGCGGCGCTCGTCACGCGACCAGGTGCCCACGATGTCGACCGCCTCGTCGAACGCCTCGGCATCGCGTACCTGCGCGATCTCCTGACGCGCGCGCACGCGCAGCTGCGAGTTGCGGTTGCGCTGGAGGCACGTGATCACGAAGCGGCGGCGCAGCTCGCCGGTCGAGTCGAAGTGCAGCATCGCCTTCGCGCGGCGCCAGTTGTTCGACGCCACGCGCGCACCCGCGAGCGCGGCCCAGACGTGCTGCTCCTGCCAGGAGAGGTGCTCGACGGCGATCCGCCAGAGCTCGCGCTCGAAGACGCCGGCGCGACGCTCCGGATCGGCCGCGACGGGGAGCACGCGGCGCTCCACGCGCAGCCGCCGCCCGCGACCGCGACGGACCGGGCCCACCACGATCGCGCCGCCGCGGTAGACGTCGCGGTCGAGCAGGGAGTGCAGCGTCACGACGGGGTCGTCGTTGGTGGTGGCGGGGTGCACGAAATCGACGACGATGCCCGCCTCCTTGCCCGGATGGCGGCGCGTGACACGCCCGACCCGCTGCTGATAGATGCGCTTCGACGCGGTGGGCGCCAGGTGCATGCAGACGGTCGCGCGCGGCGAGTTCCAGCCCTCGGCCAGCAGCTGCGCGTTCACGAGCACGTCGATCTCCCCGCGCTCGTAGGCGGCGAGGATGCGCGTGAGCTCGCGCTTCGGCGTCTCGCCCGACACGCCCTTCGCGTTCAGCCCGGCGTCCTTGAACGCCTGGGCGACGTTGTAGGCGTGCTGCACGCCCGCGGCGTAGACCACGCCGGGAAGGTCCTTGAAGCGCACGCGGTAGAGGTCGGCCACCGCCATGTTGAACGGGTGCTGGTCGAGCAGCGCGGCCAGCTCCTCCTGGTCGAAGTCCTGATCGACCTCGCCCTTGCGCAGCGGCACGTTGGCGATCGTGCGAACTCCCACGCCCGGCGGGATCCGCACGCAGCGCAGCGGCGCGATCACGCCGCGGCGGGCGGCCTGTGCCAGGTCGAAGCGGGAGGTCTGGGTGGGGAAGAGGTCGGTGACGTGGCGGGCGATCAGCGCGCCGGTGGCCGTCATGCCGATGAAGATCGGGCCGGCCCACGAGCGGATGGCGGCCGAGGTCTTCTCGCCGAGCGCGGTGTGCGCCTCGTCGCAGATGACGATCGAGTACGCGTCCGAGACGTTGCCCGCGTTGCGCACGAACCACTGGTAGGTCTCGACGGTGACCGGGCCGTTCGCCTTGTACTTCTCGCCGCGCAGGAGCGCCGGGGCGATCCGCTTGCGGTAGCCGCGGTCGCGCAGCTCACCCTCGAACTGCTCGACGAGGTTGCGGCGGTGGGTGAGGATCAGCACGCCCCCGGTGCGGGTGGCCTCCACGAAGCCGAGCGCGGCCACGGACTTGCCCGCGCCGGTCGCGTGCTCGAACCAGAAGCGGCGCGCGGCATTGGGGTCGTCGGCCGCGGCCTCGCCGGCCACCGCGCCGTCCTCGTCCTCGGCCGGCGCCTCGTCGGACCAGTCGAGCGGCTCGTCCTCGTCGGCCAGCTCCTCGTCGCCCTCGAGCTCGACCTCGCCGGACGGCAGCTCCTCGACCTCGGTCGGGGGGGCGGCTGCGGCGCGGCCGTTGCCGTTGCTGCTCTGCGCCTCGGCCAGCAGTGCGATCAGCGTGCCCGAGAGCGCGTCGACCTGATGGGCGGAGAGCACCGTGCCGTCCACGAGCTTCGGCTCGTCCTCCGAGAGCAGCCGCTCGAGACCCAGCATCAGCGAGTAGTGGTGGCGCCAGCCGGGAGACGGCTCGCTCAGCCCTGCATCCAGTTCGGCCAGCGCGTCATCGAGCGCGCGGCGCCGCGGCGTGCCGGGCGCGAGGACGGCGGCTGCGTCCTCGCCCTCGTGCACGAAGGGCTCAAGCGTGAACTTCTCGGCTCTGTTCAGATCCTCGTCGGACGGAACCGTTGACGGCTCCGCGAGGGAGGTGGTCTCAGCCATGCGCGGCTTTCGGTGATGGAGAAGGAAGCCTCGGAACGTGCGGCGGATGCGGCGCAGCGGGCCACGGAGCAAACGTCCGCTCGTCCCCTTGGATCGCCGCCCCGGTCACATCGGTCCCCTGGCGGCGAGGTCCGTCTCACTACGAGACAGACGGTACGTTCAGTTTACAGCACCCAGACGGATGTAACGACCCTCTTAGTGGGGCAACCGCCGTTTGGCACCCTATGGGCATGAAACGGATCTGGATCGGAGCGGCCGTCGTGGTCGTCGTGGCCTTCCTGGTGATCGGCCTCGTCCAGGCGAACAACGGCGGCTCCGACAAGCCGAAGAGCGCTGCGCCCGCCGCGGCCAAGGTGCGTCAGGAGCTTGCCGGAGCGCCCGCGCCGCTCGCGGCCCTGCACGCGCAGGGCAGCCGGCTGCTGGGCGGGGGCCGCGACGCGTTCAAGGCGCGGCTGGCCGCGCTCAAGGGCCACCCGGTCGTGGTGAACAAGTGGGCGTCGTGGTGCGGGCCGTGCCGCGCCGAGTTCCCCGATTTTCAAAAGGCGTCGGTCAAGTACGGCAAGCGCGTGGCATTCGTGGGCGTCGACGGCAACGACAACCACGGCGACGCCGTCAGGTTCCTCAAGCAGTACCCGGTGCCGTATCCGAGCTACGAGGACCCCGACGGGCGGATCGCGCAGGTGCTGGACGCCACCGTCGCGTTCCCGACCACGGTCTACTACGACCGCACCGGCAAGCTCTCGTACCTGCACCAGGGCCAGTACCTGACCGGCGCGAAGCTCGAGCAGGACATCCAGCGGTACGCGCTCCGCTGAGCCGGGGATAACGAGCCTCGTGCCGCCCGAGCTGCGAATCGACTCGCTCACCGGCCTGCGTACGATCGTGGCCGGCGACCGTGCGACCCGTCCGGGCGGCGGGATGAGCGCCGAGCCGCGGCCGCCGCTCGACCCCGAGGCCGACCCTTTCCTCGAGGGGCACGAGGACCGCACGCCGCCGGAGCTGTACGCGCTGCGGCCGGACGGCGGTGCCCCGAACGGGCCGGGCTGGCTCGTGCGCGCGATACCGAACCTATTTCCGGCCCTGGTCACGACAGACGTCGCCCGTGCTCCAATCGGCGCGGACCCGCTCGCGTCCGGTCGCGGCGAGCCCGACCTGTTCCCGGCGCGGGCCGCGGAAGGCGCGCACGAGGTGATCGTGAACGCGCCGCAGCCCGTCAGCTCGCTGCGCGACCTCGAGCCTGAGCAGGTCGAGATCGCGATGGACTCCTGGCGCGAGCGGATGCGCGCGCACGACGGCGCGCCTTACGTGCACGTGCTCGTGAACGAGGGGCGCGAGGCCGGGGCGTCGCTGCCGCACACGCACGCGCAGCTCTACGCGCTGCCGTTCGTCCCGGCGGGCGTGGCGCGCGAGCGCGAGCGCTTCAAGGCGTACTTCGACCGCACGCAGGGCCGGAACCTGCTCGAGGACGTGCTCCAGGAGGAGGTCCGCCGGCGCGAGCGCCTCGTGGCGATCGACCGCGATGCGGTGGCGATCGCGCCGTTCGCCTCACGCGTCCCGTTCCAGCTCCAGATCGTCCCGCGCAGGCCGCGGGCGCGCTTCGAGGACGACGGCCCGCTCGGCGCCGCGCTGCTGCACGACGTGCTCGGGCGGCTCGAGCGCGTGCTCGGCGGGATCCCGCCGCTGAACCTGTGGGTGCGCACCGCTCCCGCCGGCGCCGACACCTTCTGCTGGCGGATCGACCTGATGCCGCGGCTGACCCACCTCGCCGGGCTCGAGCTGGGCACGGGGGTGAACCTCAACATCGTGCCGCCCGAGCGCGCGGCCGAGCTGCTCCGCGACGCATGACGCTGATCCTCGCGCTGATCGGCGGCTCCACGGCGATGGGCTTCGGCGCCGAGCATCGCTATCAGGTCGCGGCCGAGCGCTTCGCGCGACGGCTGATGTGGCTCGTCCTCTGGCTGCTGATGCCGGTGGTCACGTTCTTCAACATCGCGTCGCTGCACATCACCGCGCGCGTGGGCGCGGGCATCGCGTTCGGCTGGGTGTCGATCGCGGTCGTGCTGGTGGCCTCGTACGTCGTCGGAAGCCGCGTGCTGTGCCTCGACCGGGCAGGGACCGGCGCGCTGATGTGCGTGACCGCCTTCGGCAACACGGGCTACCTCGGCATCCCCCTGACCGGCGCGCTGTTCGGGTTTCACGAGATCCCGAACGCGGTTGCCTACGACACGCTCGTCTCGAGCGTCGCGCTCGTGACCGTGGGCTTCTCCGTGGGCGCCGCGTTCGGCACGGTCGGCGAGCGGGCGCGCGACCGGGTCGCGGCGTTCTTCCTGCGCAACCCGCCGCTGTGGGCGGCGATCCTCGGGCTGCTCGCGCCGGACGTGCTCGCTCCGGGCTGGGCCGTGCATGCGTCGCGCGTGCTCGTGGTGGCGATCCTGCCGGTCGGCTTCTTCGCCGTCGGCGTCACGCTGGCCGCCGAGGCCGAGGAGGGCGCGGCCAAGTTCCCGCCGCCGCTGTCGCGCGACGTCGTGGCCGCGGTGCTGCTCAAGCTGGTGCTGCCGCCGCTCGTGGTGATCGCCCTGGCCGGCGCGATCATCGACGTGCCGAACGCCTACTTCACGCAGGCGGCGATGGCCTCCGGGCTGAACAACCTCGTGGTGGCGCACACCTACGGGCTCGACCGGCGGCTCACCGCGGGCGCGATCGCTTGGAGCACCGCGGTGGTGGCGTTCGTCGGGCTGGTTGTCGCGCTGTTGTAGGTTCCGCGGCGGTTTATGCCGCCCGACCAGCGACCGATCCCCCGCTACATCGCCGAGCCGCCGCAGGAGAGCCTGCCCTACGGCCGCTGGGCCGACGCGCTCGCCGAGCGCTTCCTGCACGCCTGCGGCGGGCTCACCACCGACGAGGATCTCGGCGACCCCGGCGAGGTCACCTGGTTCCCCGACCGGACCTTCGGCGGCCGGACGTACGTGCCCGCGTCGACGACGACGAGCAACGGCTACGAGCTGTTCGGCTACGTGTCGTTCGAGCGCGAGCACGAGGGCGCCGAGGCGCGCGGCTTCCACGCGTACGCGGACTGGACCGACGAGACCGCCGAGGCCAACCCCGACTGGGACCTCGACCTCTCCGACAGCGAGATCAGCGAGTGGCGTGGCCCGCAGGGGCGGCGCGGCGAGATCGCGCTCGTGTGGGGCGTCGCGCTCACGCAGAACGGCGTGGTGGCCACTTCGGAGCTCGGCCCCACGACCACCGACCAGTGCGCCCTGATCGAGGATCGCTTCACGCTGGTATCGCTCGACAGCTACACCGGCGACTACCTCGAGGTGAAGCTCTGGGGCGCGGGCGGCGGCGAGGTCGCGGCCGAGTCGCTCTACGAAGAGGAATAGGAACGAAATGTTCGCCCTCGCCACGGCCGGCCGTAGGTAGCGCGACTGCCAGTGGCGAGGTCTCCATTTCTTTGACCCTCACGCTCATCCGCCACGCGACGCTCGTGGTGGAGATGGACGGCGTTCGCGTGCTGGTGGACCCGATGCTCGACGACGTGGGGGCGCGACCGGCGATCGCGGGCACGCCCGAGCAGCGCCCGAACCCGCTCGTTCCGCTGCCGCCGAACGCCGACGAGCTGCTGAGCGACCTCGACGCGATCGTCGTCACCCATCTGCATGCCGACCACTTCGACGACGCCGCCGCGGAGCGGCTCGACCACGGCCTGCCGCTGCTGTGCCAGCCCGCCGACGCCGACACCCTCGCCGACCGCGGCTTCGGTGACGTGCGCCCGGTCGAGTCGAGCGTCCCGCTCGGCGGCATGGCCGTGCACCGCACCGGCGGGCGGCACGGCCACGGGGAGATGGCGGACAAGCTCGGCCCGGTCAGCGGCTTCGTGCTCGAGGGCACGCGGCGGGTGTACATCGCGGGCGACACCGTCTGGTGCGACGACGTCGCTCAGTCGCTCGCCCGCTACCGGCCGCACGTCACGGTGGTGAACGCGGGCGGTGCTCGCTTCCTGGAGGGCGAGCCGATCACGATGGATGCCGCCGACGTGGTGGCCACCGCGGACGCTCACCTCGACGGCGAGCTCGTGGCGGTGCACATGGAGGCGATCAACCACTGCCTGGTCACCCGCGCCGACCTGCGCAGCGCGCTCGACGAAGCCGGCGTCGACGCCTGGCTCCCGGACGACGGCGAGACTATCCTCGGCTCGGCCGGCCCCGATAGCTCAGCTGGATAGAGCGACTCCCTCCTAAGGAGTAGGCCCCTGGTTCGAATCCAGGTCGGGGCGCTGCTGCTGCTCGGCGATTTCCGTCGCGAACGCGGTGACCGCCGACCAGTCGCGGAAGTCGCCTTCGGGGGCGTGCAGCGCGGAGACGATGGCCTTCTCCCGCAGCTTGAGCTGCGATCGATCGAGCTTGCCGGCGAAGACGCGATGCGCGAGGGCCCCCGTCTGCTCGATCAGCGCCGCAACATCCGCGGGGTCGTCTTCCGGCAGCAGGTGGTCGGGCGGCCCGAGCGGGCCGGAGCTGAAGAGCCACACCGGATGCTCGGCCAGCCATGCAGCCTGGCTTTTCACGAGTCCGAGCGCCGGCTCGAGCCAGTGCCCGAAGTACACCGCGCTGCCGAGCACCACGGCGTCGTACCGGTCGAGCGCACCGACCGATTCGGCAGGCACGACCTCGACGGCCAGGCCGCGGCGGCGCAGCTCGTCCCCTACCGCCTGGGCGATCTCGAGCGTCGCGCCGTGGCGGCTGGCCGCCGACACCAGGACGAGCGGTCGCGCCGGCCGGTTGCTCATGCCGACGCAGGGGCGGGAGCGACGCGTCCGCCGCGCGCGTCCCTGCTCTGCTCCCGGCGAAGCAGGCGGAGAGTGACCACACCGAAGCCGGCCCCGGTCAGCAGCAGCGCGATGCCCATGACGATCGAGAAGAGCGCGACGTTCTCCGCGAAGTAGGCCGTGTTCAGTGCCGAGCTCAACGCGGTCTCCGTCACCCAGATCTGACGTGCCGGGTTGTCGACGGGCGCCCCGGACTTCGGATCCACCGCAGCCAGCTTCTCGTCGTTGGTGGGCTGGCCGTCCTTGCCCTGGAAGCGCGGCATCTGGGCGTAGGTCTTGCCGCCGGTCGCCTCGAGCGTGTGCTTGCGCATCCCGGCGGCGAAGTCTCGCGCCTCGGCACCGGTATCAACCTTCCTGTCGGCCACGCCCTTCATGTCGGGCGTGCCGACGATCTGCTCGCGCGCCAGTTCGGTGCGCACCTGGTCGCGGCCGGCGATGCCTGCCACAACGGCGCCGACACCGAAGACGATCAGCACGATGCTGGCCGCGATCCCGCCGTATTCGTAGAGCTTTTTCATGATCGGTTCCTCCGATGGACGACTGGGCGGCAGTCTCGCCTGCGTCGCCGCCCGCACCATCGGGAGAAGGGCGCGGACCGGCGGGGGGGGTTGCGCCGCCCGGCGGCGGGTCAGCGCGGATTTTGGGGCCGCGGAGGAGCAAAAGCAATGGGTGCGGA
>JAICRZ010000217.1 GCA_025937135.1 Thermoleophilaceae bacterium
ACCCACGCGGACGGAGTTGCCGACGATCTCCATGATGTGAATCGTGGTGTCGTCGCCGAGCATGATCCGCTCGCCCGGGCGCCGGGTGATGATGAGCACGGTCAGTTCCTCCTTGGAACCTGAAAGGGCAAAGACGGGACGGGGTTAGGCGACGGCCTCGGCCTCGGGGGCGGGGACCTCGGCGAACAGCGGGGCGCGGACGGAGGTGTCCTTGGCCTCGTTGATCACCTGGTGGCCACGGCCGCCTGAGATCAGGATCGGCGCGCGGAGGTTCGCCCTGAAGTCCTCGATGGACTCGCCGGCGCGAACCGTCACCAGCACCTCGGCCTCGGACGGATCCGCGATGCCGATGCGCTGGGCCTCGGAGTCGGAGATCTCGACCTCGAACGAGGCGAAGAACTGCCACGGGCTCGTCACCGGAATGGCCAGCGACGGGTCGTCGACGGAGTGCAGCCACAAAAACGGGGCCGACTCCTCGCGGGCGATCAGCACATAGCGCGAACCGCCCAGGCCGATGAGGCCGTTGGGGAACTCGATGACGGCGTCGTCCGCAATTTCGAGCGAGCCGAACCGAGTACTTTCGATCGTTGTTGCCATTGCCTCCTCCTGGTTCGCTACCTGAGGAAGTCCAGGAGCGACTGTTGGATGATGTTCGAGCCCGCGCGGAGCGCTGACTGGTAGACGTTCTGCTGCATCGAGTAGTCGATGAAGGTCTGTGCCATGTCCGCGTCCTCGGTGTCGGACAGGAGCTTGGTGGTGGTCTCCTCGACCTGCTGGAGACGCGCGTCGGCGGCCTCGAGGCGGTTGGTCGTGGCGCCGATCGTCGCCCGTGTCTGCGTGAGCGTGTCGAGGTTCGCGTCGAGGTTCTTCAGGTCGGCGCCGCGCAGCGCGTTGCCGTCGGCCGTGGTGCCGCCGCGCAGGTTGTCGGTGATCGTGCGCAGCGTGTCGAGCAGCTTGCCGTCGCCGGGAGGACCCTGCCCATCGCCGAGCACGCTCTTGATGTCCGCGTTCACGGTGACCGAGACGCCCGGCCCGATCTCGCGGGCGACGGTGCCGCTGTCGCCGCCGTAGGCGTCGTTGACCGGCGTGCCGAGCGAGTACGGCTTCGTGCTCGTCGCGGTGCCGGAGAAGACGTAGCTGCCGCCGTAGGAGGCGTTCGCCTCGCCCTTGATCGTCTCGATCAGCTGGTCGATCTCCTGCGCGGCGGCGCTGCGGGCGGCCTGGCCGGCGGAGTCGGTCGACGCCTGGATCGTGAGCTCGCGAGCGCGCTGGACGGCGTCGTTGATCTTCGACAGCGCGGCGTCGCTGATGTTCTGCCACGCCGTCGCCTCGCCGATGTTGCGCTGGTACTGCTGCGTGCCGTCGAGATCGCTGCGCAGCGTGAGCGCGCGGCTCGTCCCGTACGGGTCGTCCGAGGGGCGCGTGATCTCCTTGCCCGACGACATCTTCTGCTGCGTCTTCGAGAGGCGCGTGGAGGCGTCGTTCAGGTCGGCGAGGACCGAGCGCGAGATCATCATGTTGGTGATCCGGCCGCTCATCAGAGCCCCACCGACCCGGTGCGGTTGATGAGCGTGTCGAGCATCTGGTCGATCGTCGACATCGCGCGGGCCGACGCCTGGTAGCCGCGCTGGAAACGGACCAGGTTCGTCATCTCCTCGTCGAGCGAGACGCCGCTGACCGACTGGCGCCGATCCTGGATCGAGCTGAGCAGGACGTTGGAGTTGGTGTCGCCGGTCTGCGCGTTCTTGAGGTCGCCGCCGATCTTCGTGACGAAGGCGGTGTAGAGCTTGTCGGCGGTGCCGCCGCGTAGGTTCGTGATCTGGAGGGCGATGTCGTTGGCGCCCGCGGCGCCGCCGGCCGACGTGCGCACGCCGGCCACGCCGACGTTCACGGCGAGCGTCCCGGCCTCGGTGCCCGCGGCGCCGTAGGTGAAGAAGTTGGTGCCGGTGCCGCCCGGGTTGTGCAGCGCATTGACGTCGTCGGCGAGCTGCTTGGCGACCGCGTTCAGCTGGGTGCGGTAGCTGTCGATGATGCCGGGCGTCGCGGCGGGCGGCGAGCTGTCGGTCACCTTCAGCAGGGCGCCGAGCTTGCCGCCGGCGGTCGCCGAGCTGAGCGCCTGCGGCCAGTTCACCGTCGTGTCTGACACGAGCGGGGTGCCGGTCTGGCCGAACCCGACGTCGATCGAGCCGTCGCCGCGGTCGGTCACCGACACCTGCGCGAGCTTCGAGAGCTGGTCGAGCAGCACGTCGCGGCGGTCGAGCAGGTCGTTCGGCTTGTCGCCGCCGGCCACGAACGCCTTGATCGACGCGTTGAGCTGAGAGATCTGCGTGGCGATCGTCTCGACGTCGCCGCCCGCGCCGGTGATCGCGGCGTACTGCTGGGTCGCCTGGCTCTTGACGTTCGAGAGCTGCGTGTCGATCGACTTGAAGGTGGACGTGAGGTTCTGCGCCTGGTCGATCAGCGCCTGGCGGGCGGCCGGGTCGCTCGGCGTGTTCGCCACGTCGGCCCACGTGCTCCAGAACTTGTTGAGCTGCGCGGAGAGGCCGTTGTCGCCGGGCTCGGCGAGGCCCATCTCCACCTGGTCGAGCTGCTCGGAGGTTGTCTCCTGGTAGCCGACCTGCATCGCCTGGGCGCGGTACTGGAGGTCGAGGAACTGGTCGCGGATGCGGTCGTAGCTCTGGACGCCGACGCCGGTGCCCAGGTGCGCCATCACGTTGCCGTTGCCGACGCCCGCGGCGATCAGCATCGGGTCGGTGGCGCCGAGGTTCGCGGTCTGGCGCGAGTAGCCGTCGGTGTTCGCGTTCGTGATGTTGTGGCCCGTGGTGTCGATCGCCTGCTGGTGGGCGAGGATGCCGCGCAGCGTCGTCTCCAGGCCGAAGAAGGTCGAGATCGGCATGGCTCAGGCCTGCGCGTCGACGACGCGGTGGGTCGGGGTGGCGGACTGGTCGGCGCCGGCGGGGCCGTAGCCGGCCTCGGGCTCCTGGCCGATCAGCCGGGTCAGGTGGTCGAGGAACGAGAGCTCCTGACGCATGAGCGCGCGGTTGATGCCGTGCTCGCGGGCGATCTCTGCCAGCAGGCCGCGGAGCTCCGCGGAGCGCTGGCGCGCCTGCGCGGCCTCGTTCGCCGGCATCAGCGTGGTGATCGCCTCGAGCGTCACGTTCGGGGCGGGAACGCCGAGGGCGATTCCCGCGCGCACGAGCAGGTCGGTGCGCTGCTGCTCGAGCGTGCCGCGCATCGACATCTCGGTCTTCACCTCGGAGAGGCGTGCGATCACGGCCTCCACGTCGCGGCTGCGGATCGCCTTGCCCTGGGCGAGGATCGATCCGTACAGGCGGCGCGCGGAGTCGATCTGCGAGTCGAGGTGCGCAAGGAGCGCGCTCGACAGCGGGGCGTCCACGCGGCGCTGCTCGGGAGCGGCGATCACTGGGTCTGCTCCTTCATCGAGTCGTAGAAGGTCTTGGCCAGGCCGAGGCCGCCGCTCTGCTCGAGGCCGTCGGCAAGCTGGTCGGGCAGCATCTGGGTGTACATCGAGGTGGCGGCGTCGGTCGACGAGCCCGTGTCGTCGCCGCTGTCGTCGCTCGAGCTGTCGTCGGCCTCGACCGGCTGGGCGGTGTCGGCCATCGCCTTGGTCAGCTCGCCCATGAGCGCGCGCTCGAAGCCGAGCGCGGCCGCGTAGGTCTGCTTGTCCTTCGCGGTGCCGTTGCGCACCTCGGCCGGAAGCAGCGACTGGTCGATCGGGGGGATCCCGCTCATCAGCCGGCCTTCAGCCCGTTGGCGATCTCGGCCATCTTGTCCTGCATCTGGATCGCCTTGCTCGCCATCGAGTAGGAGCGCTGCGAGTCCATCATGTCCACCATCGAGTCGGCCAGGTCCACGTTGGAGCCCTCGAGGGTCCCCTGGGTGATCGTGGGCCGCGCGACGCGACGGACCGCGCCGCTGGCGGCGCTCGGCAGGTAGTTGTTGTCGCCGGCCGGCACGAGGCCGTTCGGCGCGGGCACGTCGAAGATCTGGATCTGCCCGATGCGGCGGGCGTTCACGGTCACGGTGCCGTCGCTCGAGATCGCCACCTTGCTCGGGTCGGTCCCGGCCGGCACCGTGATGCCCGGCACGACCAGCTCGCCCTTCGAGTTGGTCAGCCGGCCGCGGCCGTCGAGGCCGAAGGCGCCGTTGCGGGTGAGCACGTTCTGGCCGTCCGCGCGGCGGACCTGGAAGTAACCCGGGCCCTGGAT
>JAICRZ010000056.1 GCA_025937135.1 Thermoleophilaceae bacterium
CCTCTCCGTCGCGTAGCTCGTGCGCCTAGCTGGGGGCCCTTGACGTAGTTCGTCCGCGACGGCTCCCAGTTCTCGACGAACTCACACCTAGCGAACAAGCAGCGACCGTAAGACCTCCCAAGCGGGGGCCGCCAGCTTGGTACTACGGGTGGTACTACGTGGCGCAGAAGCCCAACCGCGCCTGAACGAGCAAGCCGCTCAATCCCGGACGCAGAGCGGCTGACGCTGAATCGGGGCGACTGGATTCGAACCAGCGACCGCTCGGCCCCCAGCCGAGTGCGCTACCAGACTGCGCCACGCCCCGTTCGCCTGATCCTACCGGGCGCGGCGTCCCGTTTCCGCCTTCATATGGTGAACGGCGATCCGATGCCCCGCATCCGCCGCACAAAGCCCGCGACGGTCCAGGCCGTCAGCACCCTGAGCGCCGCCGCAGCGCAGAAGATCCGCGAGCGCGGACGGCGCGCCGCTCGCCGCGCGGCGCTGCTGCTCGTGCTCGTGATAGGCGTCCTCGTGGTCTACCACTATCGCCACGCGATCTTCGGCGGCGGCGGCGACGAGTTCGCTCGCGTCGGCTGTGCGCTCGCGCTCGTCGCCCTCGGCTGGTGGTTCGCCCGCGACGTCGGCCGCGCGGCAAGCCCGGCTCTGTTCAAGCGCATGGAGCCGCCTACCGCCGGCACCGTCAGCTTCCTGATCCGGCTCGTGCTGCTGGGCATCGCGCTGCTGGTGGCGCTCCGGACGGCGGGTCTCGAGACGCGCTCGCTGGCGGTCGGTGGCGCCTTCACCGCGGTCATACTCGGCCTGGCGGCGCAGAACACGCTCGGCAACGTGATCGCGGGCGTCCTGCTCCTGAGCGCGCGGCCGTTCCGGGTCGGTGACCGCGTGCGCTTCCAGGCGGGCGGGCTCGCCGGACAGGTCGAGGGCGTCGTGATGTCGCTCGGCCTGCTCTACGTGACGCTCGCGCAGGGCGAGGACACGATCCTCGTCCCGAACAACGTGGCCATGTCGTCGGCCGTGGTGCCGCTGCGCGAGCCCGCCGCGGTCGATCTGCGCGCGCGGCTGAAGCCCGACGTGAAGCCGAGCGAGCTCCAGGCGTTCCTCGAGGAGCACGTGACCATCCCGACCCGCTCGCATCCGCACATCTCCGTGGAGGAGGTCGACGACGACGAGGTGATCATGCGCGTGGCCGCGACACCCGAGCTCGACCGCGACGGCGCGAAGCTGGCGGACGAGATCCTGGCGGCGATCGGCCAGGTGACCGGCCGCAACGGGCACGGCCCGGACTAGCGGCGCGCGACCATCTCAGCCAACGCCGCTGCGGGCACCGGCCGCGAGAACAGATAGCCCTGCGCGAGCCTACAGCCGAGGTTCTGGAGCGCCGCCGACTGGTCCTCGGACTCGACGCCCTCCGCCACCACGTTCACGCCGAGCGCGCGGCCCATCGAGATGACGGCTTCGACGATGGCGGCGTCCTCGGGCGACTGGCACACGCCCTGCACGAACGAGCGGTCGATCTTGAGCGCGTCGATCGGGAACATCCGCACGTAGGTGAGCGACGAGTAGCCGGTGCCGAAGTCGTCGAGCTCGAGCCGCACGCCGATCTCCTTCAGCCGGCCGAGCACCTCGAGTGCGCGCGCCGGGTCGTCGGTGAACGCCGACTCGGTGATCTCGAGCGAGAGGCGGTCGGCGGCGAGGCCGGTCACCTTCAGCACGGCGGAGACGGAGTCGACGAGGCCGGGGTCGCTGAGCTGGCGCGGCGAGAGGTTCACGCTGATCCGCAGCGGGTCCGGCCAGCTCGCCGCCTCGGCGCACGCCTCGCGCAGGACGCCGTGGCCGAGCTCCACGATCAGGCCGTTCTGCTCGGCGATCGGGATGAAGTCGAGCGGCGGCACCGTCCCGCGCTCCGGGTGGTTCCAGCGCACGAGCGCCTCGAACCCGGCGATGCTGCCGTCGGCGGGGTCGACGATCGGCTGGTAGACGTTCGACAGCTCACCGCGCTCGAGCGCGGTCCGCAGCTCCTCCTCGATCGTGAACCAGCTCTCGGCCCAGGCGCGCATGCCCGCGTGGAAGAGCTCGTAGCGCGCGCGGCCGCGCTCCTTGGCGCGGTACATCGCGGCGTCGGCATCGCGCATGAGGTCGCCTGCGGTGGCGCCGGGCGCCCACACGGCGATGCCCACGCTGGCGGTGACACGGTGGACGTGCTCGGCCACCTTGAACGGGTCGTCGAGCGCGCCTGAGAGCCGGCTGGCCAGCTGGAGCGCGTCGTCCTGGGACTCCAGGTTCTCGCAGAGCACGACGAACTCGTCGCCGCCCACACGCGCGACGGTGTCGGACGGGCGCAGCGCGGCGCGGAGGCGGCGCGCGACGGCCTGGAGGAGCTGGTCGCCGCGCACGTGCCCGAGCGCGTCGTTGACGACCTTGAAGTGATCGATGTCCACGAACAGCACGGCCGCCGTGTTCGAGCTGCGGTCCGCGCGCTCGAGCCAGTGCGTCAGCCGCTCGACGAGCAGCGTCCGGTTCGGCAGACCGGTCAGGGGGTCGTGGAGCGCCTGGTGGCGCATGCTGTCCTCGGCGGCCTCGCGGACGATCGCCTCGGCGAGCACGTTCGCGATCCCCTGGAGGAAGTCGAGCTCGTGCCCGCGGAACTCGCGCGCGCTGCGCGAGTGCGCGGCCAGGATCCCGTAGCGGCGCTGCTTGGCCCCGACCGTGACGGCCGCGGTGGCCACGCCGCCGTGGCGCGCCAGCAGGCGTGTGGGCCGGAAGCGGTCCTCACTCTCGTAGTCGCGCACGGTCACCGGTCCGGTGGAACCCCAGGCGAAGCCCGGGTAAAAGGCGGAGCCGAACGGGGCGCGAGCGGTGCCGGCGATCCCCGGCTCCCACCCAACACCGGCGCGCATCCGCAGCGACTCGCGGTCGTCGGTGAGCTCGAGCAGCTCGCAGAGATCCACGCCGAGCGTCTCGGCCACGGTCGCGACGGCGTCCTGGGCGAGCAGCTCCGACGGCATCCCCTCGAGCGCCTTCACGCCGAGCGCGGCCACGGCCGACTGCTGCGCCGTGCGCTGCTGCTCCTCGCGCTCGGCCCGCTTCCGCACGCTGATGTCGCGCGCGACTGTGAAGACTCCCTCTATCGGCGCGTCGGGCGACTCGCGCAGCGGCACGATCTCGACGCTGTAGAACGTGCCGCTCGGCGCGTACTGGAACTCGATGGAGGCGGCGCGCCCGTCGAGCGCGGCGCGGTACGCCGGCTCGAGCCGCGAAACCGTGTCGGCGGGAAGCAGGTCCTCGAGCGAGCTGCCGACGAACTGCGCGCGCGAGAAGCCGACGCGATCGACGATCGGGCCGTCGATGCTCACGCCGCGCAGATCGCGGTCGTGCACGACCACCACGCAGTCGGGCAGGTTGCGGACGAGAGCGCGGTAGCGGGCGTCGACGGCCAGGGCGCCGTCGTGCGCCGGTCGAGTGCTTCCGTGCTCTAGATCGACGGGGTCGCTCAGCGCCTGCGCCAAACGCTCCCGCTCGACACTCCAGTCGAACAAGCCATGCCTCCGTTCAAGGCGATAGATCGGCCTTTAGGAGGGCGGCTTGAGCGCGGCGCGGCGCCGCTCGCGCGAGCGGCGCCGCCGCGAAGCTCGTCAACCGGATCCGATGAACATGCAGGTCACCCCCTCGTGGCTCGCGCTCACGTTGGCTTTCTCGTCACGTAGACGGTTTTCGTGTCCGCCTCCTCGTCCCCATCGGGGGTGAGACGCGGACCTGGTGCGAGGCCGCGCACCGCGACCAGCTCGAGGCCGGCCTCGGCGATCGCGCGCTCGACGTCGCTGCGCGGGTGGTGGCGCTGGACGTGGCGGCTGCGGGTGCGCTCCCACAGCCCGTCCTCGCGTTCGCTGAAGACCTCGATCCAGACGCTCGCCAGCGCGCCCGGCTCGATCTCAGACGACGACGCGTCGCCGCGGATGCAGAAGAACGTGCCCTCGCCGTCGTGCGCGTTCGTGCCGGCATACCAGAGCCGGTAGGCGCGCAGGTTGTTCGAGTCGAAGACAGCGATGCCGCCCGGCCGCAGGTTGCGCGCGAAGCCCTCGAGCGCGGCGCGCATCTGGTCGCCGGTGAGCATGTAGTTCATCGCCTCGTCGAGACATGTGACGAGATCGAAGGCGCCCAGCTCAGGGAGCGCGCGCATGTCGGCGACGAAGACCTCGGCGCGCGCGCCGTGAAACTGGACCTTCTCTCGCGCGCGAGCCGCCATGTCCGGTGACAGGTCGCATCCGACCACCTCGTAGCCGCGCGCGAGCATCGGCAGGAAGCTGCTCCCGGTGCCGCAGCCCACGTCGAGAAGCCTGCGTCCGGCGAGGCCGTTCTCGACCGCGAGGTCCTCCACCAGCCCGAGCCAGCGCTCGTGGTCGTGGCCTTCCGTGAACGCGTCGTAGACCGCCGCCAGGTCGGCGTAAGAGTCGGCGGCGTTGTCGGGGCGCAGCAGCGTGGGCATCCGACTCGATAGACCCTGTTTCGCTGGGGAATCGTTTCGCCATAAAGGAGGTCTTTTCGCGATGAGTGCGATTTCTGCGCCTGTGCGCCAAAGTTGGGACTGGGGAGAGTTGCGAAATCGCTCCCGAGCCGAGGCCCTGCGGGTGCTCGGCGACCCCTACACCGCCGACGAGGCGGCGCAGGAGGCGATGACCCGCGCGTGGCGCCAGCGCCACAAGTGCCGCGACCAGGGCGCGCCCGGGCCGTGGGTGGCCCAGATCGCCCGCAACGAGGCGCTGCGCCTGCGCGCGGGCGAGAAGAAGCAGAGCGACATGGCGGTCCGCGCCGCGGACGACCTGACGGGCGTGACGCCGTTCGGAGAAGACGAATTGATCCGCAGGGTGAGCGTGCAGCAAATGCTCTGTGCCCTTACACTCGAAGAGCGTCAACTGATCGACCTTCGCTACAAGGACGATCTGGCGCAGCCGGCCATAGCGAAATTGCTCGGGGTGCCCGAGGGAACGGTTAAGGTCCGGCTACATAGGCTTCGGCAACGGCTACGGAGGGTTATCACCGAAGAACCGTGAGAGCGATCAACGACATCAGCGACCCGCGCCTCGTGAAGGCGCTTGCTCACCCGCTGCGCGTGAGCATCCTGTCGGCACTGGCGCATCGCGTCGCCAGCCCGAGCCAGCTCGCCGAGGAGCTCGACGTACCGCTCCCCAACCTGAGCTACCACATCCGCATGCTCGTCCAGCTCGACCTGCTCAAGCTGGTCAAGACGCGCCCGCGCCGCGGCGCGATCGAGCACTACTACCAGGCGAAGGGCCCGGTGGCGGTCTCCGACAAGGCGTGGGGCGAGGTGCCGACGCTCGTCAAGGAGGCGATCGTGGCCGCCGAGCTGCGTCGCACCGGCGAGATGGTCGACGGCGCCGCCGCGAGCGGCGGCTTCGACGACGAGCGCTCGGTGCTCGCGCGCCTGTCGCTGAAGCTCGACGCCTCCGCGTGGGCCGACCTGTCGAAGAAGGTCCAGGAGCTCTACGCGTACGCCCAGGAGCTCCAGGCGGAGTCGGAGAAGCACCGGATGGACTCCAACCACACCGACGAGATCGACGCCGGCTTCGCGCTGATGCTCTTCAAGGCCGCCCCGGCGGCGGTCGAGCAGCAGACCGCGGCGGCGGCGGCCGACGGGCAGCACAAGCGTGCCGGCTCGAAGTCGCGTGCGCGGAAGTCCCGCGCCACGAGCGCCTGACCGAATATCGTCCGCGCCGATGAGCGCGGAGCTCCTCTGGCAGCCGGCACCCGAGCGGATCGAGCGCGCGGGCCTCACCCGCTTCGCGCGCGCACGCGGCCTTCCGGAGGAGTACGGCGAGCTGTGGCGCTGGTCGGTCGAGAACCTCGACGAGTTCTGGGCGGCGATCTGGGAGCAGTTCTCCGTCGACGGCTCCTACGAGTGCGTCCTCGGCCGCCGCGAGATGCCCGGCGCCGAGTGGTTCCCGGGCGCGCGGCTGTCCTATGCGCACCACATCTTCCGCGGCAAGGACGACCGCGAGGTCGCGATCAGGCACGCGTCGGAGCTGCGCGACCTCGGCGAGTGGACCTGGGGCGAGCTGCGTGACCAGACGGCGCGGATCGCGGCCGGCCTGCGACGCCTCGGCGTCGGCGAGGGCGACCGCGTGGTCGCGTACATGCCGAACATCCCGGAGACGATCGCCGCGTTTCTCGCATGCGCGTCGATCGGCGCGATCTGGTCGTCGTGCTCACCGGACTTCGGCGCGCGCTCGGTGATCGACCGCTTCGCGCAGATCGAGCCGAAGGTCCTGCTCGCGGTCGACGGCTATCGCTACGGCGGCAAGGACTTCGATCGCTGCGCGGTGGTGAACGGGCTGCGCGCGGAGATGCCGTCGCTCGAGCACACCGTCGTGCTCCCGTATCTCGGCTGCGGCGCGGTCGAGGGGTCGATGCCGTGGTCCGAGCTGATCGCCGAGGACGCCGAGCTCGACTTCGCCGAGCTGCCGTTCGACCACCCGCTCTGGGTGCTCTACAGCTCCGGCACCACCGGCCTCCCGAAGCCGATCGTCCACGGGCAGGGCGGGATCCTGCTCGAGCACCTGAAGAAGATGTTCCTGCACCTGGACGCGCAGCGCGGCGACCGCGTCTTCTGGTTCACCACGACCGGCTGGATGATGTGGAACTTCCTGGTCGGCGTGCTCCTGACCGAGGCGTCGATCGTGCTCTACGACGGCAACCCGGCGCACCCGGGGCCTGACGTGCTGTGGCAGCTCGCGGCCGACACGCGGATGACCACCTTCGGCACCAGCGCGGCGTACATCGCAAGCTGTATGAAGGCCGGCGTCGAGCCGGGTGAGGGCCGTGACCTGTCGGCGCTCACGGCGGTGGGGTCGACCGGCTCGCCGCTCTCGCCCGAGGGCTTCCAGTGGGTCTACGACCACGTCGGCTCCGACACGTGGCTGTTCTCCACGTCGGGCGGGACCGACGTCTGCACCGCGTTCGTCGGCGGCGTGCCGACGCTGCCGGTCTATCTAGGCGAGCTCCAGGGCCGCGCGCTCGGCGCGGACATCCGGTCGTGGGATCCCGACGGCAGGCCGCTCGTGGGCGAGGTGGGCGAGCTCGTGCTCGCGCAGCCGATGCCGTCGATGCCGCTCTACTTCTGGGGCGACGACGACGGCTCGCGGCTGCGCGAGAGCTACTTCGACACCTATCCCGGCGTCTGGCGCCACGGCGACTGGATCGAGATCACCGAGCGCGGGACGGCGATCATCTACGGGCGCTCCGACTCGACCATCAACCGCGGCGGCGTGCGGATGGGGACCAGCGAGATCTACCGCTCGGTGCTGTCGCTCGACGAGGTGCTGGACGCGCTCGTGATCGACGTGCCGCGCGACGGCGACAACTACATGCCGCTGTTCGTGGTGCTGCGGGACGGGCACGAGCTCGACGACGAGCTCGTCGGCCGGATCCGCGCGCGGCTGCGCGAGGACTGCTCGCCGCGCCACGTGCCGAACGAGGTGCACCAGGTGGCGGAAGTCCCGCGGACGCTGTCGGGCAAGCTGCTCGAGGTGCCGGTCAAGCGGATCCTGATGGGGCACGACCCGGAGAAGGCGGCCAGCCGCGACTCGCTGCTGAACCCGGAGGCGCTCGACTGGTTCGTCGAATTCGCCCGGAAGTCAGCGATCTGAAGCTCGCCACCCCTGCACGACGACCCGCCCGGGCAGGCCGAGGGCGAGCGGCTCAGATCGCTTTGTCTAGAGCGACTTGATGCGGTGGTCGGTCCCGAACATCGGGATCGGGTCCCCGCACATCTCCATCAGCCGCGAGTAGGTCCGCTTGCCCACGTACCGCGCGAGCTGGGGCGGCTGCTCGACGTCGGCCGTGAAGATGATCGACTTGTTCTGCTGGTAGCGGTCGTTGACCACCGTGTAGAAGATCTCGAGCGCCCACTCGTTCGGCGACGGCGCCGCCAGGTCCTCGAGGTGCAGCAGGTCGACCCCCTCGAGCCGGCGCAGCAGGTCGTTGTAGTCGCCCGCCTCGCCGCTCTTCGCGGACGCGTAGATGTGCGCGAGGAGCTGCGGCGCGGTGTAGACGGCCACGGCGCGGCGCGCGCGGATCGCGGCGATCGAGATCAGCATGGCCAGCGTGGTCTTGCCGGTGCCGGGCGGGCCCATGAACCAGACCCCCTCGCCCGCGTCGAGCTTGCGATCGATCCGCTGGCAGAAGCGCCGCAGCATGCTGGCCGTGTCGTGCCCGAGCGTGTCGAGGATGGCCGGGACGGGGTTCCGCTCGAACGCGACGTCGCGGTAGCGCTCCGGGATCTCGCTGCGCAGCCGCCGCGAGCGCGCGTGCGCGATCCGCTGAGCGCGGCACGAGCACGGCTTGGCGACGTTGGTCTCCTCGTCGAGGATGAACCCCTCGCCGCCGCAGAGCCCGTGCGGGCAGGCGTAGTCGCTCCGCCCCCGCGGGCGCATGTGCGGGTTGAGGTCGCGGACCTCGTCGGCCGGCTCGGGCGCCAGCAGGAGCTCGGAGTTCTCCATCACCTCCAGTCAACCACGAGCGGAGGACGGCGTCCCGAGCGATTCCCGGTGTTAGCGGGCAGGGCGTTGCCCGACGCCGACGGACGGCCCCGCCGTGCGGCGGGGCCGTCCGAGCTGCGGGACCTCCGCGGCTACTTCACCTGGAAGGCCATGTGCTGGCCGGCCGCGTAGTGGCCCGGCATGTGGCAGATCAGCTCGTAGCTGCCGGGCTTCAGGTTGGCGGTCACCGTCCCGGACGCGCCCGGCTGTAGGTGCTCGCCGCTGGCCACGAACGTGCTCTCGTCGACCATCCCCCCGCTGACCTTGGCGGGTGCCGGCACGATCGCGAAGCCGTGCATGGTCTGGCCCTGGTTGGCGACGTTGAAGGTGACCTTGCCGGCCTTGACCGACGCGGTGTTCGCCTTGACCCACATGTCGCCGAACGTGACGGCCACGCCGCCCGGCCCGGCGGCCTGCTTCGCGGCCGCCGGCTTCGGGGGCGCCTTCGGCATCGGCGCTCCTGCGGTGTGCAGGATCCCGGCTGCGCCCTTCACCATGTCACCGAACGAGTGCGTGACGAATGGGAAGTTGCCCTCCTGGTCGAGCGTGAGGTCGGCCCAGCCGCCCTGCGACGGCGCCAGGCTCATCGTCTGGCTGTCGTGGCCCACCGTGCCCTCGACGGTCGTCCTGTCGAACACGCTCCCGATGACGTGGAACGCGCTCCACTTGCTCGGGCCGGCGTTGAGGACGTACATCCGCACGCGCTCGCCCTTCCTGACCGTGATCGGGTGCGTCTTGTACTGGTTCGCGTAGCCGTTGAACGCGATCACGTCGGGCTTCTCGGCGGCCATCTTGGCCATGTCGGCGGGCTTGCCGGGTGCGCCCAGGTAGTACTCCTCCTGCGTCATCCACAGCTCGCGGTCCACCGCCGGCAGATGCCGGGGCTTGACCACCATCATCCCCATCATCCCCGCGCTAGTGTGCATCAGCACCGGCTGCGTGGCGCAGTGGTACATGAAGACGCCGGGGTGCTTCGCGACGAAGTCGATCGTGAGCTTCCTGCCGGGCTGCACGTCGATGTAGTTCTTGTCCGGCGCCACCTCGGCGGCGTGGAGGTCGATCGAGTGCGGCATGTTCACGTTCATGGCCTTCGTCGCGCCGTTGACGAACGTGAGCTGCACGTGGTCGCCCTCGTTGACCACGATCGGCGGCGATGCGGCGGTGCCACGGTACGCCTTGCCGTTCACCGCGTAGCTCCAGGCCTCCGTGGGCGCCAGCGCGGGGTCGACCTGCGTGACGTGCTGAAGCACGTCGACCGTGAAGTGCTTGACCGCGCCGGCCGGCACCGCCGGGAGCGTCGGGTCGACCTCCTGGTACTTCTCGAACTTGATGCCCTTGCTGTCGGCGAGCGTCGGCGCGGGCCTGTCGGCCGCCGCGGGTACGGCCGTGTGTGCGGGGGCGACCGCGGTGGCGGCGCCGTCGCCGTTCTGGCTCGTGGCCAGGGCAGCCAGCCCCAGGCCCACGGCGATGAGCGTGAACAGCCCGATCAGCCCTGTCGCCACGGCCAGCCACTGCGACCGCTCGCGCGGCGCGTCCGGTCGCTCCGGCTCCGCGAGCCCCTCCGCCACCGCATAGTCGAGTGGCTCCGTTCGTGCTTCCTGCATCTCGGTTGACATCTGCTTCCTCCAGGTGATGAAACTCTTCGGTTTCAATCTCGCCTGGAAGTGGCGGGCTCCCAACCGTGTCCCCCACTCGACCGCCATCCGTGGGGACTACCGATTGCGGGTGCGAAGTTCTCTACGCCGCGGGGGCGGCGGCGAGCGCGTCGAGCCAGACGTCGCGCTTGGCGGCGTACTCGGCGGGCAGCACGATCGCGAGCCGCTCGGCGACCTCGAGCCAGCGCAGCGCGGAGGCCGTGTCGCCCCAGCTCGCGTCGGCGTCGGCGGCCTCGAGGGCCAGCTCGATCGCGGCCAGCTCGCCGCCCTCCGACACGTCGTGCAGCGGGCGCGCCGACTCGTCGTCGGCCAGGTAGGAGCTGAGGTAGCGCCCCGCGACCTTGCCGCTCGGCCACCACATCGGGTTGACGCTGGTCTCTCCCGGCTCGCCGCCGCGCTCGCGGCGCATGTAGCGGGGCGCGCCGCCGGTGAGCAGGACTCCTCGCAGGACGGGGCGGAACGGGCGTGGGACGACGTCCGCCCCCGCGCGCCCGGCTATCGCCTGGGCGGCGGCGTCGGCCTGCTGCGCCGCCATCCCGCCCTGCTTGACCGGATGCCACGTCAGGTCGCCGGCGGCGTAGACGCCATCGAGCCCGTCCACCGCTCCGTGCTCGTCGACCGGCACGAAGCCCCTGGCGCTGCGCGGCAGCCCGGGGAGCTCCGGCGGGGCGAGCCGCGGCAGCGCGACCACGCGGTCGGCGGCGATCCACTCGCCGCTTCCGAGCAGCAGCCCGCCGCCGTCCATCGTCTCGACCGACCCGAGCCGGACGGTGATGCCGGATTCGCGCAGGAGCGCCGTGAGCGTGTCCGATGGGCGCCTGCCGAAGATCGCCAGCGGCGCAGGCTCCGGCGTGACGAGCGTCATGTCGAGCTTGCGGCCCAGTGCCGAAGCGCGCGCCGCGGTCATCAGTGCGAGCTCGTAGAGCGGCAGGGTCCACGAGACGCCGGGCGGCACCGCGAACACGAGCCGGCCGACGGCGCCCGCCTCGATGTCGTCGAGAAGCCGCGCGTAGGCGGGTGAGTCGGGCGGGCCGCGAAACGTCAGCGCGCCCGGCAGCACCTCGACGGCGCGGGCGCCGATGGCCACGAGCAGCGAGTCGTAGGGGATTCGCCGGCCGCTGCTCGTGACCGCTTCGCCAGTCGCGTCGTCGATGCGGGCGAGCGCCTCGCGCACGTGGACGGCGCCGTGAGCCGACGCGAATTGGTGGAGGTCGACGGTGCGCGCCTCGGCCAGGCCGAATGGCTCGGCCACCGCCATCGGGCGGTGGACGTACTTCTCGGCGGGCGCCAGCAATGTCACGCGGACCCGGCGGCGCGCCAGGTCGTGCAGCGCCAGCAGCGCCTCCAGAGCGGCGACGCCGCCGCCGGCCACGACGACCTCGTGCGGATCGCCCCCGCTCTCATGGATGACGGTGCTCACAGCGGCCGGAGCGAGTCCAGTGACATGACCGTGCGTTCCGTCCCCTCGCCGTCGGCGGGGGTCATCACGAAGCGCCGCCGGATTCCCTCCGCCTGGCGGCGGCGATGCGCGGCGAGGAACGGGGCGAGCCGGCGGCCGGCGATCTTGGCGGGCGGCCACCAGAGCGTCTGCGAGCCGCTCTCGACGGGATCGCCCGTCCGTCCGCTCAGATCGGCACGCATGAAGTACGGGACACCGCCGGTCCGGAGCTGCGCGCGCAGGACCGGGCGGAACGGCTGCGGCTCGATGTCCGCGCCGGCGGCTGCCGCGACGGATCGTCCGGCCGCGTCCGCCTGCTGGCAGGCGAGCCCGCCCTGCTTGATGGGGAAGTTGGTGGCGTCGCCGACCGCGTGCACGTGCGGCGTGCCGCGGACGGCTCCGTGCGCGTCGACGGGCACGAAGCCGTCGACGTCTGAAGGCAGGCCGGGGATCGCGGGCCCGGCCACGGTCGGCAGCGCGACGACGCGCTCGCAGGCGAGCACCTTCCCGCCGGGGTGCAGAACGAGCATTCCGCACGAGGGAACCTCGGCGGTCGTGGCCGCGCGAACCTCGACGCCCGCCGCTTCCAGCAGCCCGCTGACGTGCCGGCTGGCCTCGGATCCGAAGAGGGCGAACGGGGCGGGCTCGGGCGTGATCAGCAGGAAGCGCGTGGGTGCCTGCGTGTCGTAGGCGCGCCGCGCGGTCATCAGGGCGAGCTCGTACAGCGGCAGGGACCACGCCACGCGCGGTGGGACCACGAAGGCGACGGAGTCCACGTAGCCATCCTCGATGTCCTCGACCAGGCCGTGCATCGCCTCGGCGTCCCGGGAGCCCCGGAAGGTCAGCGCGTGCTCGTAGGCCGGCGCGCGCGGCGCGCCGGTGGCCACGATCAACTCGTCGTAGCCGAGGCGGCGCCCGTCGCGCAGCACGATCTGCCGCTCGTCCGGCACGACGCGCTCGAGCGCCCCGGAAACGAGGTTTGCGCCCATGTCGCGTGCCAGCACCGCCAGCGGCAGGTGCTCGGCCTCGCGGCGCGAGAATGGCTGGTGCACGCTGGAGGCGCGGTCGACGTAGTCCTGCCCGGGCGCGACGAGGGTCACGTTCACATGGGCCGGCGCGTGCTCGCGCAGTGTGAGCGCGGCTTCGAGGGCCGCCACGCCACCGCCTGCGATCACCACTTCGAGTGGAGTACTGCGGAGGGAAGTCATGGGTCCATCTTCGGCCTCGCGCGCCCGCGCGTCATCCGCAGGAAGCCGTTCGCGCTTGCGGGAAAGTACGGACGACCGGGCGCTAAGGTGCGCCGCCGTGACCGCCCCGGATCCCGAACGTACGAAGATCGTGATCGCCGACGACCATGCGGTCGTGCGCAGCGGCCTGCGGATGCTGCTCGACGGCGAGCCCGACCTGGAGGTGGTGGCGGAGGCAGGCGACGTGCCCACGATGCTGCGCTACGTGCGCGCGCACCGGCCACGGGTGCTGGTGCTCGACCTCCAGATGCCGGGCGGGTCGAGCCTGCCGGCGATCCCGGAGATCAAGGAGTCGCTGCCCGACACCGCGATCGTCGTGCTGACGATGCAGAGCGACCCGGCCTTCGCGCGTGAGGCGCTGCGCGCCGGCGCCACCGGCTACGTGCTGAAGGAGGCGGCCAACGACGAGCTGGTGACGGCGGTGCGACTCGCGCTCGAGGGCCGCACCTACCTGCACCCGGAGCTCGGCGCGAAGCTGGCCGCGGCGCCGCCGGAGCCGGCCGGTCCGCCGGACGACCTGACCGAGCGCGAGGTGGAGGTGCTCAGGCTGATCGCGCTCGGGCACACGAACGCGGAGATCGGCGCCCAGCTCTACCTGAGCGTGCGCACCGTGGAGTCGCACCGCGCCCACATCCAGCAGAAGCTGCGCCTCTCGACGCGCGCCGAGCTCGTGCGCTACGCGCTCGAGCACCAGATGCTCGACTAGCCGGCGGCGGCCGCCACGACCGGTTCGTGGCGCGCCGGCAGCACGGCGGTGACGCGCGTGCCGGCGCCGGGCTCGGACTGGACCGCCAGGCTTCCGCGCGTGAGCGCCACCCGTTCGCGCATGCCGCTCAGGCCGAAGCCGTCGGAGCGCTGGGAGGGGTCGAAGCCGAGGCCGTCGTCGGCGATCTCGACGGTGATCTCCTCGCCGCGCTCGGCCACCCGCACGCCGACGCGGTCGGCGCGGGCATGCTTCGAGATGTTCGACAGCGCCTCCTGCACGAGCCGGTAGACCGCGTTCTCGATCTCGGGGACGAGCCGGGTCGGGGCGTCGCCGCGCTCGAGCGCGAGGTCCAGCTCGGTCTCGACCTCGAAGCCTCCGACCACGGCCACGCGGTCGACCAGGCTGTCGATGGCCGGCCCCAGGCCCAGCTCGTCGAGCGCGGCCGGGCGCAGCTCGGTGATGAGCGCTCGCAACGCCTCGATCTGGTACTCGATGTGGCCGATCGCGTCGCGCGCAGCGCGCTCGAGGGCCTCCGCGTCGCCGCGCTGGAGCGCCGAGCTGAGCAGCACCCGCAGGCCGGCGAGTCCCTGGAGCGTCTCGTCGTGCAGCTCGCGCGCCCAGAAGCGGCGCTCCTGCTCGGATGCCTCGATCGAATGGCGCAACCGGTCCTCGGCGACCGACTTGGCGGTGGCCACGGCGGTGGCCGCGCTGGCGGCGAACGACTCCATCACGTGCTCGTCGTCGATCGAGAACTCGCCGCCCGCGCCCGGGTCGAAGGCGGCGAGCACTCCCACCGCGTTGCCTCGGAACGAGAGCGGGACGAGCAGCGCCGCGCCGGCACGCACGCGCTCCGTGCGGCCCGAGCGGAACACCTCGCCGTACAGCGGCGAATCCAGCTCCAGCCGGAGCTCGGGCGCCGGGTCGCCCCGCTCGCCCGCCAGCGCCGCGAGCCGCAGCTCGCCCGCATCCTCGAGGAAGATGGCGACGGTGCGCGCGTGGGCCAGCGACCGCCCGCGCTTGACGATCAGCTCGAGCACCCGCTCGAGGTCGGTCTCCCCGCCCACGGCCCGCGCGATCGCGGTGGTCGCCTCCAGGCTCACGACCGCGCGCTCGAGCTCCGAGCGCCGTGCCTCGACGCCCGCGTAGAGCCGCGCGTTGTCGATGGCGATCGCGGCCCAGCCGGCGAGGATCACGACCGATTCCTCGTCGACCTCGGTGAACTCGCCGCTCTGCTTCTCGGTCAGGTAGAGGTTCCCGTACGCCTGGCCGCGGATCATGATCGGCACGCCCAGGAAGCCCTTCATCGGCGGGTGCGCGGGGGGAAAGCCGTAGGAGCGCGGGTGGTCGCCGACGTCGGGGAGCCGGAGCGGCCGCGGGTCGGTGATCAGCACGCCGAGCACGCCGCGGCCGTGCGGCGGGTCGCCGATCTGGCGGCGGACCTCCGGATCGATCCCGACGGTGATGAACCGCTCGAGGCCGTCGCGACGGTCGTTGAGGATGCCGAGGGCGGCGTAGCGGGCGCCCGTCAGCTCGCGCGCCACGTCGAGGACGCGCCGCAACAGCGTCTCGAGCTCGAGCTCGGAGACCAGCGACCGGCCGACCTCCAGCAGCCGGCGCAGGCGTTCTTCGTCGATCGTGACCGGCGCCTGGCTCAAAGCACGCGAAGCGTAGCCCCGCGGCGGGTGGATCCCGGTCCGTAGTTCCCCGCAACGGGAGTACGGAGAAGCGCCGATGGCTCCCGGCCGCGCCGCGCCGATGCTGGACGCAACGAAAGGAGCTGTGATGAACCAGAACGACGACTCATTGATGGATTCGACCGGCCTCGGCCTGCTGCCGGGCGTGGCCCTCGCGCTCGCGCTCGGCATGCTCGCGACCGCAGCGCTGCTGATCGACACCTACTGGGCACTCGCGTGCGTCCTGGCCGTGATCTTCGTGGCTGCGGGCTCCATCACCTACGTGGTGATCGCACTCGTGGGCGAGGACGAGGACGGCGGCCGTATGCGCGATCGGGTGCCGGGGCTGCGGCGCGGCGCCTGAGTCGCGTCAGGTAGCCGCGCGCTTGTAGTAGTCGGCGTTCAACGCGATGAACTTCTGCCACTCGGGCGGGACCTGGTCCTCGGAGGTGATCGCGTCGACCGGGCAGGCCTCGACGCAGGCGTCGCAGTCGATGCACTCGTCGGGGTCGATGAAGAGCTGGTCCGCGGTATCGAAGCCCGGCTCGTCCGGCGTCGGATGGATGCAGTCCACCGGGCAGACCTCGACGCACGATGTGTCCTTCGTGCCGATGCACGGCTCGTTGATCACGTAGGCCATGCCGAACCTCCACTCAACGTTTGCACAGTCACGGTGGGAAAACTACCACGCCCTGATTCGTTTTCCTAGCGTGACTGTGCAAAACTTGTCGTCGTCATGGACCTTCCGACGCAGCCCGGCGACGCGCTGTCACAGCCCACGCGCGCGCGCCTGTTCAGCATGCTGAGCGAGCTGCGCCGGCCCGCCGGCACGGAGGAGCTCGCGCAGAGCCTGGACCTGCACCCCAACGGCGTGCGCGCTCACCTCGAGCGGCTGCGCGAGGCCGGGCTCGTGGAGCGTGAGCGGCCGCGCCAGGCGCGCGGCCGCCCCAGGGACATGTGGCTGATCGCGGCCGGAGCGCGACCCGGCGGCGACGCTCCGAGCGGCTACACGGACCTCGGCCGCTGGCTGGCGCGCGTCATCCGGCCGGGGCGCAACAGCCTGCGCGCCGTCGAGGCGACGGGGCGGGAGATCGGACGTGACCTGGCCCCCGTCGACGGC
>JAICRZ010000200.1 GCA_025937135.1 Thermoleophilaceae bacterium
ACAACGCCGAAGGCGGACCAGATCCTCGCCGACAACGGCGTGCACGTGATCCCCGACGTGATGGCCAACGCCGGCGGCGTGGTCGTCTCCTATTTCGAGTGGGTCCAGAACATGCAGCACATGCGCTGGGACGAGGACGACGTGAACCAGCGCCTGCGCAAGGTCATGCGCCGCGCGTACGGCGACGTGAAGCAGAAGGCCGAGGACCGTGACATCCCGATGCGGCCGGCGGCCTACGAGCTAGGCATCGAGCGCGTGCTCGACGCGTCGCGGACGCGCGGCTACATGCCGAAGGCCAAGAAGGAGTCCTGAAAAGCGAAGAGGGGGCCGGTCGCCGGACCGAACCCCCTCGACGCTGCGGCGTCAATGCCGCGCAAACGACGGAACCCTCCGTGCCGTCGTGCGTGGCATATCGGTGCCCGTCCAACGCGGGCTGAATCCGTCCCACCGCGGGTGGACATCCTGGCCATCGGAAATGGAGATCCGCGTTCGGCCGCGGCCGCGCTGCCGCCGGCAGGCCGCGCGGATCGAACATTTCCGTTCCCTATTCGAAGTCGAAATCCCGAGGGGGCTTCTGCTCGAACCAGAGCTTGTCGTGCTCCGGGGTCTCCTGGAGGAACTCGGGCGTCTCCTCGAGCACGTCCTCGTCCTCGGCGGAGGTCTCCGCGGAGTTCTTCACAGGCTCCTCGAGCTCTGGCAGGTCCTCGACCGGCTCGAGCGCGACCGGCTCGGGCTCCGGCGCCTCCTCGAGCTCAGGCTCGTCGAAGTCCTCCGGCGGGGGTGGCGGCGGTGGCATCACGTCGGCCACCTCCTCGCCCGGCACCTCCTCGAGCGGCGGCACCCCGGCCCCCGCGGCCGCGTCGCGGCGCGCAGGCCCGAGCGCCTCCTGCTCGGCCCGCTCGAGCTCCGTATCGGGCGCGCCGTGGCGCCGCTTCAGCTCAAGATGCTCTCGAATTGCGTCGTCGAGCAACCCCATCGGCCGCGTAGATTAGCTCTCCGCGGTCACGGCTTCAGCCCGGGCCACCCGGTTCTTGCCCGCGCGCTTGGCTCGATACAGCGCGGCGTCGGCCTCGGCGATCAGCGCCGCCTTGTCATGCGCGTTGGCCGGCAGCGACGCGACGCCGAAGCTCGCCGTCACCCGGATCTTGCCGTCGCCGTCGAGGCGGTCGATCTCGAGATCCTCGACCGCGGTGCGCATGCGCTCGGCGAGCAGCTCGGCGCCCGCAACATCGGTCTGCGGCAGGATCACCGCCATCTCCTCGCCGCCGTAGCGGGCCGGCTCGTCGATGTCGCGCGAGAGGTTGCGCAGCGCCCGCGCGACCTCGATCAGGACGAGGTCGCCCTGCTGATGGCCGAACGAGTCGTTGATCCGCTTGAAGTCGTCGATGTCGAGCATCACGAGGCCGACGTTCGTGCCGAAGCGGCGCTGGCGCTCGAGCTCGGTATCGAGCGTGTCGTGGAAGTGACGCAGGTTGTAGAGCCCCGTGAGCTCGTCGGTGAGCGCCTGGCGGCGGACGGTCTCGTGCAGGTCCACGTTCTCGATCGAGATGGCGGCCTGGCCGGCGAGATAGGCGAACAGGTCGTACTCCCCCTCGTCGAAGTCGCGCCCCTCGCGGGCGATCGAGACCACGCCCACCTGCTCCACGCCGCGCCCGAGCGCCGGTCGCGCCATGAGCGGCACCGCCATGGCGAAGTAGGCGCCCTGCGTGACGCGCACCGGGCGCCGCTCGCGGACGTGCGGCGGCTCACCATCACCGTCCTCGTCGCCATCGCCGTCGGTCGTGGCGTCGAGCATCGCGAGCCAGTCGTCGGAGTCCTCGAGGTGGATCTCGAAGGCGCGCCGCTCGGCGGTCTCGAGGGCGGCCTCGAGCTCGGGCGTCTCCTCGCCCACACGCGAGGTCTTCATGCGGCGGATGTCGAGCGGCAGGGCGCGGCCGACGTCGGCCTGGCACGCCTCCACGGCCGTGCGCACGGCGATGTTGACCATCTCCTGGCGGTCGAGACCGGCGGCGAACGCCTCGCCGACGCGCCTGATCGTCTCCTCCAGCTCGCCGCGCTTGCGCTGGACCTCCTCGATCTTCACGGCGAGCTGGCCCGACATCGCATTGAACTCGCGGCCGAGCTGGGCGAACTCGTCGCCGCCCTCGACGGGGACCGGACGGGAAAAGTCGCCGCGGGCGAGCCGGCGTGCCGCCTCGAGGAACGTCTCGACCTGGCGCTGGAGCGCGCGCACGACGACAACCGACGACAGCAGCGCCAGGAGCAAGAAGGCGCCGAGGATCGCCGCGATCACCAGGCGCCGGTGCGAGATCGAGCTGCTGAGCTTGCCGCGGCTCTCGTAGACGCCCACGCGGACCGGCGGCCCGAACGGGTCGGCGAGCGACGCGACGCGGCCGCGGTAATCGCCGCCGGCGATCGTGACGTTGCCCGAGTCGAGCCGGCCGGTGACGCCCGCCGGAATCGTCGATCCCACGATGTGCCCGCCGCTCGCGACGCTCACGTGCAGACCGGTCACGCGCCGCACCTCGCTGACGTACGCGCGCGCCGTCGTGACCGACACCGCCACGTAGCCGATGCGCCTGCGCGCGGTCGACGGCGCCGCCACCGCCGCAGCCACGGCATCGGCGCGGCCGCCCTCGGCCAGAAGCCGCCGCCCGCTGTCGAAGACGGAGATCCGCAGAACGCCCGGTACCGAGCCGGCGAGCGCGCGGATCCTGGCGGCCAGCGCGCCGCGATCATTGCTCGCCAGCGCGCGCGCCAGCCTTGGGTCGCGCGCCACGTGCGCGAGCTGCGGGCGCGCGTCGCCGCGGTCGGAGTCGTAGATGGCGAACGCCGCACGCAGGCCCTGGGCGATCTGCGCGTCGGTCTTCCCGGTCTCGCTGTCGGAGGTGATGCTGAACAGGACGAGCGCCACCGCGACCATCGGGACGATCACGATGATCATGAAGAACAGCAGCAGCCGGCTGCGGAAGCTCACGGGTGGTCCTGCCTTGATCCCATCGTGGGTGTTGTGCCCCAGGAAGGGGACGCCTAGGCGTCCGTCATCCGTCCAGAGGAGCATTCGCTGACGCTCCTGTCAGGCCTCTATTGTGGCCGCTACCATCACGTTTCGACAGCGGGGCTATAGCTCAGTTGGGAGAGCGCCTGGATCGCACCCAGGAGGTCGCCGGTTCGAGCCCGGCTAGCTCCATCCCCTTACCGTGCGCAACGTGACCGCCACTCGCTACGTCGCGCCGCTGCGCGAGGGCGGTTCGCTTCCGGGCCTCGTCGAGGCCGACGACGACGGGCTCTACGTGACGAAGTTCCGCGGCGCCGGGCAGGGCGAGGGCGCGCTGGTTGCGGAGGTCATCGCGGGCGAGCTGGCGCGCGCGCTGGGGCTGCCGGTGCCGGAGCTGGCGATCGTCGACGGCGTGTCCGCGTTCGCCGACGCGGAGCCGGACCCGGAGATCCAGGAGCTGCTCGCCTCGAGCCCCGGCGCGAACCTGGGGATGGACTTCCTTCCCGGCGCCCTCCCGTTCGCCCTGCCGGCGGACCCGCCGGTCGATCCCGCCCTTGCCGCCGACGTCGTCTGGTTCGATGCGCTGGTGACCAACATCGACCGGACCCCGCGCAACCCGAACCTGCTGGTCTGGCACGGGCGCACGTGGCTGATCGACCACGGCGCCGCGTTCTTCCGCCAGTACGGCCCGGAGCCGCTCGCGGAGACGGCGCACAGCCCCACGCCGATGCTGGCCGAGCACGTGCTGCTCCCGCTCGCAGGGCCGCTGGCCGAGGCGGACGCGCGGCTCGCCGATCGAGCCACGGCCGCGGTCGACCGCGTCGTGGCGCTTGCGCCCGACCTCTGGCTCGGCGACGACCCCGCTGCGCGGCGCACCGGGTTCGCCGCCTTCCTGCACAAGCGGCTGAGCGGCGCGCGCGGATTCGTCGAGGAACTGGAGCGCGCCCGTGGCTAGGCCGTTCGCGTACGCGGTGCTGCGGCTGGTCCCGCGGATCGAGCGCGGCGAGCGGCTCAACGTGGGCGTGGTGCTGTTCTGCCGCCAATGCGACTACCTGCACCTGCGCACCCAGCTCGACGAATCGCGGCTGAAGGCGCTCGCGCCGGACATCGACGTCGCATCGGTGCGGTCGCACCTGGCCGCGGTGGAGCGAGTGGTGGCGGGCGATGCGGAGGGCGGCGCGCTCGCGCGCATGCCGCAGTCCGAGCGCTTCGGCTGGGTGGTGGCGCCGTCGTCCACCGTGATCCAGCCCTCGGAGGTGCACACCGGGCTCACCGACGACCCGGATGCGACGCTCGAGCGCCTCTTCCACGGCCTCGTCGCCTGACGGCGCGCCGTTTACCCCGCCGCCCATAGGGTATGAGTCGACGGCGCAGGCGCAGGCTTTCGGGGTCCAAGGGGAGGAGACGGCATGAGGGGAATGAGGGGCGCATCCCGCGCGACCCTCGCGGCGGGGCTCGTCGCGGTGGCGACGGGACTCACGGCGTGTGGCAGCAGCAGCTCGAGCTCCTCGAGCGCATCGACGGACCCGGTCGGCGCCGCGCTCTCCTCGCCCGGCGTCCGTGTCGTACTCGTGCCGCAGCAGCGCAACGACCTCACGATCGTCGTCCCACCGTGCTCCGAGGCGCAGACCGTGCAGTCCGGCACGACCAAGCTGCCGCCGGGCTCCAACCAGGTCGTCATCCCGAAGGGCTCGCTGACCGAGGCGATCGCCGTGCAGGCCTGCCAGCAGGGCGGCCAGAGCACCGGCTCGAGCGGCGGCGGCTCCAGCGGCAACACCCCTCCGCCGCCGAGCAACACCATCCTCGTGACACCGGGTGGCGCCGGCGCGCAGCAGGCCGCCACGCAGCAGTCGAGCTCATCGAGCGGCCCGCAGCA
>JAICRZ010000251.1 GCA_025937135.1 Thermoleophilaceae bacterium
CCGCAAGTGGGCGCACATCCGCGTCGAGGGCCAGGCCTTCGGCGACGTGCCGCTCAACGTCGAGATGAAGCTCGAGGTGTGGGACTCGCCGAACTCGGCGGGCATCGTCACCGACGCCGTGCGCATCTGCAAGCTCGCGCTCAACAACGGCATTGCGGGCGCGCTCGAGTCGCCGTCCTCTTACCTCATGAAGTCGCCGCCGGTCCAGGTTCCGGACTCGATCGCGCGCGAGAACAGCGAGGACTTCATCAAGAAGTACGGCGGCGCGCCGAAGCTGCCGGGCGGCAAGCCCGCGATCAAGGTCGAGGCGTAACGCAGTCGGCAGTCCGCAGTCGGCAGTCGGCAGAAACTGCCGACTGCGAACTGCGAACTGCGGACTGGTTCGTGGCGCGTTTTCACCGGGTAGACTGAAGCCATGCTGAGTAACCGTGAGCTTCGGGATCTGGTCTTGAGGCTCGCGGACGATCGCTCGTCGTGGCAGCACCTGGTACGCCACGACGCGAACCAGCGCACCTACGCGCAGGTCGTGCTCAACGAGGACGTCGGCGTCTGGCTGATCTGCTGGATGGACGACCACGACACCGGCTTCCACGACCACGACGTCTCGTCGGGCGCGGTCGCCGTGGTGGACGGGCTCGTGCGCGAGGAGCGCCTGAGCGTGGGCGGCGAGCCGGTTTCGCGGATCTACTCGCCCGGCGAGGTCTTCGACTTCCGCGCCTCCGACATCCACCGCATGTCGCACGCCGGCGGCGGCCCGGCGATCTCGCTGCACGCGTACTCGCCGCCGCTCAACCGGATGGGCGCCTACGCGATCGACGAGCTGGGGGTGCTCACGCGCTCGTCGATCTCGTACGAGGAGGAGCTGCGCCCGCCGGAGGCCGTCGGCGGCTGAGCCGCGAGTAAGCTCGGCCGCGTGAGCGCCGAGCGCTTCTCCATCGCCCAGGTCACTCCCTACAGCTGGGAGCAGCACCACGAGGTGAACCGCTACGTCGAGCGGCTCTCCGACGAGCTCTGCAAGCGCGGCCACCGCGTGCTCGTCGTGGCGCCGTCGGACTCGCGTGAGGCGATTCGTGAGTCGCGCGCGCTCGTCAAGCGCTGCGCGTCGGATGCCGAATCGGTCTGGCCGGACGAAGGCTGCGCGCAGGTGCTGGCGGTCGGGCAGTCGCTGCCGGTCGGCTCGCGGGGGTCGCGGCCGGTGTCGCTGCCGATCGATGTCTCGCGCACGATCGAGGACCTGCTCGAGAACGTCCCGCTCGACTTCGTGCACGTGCACGAGCCGTTCGCACCCAGCGCCGCGTCGACCGCCCTGCGCCACTCGCGCGCGCTGAACATCGGCACCTTCCACGCTCCCACCGAGCGCCTGCTCTCGACCGGCCCGGGGCGCAAGATCGTCGACCTGCTGTTCGGGCGCCTCGACGGCCGCACGGCCTCGTTCGACGTCACGCGCGAGCTGGTTCAGCGCTACTTCCCGGGCGACTACCGCGTGATTCAGCCGGGCGCGGAGCTGGTGCCGCGCGCCGAGCGCGGCGAGACCGAGACGGTCGAGATCCTGTTCTCGCACGAGGAGGAGCGCGGCGCGCTGCGGCTGTTCCTGCGCGCCCTGCGCAAGCTCCCGCACGAGCTGCCGTGGCAGGCCACCGTCTGGTCGCGCGACCACCAGCCCGAGCCGGCGGTCCCGCTCGCGAGGGCGATCCGCGACCGCGTCCACTTCGTCGGGCCGGGCCAGGGCGCCGAGGCGCAGTACCTCTCGCGCGCGGACATCGTCGTGGCCGCCTCGAGCGGCGCCTCCCCCGCGCCGCAGCTCATCCTGCGCGCGCTCGCGGGCGGCGCCGTGCCCGTCGCGTCGCGGCTACCCGTCTACGAGGAGGAGCTCGGCAGCGGTGACCTCGGCCTGCTGTTCGAGCCGCGCGACGTGCAGACGCTCGCCGGCCAGCTCACGCGGCTCGTCCGCGACGAGGGACTGCGCGAGGAGCTGCGCGCGCGGATCACCGCGGGGCACGACCGGCTCGGCTGGTCGCGCGTGGCGGACGAGTTCGAGGCGCTCTACCGCGCCGTCGCCGGCCGGCGGCACGACACGAACGGCAACTCCACCGTGCGCCGGCGCCTGGAGGGGCGAAAGCTCATCCACGTGGACCTTCACATGCACACGAACCACTCGCACGACTGCGCCACGAGCGTCGACAAGCTGCTCGAGACGGCGAAGGAGCGCGGCCTCGGTGCGATCGCCGTCACCGACCACAACGAGGTCTCAGGCGCCCTCGAGGCACGCGAGCGGGCTGACGGGATCAAGGTGATCGTGGGCGAAGAGGTCAAGACAAAGGACCAGGGCGAGGTGATCGGCCTCTTCATCGAGGAGAAGATCCCGCGCGGCCTGACGCTCCAGGAGACGATCGCCGCCATCCGCGACCAGGGCGGCCTCGTGTACGTGCCGCACCCGTTCGACCGCATGCACTCCGTTCCCGACTACGAGCACCTGCTTGACGTGGTCGAGCAGGTCGACGCGATCGAGGTCTTCAACCCGCGCGTGGCGTTCTCGGCGTTCAACGAGGAGGCCGAGCGGTTCGCGGCCAAGTACCGGATCGTGGCCGGCGCGGGCTCGGATTCCCACGTGCCGCAGGGCCTCGGCTCGGTGAAGATCGCCATGCGCGATTTCGACGGCCCCGAGGAGTTCCTCGAGTCGCTGCGCGACGCCGACATCATCCGCAAGCGCACCTCGCTGCTGTACGTCCAGGCGCTCAAGTTCATCCAGACCAAGGGCACCCCATCCGGGCGGCGCGCGACCGGATCAGGCAACAAGTGATGCAGGCAAAAGGACAACGGCGCGCCGGGTCCAATCCCTCAGACTGGATGCCGGCAACCGACGACGAGATCCGGGAGAAGTACCTCGAGCGCGCGATCCGCGAGATGAACCTGCTCGC
>JAICRZ010000144.1 GCA_025937135.1 Thermoleophilaceae bacterium
ATCTACTACAAGTACGAGGGCGTCTCACCCGCCGGCTCGCACAAGCCCAACAGCGCGATCCCGCAGGCGTACGAGAACGCGAAGGCGGGCGTGCGCAAGCTCTCGACCGAGACCGGCGCCGGGCAGTGGGGCTCGGCGCTCGCGCTCGCGTGCTCGCTCTTCGGGATCGAGTGCGAGGTCTTCATCGTCGGCTCCTCGTACGACCAGAAGCCGTACCGGCGGGCGCTGATGGAGACCTGGGGGGCGACCGTCCACCGCTCGCCGTCCGACCGCACCGAGGCGGGGCGCTCGCAGGCCTCGCACCCGACCGGCTCGCTCGGCATCGCGATCTCCGAGGCGGTCGAGATCGCGGCCACGAACGACGACACCAACTACGCGCTCGGATCGGTGCTCAACCACGTGTGCCTGCACCAGACCGTGATCGGCCAGGAGGCGATGGCGCAGATGGCGATGGCGGGCGAGGAGCCCGACGTGGTCGTGGGCTGCGTTGGCGGCGGCTCCAATTTCGCCGGCCTCACCTTCCCATTCGTGCGGCGCGTGCTGCGCGGTGAGGCGAAGACGCGCTTCCTCGCGGCCGAGCCCACCGCCTGCCCCACGCTCACGCGCGGCGCGTACCGCTACGACTTCGGCGACACCGTCGGGATGACCCCGCTCCTGCCGATGTACACGCTCGGCCACGACTTCGTCCCGCCGCCGCTGCACGCGGGCGGGCTGCGCTACCACGGCGACGCCCCGATGCTGTGCGGCCTGGTCAAGCACGGTGTGATCGAGGCCCGCGCCTTCGGCCAGAACGCCGCCTTCGAGGCGGCGGTGCGCTTCGCCCGGACCGAGGGGATCCTTCCCGGCCCGGAGCCGGCGCACGCGATCCGCGCGCTGTTCGACGAGGCGGAGGCCGCCAAGCAGGCCGGCGAGCCGCGCGTGATCCTGCTCGGCCTGTCGGGCCACGGGCACTTCGACATGTCCGCCTACGACGCCTACCACTCCGGCAAGCTCGAGGACATCGAGTTCTCCGAAGAGGACATGGAGCAGGCGCTCGAGCGGCTGCCGGACGCGCCTGCGATCGTCTAGGCGATGGAGGGATGGGACCGGAAGCCGGTCGTGCTGGTGGCCGACGACGACATCGACGTGGCGAGCCTCGTGGCGGTGTCGCTGCGGCGAACCGGGTTCGAGGTGGTGACCGCCGGCAACGGCAGCGACGCTCTCGAGATCGCGCTGCGGCACCCGCCCGACGCGTGCGTGCTCGACATCATGATGCCCAACGTCAACGGCTACGAGGTCGTGCGGCGGCTCAAGGAGGAGAAGGAGACCAGCGAGATCCCGATCATCCTCCTGTCGGCCCGCGCCGGCGCCCTCGACCGGGACTACGGGCTGCGGATCGGCGCCGACGCATACATCCGCAAGCCGTTTCCGCCGAAGCAGCTCGGCGAGACGCTGTGGCTGCTGCTCGGGTCGCAGGAAGACCGGCGGGTCTGAAACTCGAACATCCGTCCAGTGGCTCAACTTCGCCTTGGGTCAGGCGATTACCCCGGTTGCGGTGACATGGACGTCGCCGTTGGAAGACCCTAGGAAGTGAGGCAAGGATGCCGACCGAGAGCAGCACCGTTCGACCCCTGGTCCTCGTGGCCGACCCCGACGTCGAGTACGCGGCGCTCATCGCGCGCCAGCTCGAGTGGGCCGGCTACGGCGTCATCACGACCGGCACCGACGCCGAGGCGCTCGCGCTGATCGAGGAGAAGCGCCCGGACGCGCTGATCGTCGAGGCCAAGCTTCCGACGCACTCCGGGTACGAGCTCGTCCGCGAGCTGCGCGACCAGCCACAGCACCGGCTGATGCCGATCATCATGATCGGGCACCGCGCCGGCAAGCTCGACCGCGACTTCGCCTTCACCGTGGGCGCCGACGAGTACGTCAAGAAGCCGTTCCCGTGCGCCACGATCGTCGCGCGCCTGGCGCTGCTGGCCCCCGCCCAGCCTGCGGCCTCGCCGATCACGCGCCCGCGGCGCCGGATCAGCCGCACGCTCGAGCCGGCGTTCTGAGAGCTCAGCGGCGCTTTCGCTTGCGCTTTTTGCTGCGCGGGTGCTCGCGCACGACTTCGTGCCCGTCGAGGTCCGGCGGCACGGTCTCGCGCACGGGCTCGTCCGGATCGTCGTCGTACTTGTCGGCCTCGGCGGCTGCGCGGCGCTCGGCCGCCTCGGCGGCGCGGTCCTGAGCGCTCGGCCACGGGATCGCCTCGCCGCTGTCCCACGCCGGCCCGCGCCCGCCCTGCGGCCAGCGGTCGATGAAGAGCACGCCGAGCGCGGCCACCCAGAAGATCTCCACGAACGGGATCTGACCGAGGATCGGGAGCACGAACAGAACGCCGACGATGATCCCGAGGATGCCCATGAATTTCGAGAGCAGGCCGGCGCGCATCGCGTTCAGCGAGATCAGTACGAGGGCGAAGGCGACCGCCAGGGCCGCCGCCAGGCCGATCCCCTGGACCACGGTGATCGACTTGAGCTGCGCCGTCGCGTAGTCGTCGGCGGCCTGCGGAGCCGCCGGGTTCGCCAGCAGATGGTTGGTCACGCGGTCGGCCACGTGGAGGTAGACGACCTGGTTGACCGCGGTCACGATCGCGAGCGCGAGCGGGCCGATGATCGCCATGTAGCGTGCGGCCGGCGGAGTCTCGCTGCGGCGTGCGCGGGCCGCCTGGTAGAGGAACCACAGCGGTGGGGCCAGCAGCGCGATCGCGACGCACTGGAGCGCGGTGGCGGTCAGTACCTGGGAGTGGTGCTCGCTGGCCACGCGCAGGCCGTCGACGCGGTCCGCCGTCGCGGTCTTGACGCCGTTGACCGTCTCCGGCTTGATCGCGGAGGTGCCGTAGACCAGCGCTACGAACTGGAGGATGGCCGAGGCGAACGCCGCCGGGGCGATCTGCCGGCCGACGCGGGCCTCCCAGCCGAGCTGTTCCTGGCGATTCATTGGCGGCGCGAATCCTGACAGACGCGCACGAGGCGCTTCCTAAGGACCGGCGTCCTCGCGCGACTCCCTGCCCTCGGCCTCGAGCAACCCGGAGCGCACCGGGTAGTACTCGCTGTCCTCGGGCTCGACGATCCGCGAGATGCGGTCGCCCGCGGCCAGGACCAGGTTGAGGACCGGGGCGGCCAGCCCGATCAGGCCCTCCACGCGCTCGCGCGTGCGCCGCTGGTCCGGTGTGAGGCGCTGCGCCATCGCGGCGATCATAGGGCGCGGGCGATGGCCGCGGCGACCTCCCCCGGCGCCTCGACGTGCGCCAGATGACCGGCCCCGACCTCGACCAGCTCGGCGTTCGGGAGCAGGCGCGCCAGCGCCGCCGCCGCCTCGCGGCGCACCGGTGAGCTGGAGGTCCCGCTCACCACCGTCACGGGCAGCTCGATCCGCGCGAGCTCGCGCCGCCCGGCGGGCCAGCTCGCCGACGCGGCCAGGTCGGCGGCGAACGCACGCGGCGACACCGCGGCGCGGTCGGGACCGAGCCGCTGGACGGCGCGCGGGCCGTCGACAGCTTCGAGGAAGGCGGCCACAGCCGCCGGCGCGCCGCTCTCGAACGCCGCCCGCTCCACCACCTCGCGCAGCGCGCTGAGGGTGTCCGGGCCGCCGCGGCTCAGCCACAGCATCGAGGGCTCGATCAGCACCGCGCCGCGTGCCAGGCGCGGCTGGCGCAGCATCAGGTCGAGGCACGCGAGCGCGCCCAGCTCGTGGCCCACGAGCAGCGCCGGCGCCGCGTCGAGGGCGGCGATCAGCTCGGCGAGGTCGTCGGCCTGCTCGCCGACCGTCGTGCCGCCATACGGCTCGGGCGCGCCGCTCGCCCCATAGGCGCGGCGGTCGTAGACGATCGCGCGCGCGCCGCCGCCGAGCTCGCCGAGCGTCTCGCGCCACACGGCGCGGTCGGTGGCGGTCCCGTGCACGAACACCACCGGCGGCCCGGAGCCCGTCTCCTCGACCGCCAGCGCCACACCGGCTGCCTCGACGCTCGCCACGCGTCCAGGCTACCTCGCCTCGGTACAGTCTGAGGCGTGTCTTCTGAGGATCCATTCGGCCTCTTCGGCGACCCCGACGAGCTGCGGCGCCGGATGGCGGAGTTCGCCGAGCAGATGCAGGGCGCGCAGAAGGTGGCGTGGGCGGACAACGCGATCAAGCTCGCGGTCGACATGACCGTGGCCGCGCTCACCCGCATCAACCTCCAGGGGAACGCCGAGCAGCAGGCCGCCGATCTGCGGCAGGCGATGGGCACGCTGTTCCCCGAGGCCGTGACGCTGGTGCGCGAAGCCAGAGAAGGATTCGGCACCTAAACGAGCGCGATCTGCTGCGCCCCGTGCGCGGCCTGCGGTTGCAGCTACGGACGCGGCCGTCGGGGCTCGCATCTCGCGGGCCGACTAGCTCGGCGCGGTAGCGGCCTTGTCCGCGGCGCGATCCGCGCGGCCGCGGGCGATGACCTCCTTGAAGCTGCGGATCCGGAACACGGTCGCGAGGCCGATGAAGCCGATCGCGAACGACCACGCCGCGATCGCCACCTGCTGGCCGACCGAGTAGGCGGCCACGGTGTCGGCGCTCGCCTCCGCTGCGAACACCTTCACGAGCAGCGCCTGGACGACTCCTGCGCCGCCCGGCGTGAACGGCACCACCGCCGAGACGGCCTGCACGCCGAGCACGAGCATGACGTTGCGCACCGACCCGCCGATGTTGAACGCGTCGAGCAGGAACCAGAACGCCGCGAACCGGCACAGCCAGCCGGCGAACTGGACGAGCCAGACCTGGCGGATGTAGCGGCGCCGGTCGAACAGGATCGTCAGGCCCTGGCGCACGCGCGCCCAGAACGCCTTGACGCGCGCGGAGAGGATCGCCGTGAGCGCGATCACCGCGATCCCCAGGACGGTGATCGTGAACAGCGCGAACTGCGGATGCGACGCGAAGTACGAGAGGTCGAACGCGTTGAGCTTCGAGAAGTCCGGCGGCTTCGGGAAGACGCCCTGCGTGAACGCGTAGCCCAGCACCACGATCGCGATCGTCGCGTCGTACACCGCCTCGACGAAGAAGCACGCCGCAACCGCCGGATAGCTCGATCCCGGGACGGCGGTCTTCGTCAGGAACAGGCGGATGACGTCGCCGCCGCGCGCGGGGATCACGTTGTTGAAGCCGTAGCCCGCCCAGTAGGCGGCCCAGATCTCGCGCCAGCGGATCGGCGAGTCCGGATATGCCGCACGCAGCACGTTGAAGGCGGCGCGCGAGCGGATCGTGAGGTAGACGAGGAAGGCGAGCAGGCCCAGCGCGAGCGAGCCCCAATGCACCGCGGCGAGCGACGAGAAGAACTTGTCGACCGCGTCGAAGAAGGAGCGGAAGGAGTCGCCGAGCGCTAGCGGCGGGGCCATGGCGCCAACATTACGGGCCGCCGGCGCCGGCGAGGCGAAGAACGGCGTGCAGCGACTCCGGTGGCCCGGGCCAGTGCTCGCGAACGAGCTCGGGACCCGCCGCCCGCGCCACCCAGCGCAGCGCCAGAGCGACCAGCGCGGCGTCGTCGAGCTGGCCGAGCACGGGGATGAAGTCGGGGATCAGGTCGATCGGCGACGCCAGATAGCCCACCAGCAGGACGAGCGGCAGCTTGTGCCGCAGCGCGACGCGCGGATCCCCGGCCAGGCGCTTGAAGAGCCGCAGGCAGTCCGGCAGGAAGCGGGCGATCGCGCGAGCGTTCACGTGGTCATTGTGCGCGATTCGCGCAAGCGCCCGACCACGGTTACTGTGGGCACGTGAAGACGACGCTGGGCGAGAAGCTCGCTTCCCGCGATCGTCAGCGCTTCGTCGGGCGGGCGACGGAGCTGGCCTTCTTCGACTCGCTTTTGGTCGAGGATCCGCCGGCGAACGTGGTGCTCGTGCACGGGCCTGGCGGGATCGGCAAGAGCACGCTGCTGCGTGAGGTCGCGCGGCGCGCGCGCGAGCACGGCCGCTCGCCGCGGCTCGTCGACGCGCGTGAGCTGGCTCCCGTTCCCGGCCAGATCGAGCACGCCCTCCACGGCGTCGACGCGGACACGCTGCCGCTCGTCATGTTCGACACCTGGGAGCGGATGACGGCGGCCGGGACGTTCCTGCGCTCGCGCCTCCTGCCGTCGTTGCCGGACCGCTCGCTTGTGATCCTCGCGGGACGCACCGCCCCGGAGCCGGAATGGTTCCAGGGCGGCTGGGAGCAGGTCACCGTCGAGTACGAGCTGCGCCCCCTCGCGCGCGCCGAGGCGCTGTCGCTGCTCGAGGCGCGCGGGATCGAGGATCAGGAGCTCCAGGGCGAGCTGTTCGCGTGGAGCCGTGGTTCGCCGCTGGCGCTGACGCTGGCCGCCGACGCGGTTCAGGCGGGCGGAAGCTGGAATCCGCAGCGGATCGAGGACCGCCCCGAGCTCGTCCGAGCGCTGATCCGGCACCTGGCCCACACCGAGCTCGACGGCGGCAACTTCGACGTGATGGCGGTGGCCGCGCTGGCCCGCGCCACGACGCGGCCGCTGCTCGAGGAGGTCCTGCCCGACGTGGACGCGGCGGCCGCCGAGGAGTGGCTCCGGTCGCGCAGCTTCGCCGAGCAGACGAACATCGGCGTGACGCTGCACGACATCGTCCGCAAGGCGGTGCGCGCCGACCTCAAGCTGCGCGATCCCGAGCGCGAGCGCGAGTTGCGCCGCCGGATCGCCGACCACCTCCACGCTCGCGCGCTCAGCGGCGAGACGCGGCTGCTCACGGACCTGGCCGAGCTGGTCGACAACCCGGCGATCCGCTGGGGCTTCGGCGCGGAGGGCTCGGTCGAGTACCGCGTCGACGACGTGCGGCCGGAGGACTTCGACGCCGCCTCCGAGCGCGTGAAGCTGCGGCCCGGTGGCGAAGCGTGGTGGGAAGGCGCACGCGAGATCTTCGAGGAGGCGCCGGAGTGCGTGGTCATCGCGCGTGACCGCGCCGACAAGCTCGCCGGGATCTGCATCTTCACGACGCCGCACACGGCACCGCCCGCCGTCGAGCGCGACCCGCGGCTCTCCGGCTGGCTCGCACATGCGCGCGAGCACTACCCGGACGGCAACGTGCTGCTGTGGCGGGACTCGCTCGACCTCTCGCGCGACGCGAAGGGCGACCTGGGCTCGCGCGTGCTCGCCGTCATGAATACCGCAGCGATCCTGCGGTCGGGGCTCGTGAACCCGCGGATCTCGTACGTGCCGATCGACCCGGCGAACGAGGCCGCGGCGGCGTTCGCGCGGAGCATCAACGGCGTACATGTGGCCGAACTCGACGTGGAGCTGGGCGGCATCACGCACGAGTGCCACATCGTCGACTCCGGCCCCGGAGGCATCCTGGGCGCGCAGCGAGCGACGGTGTACGCCGAGCTGGGGCTGCATCCGCCGGCCGCGTCGGAATCGGCGTCGCCGGCGGCGGTCGCGAGCGTGACGCGCGAGAGCGTGAAGGCGCTGGCGCGGCGGCTCGATCGGCCACTCGAGCTGGCCGCCTCGTCGCTCGCCGAGGGCGCCACGCCGGAGGAGCGCGCCGAGTCGGTGCGCGCGCTGTTCCGCGAAGCGGCGGCCAGCGCCTTCGGCGACTCCGCCGACGAGCAGCTGCTGCGCCGGATAGCCGAGCGCGGGTTCCTCACGCGCGACACGAGCCACGAGGCGCTGGCCGACGAGCTGAACGTGAGCCGGGCGACCTATTTCCGGCGCCTGCGGCAGGCTGCCGACCGGCTGGCCGACGCGATCCTCGCGCGATCTCCGCGGTCTTGACGCCCTCGAGTTGATGGGCCCCCTGGGACTCGAACCCAGCGCCTTCCGATTAAAAGTCGGATGCTCTAACCCGATGAGCTAGAGGCCCAGCGCCAG
>JAICRZ010000175.1 GCA_025937135.1 Thermoleophilaceae bacterium
AGCTCGGAGCCGCCGCCCTTGCCGAAGATGCCGCCCACCAGCGCGGCGGTCGCGATGATGTCGCGCACGTTCCAGTCGGCCGGGCCGGTCGGCTGGTTGATCGCCGCGTACTCGCCGGGCATCAGGTTCGGATTCAGCTTGGCCTGCGTGATGTAGGCGTTGACGCCGTCGACGTACGCCTGCGCGTCGTCCTGGATCTGCTTGCCCTCGGCTCCGTAGAGGTCGTCGAGCTGGTCGTACTGGCGCTGGAGGTCGCTCTCGGTGTACGGCGCGATCGCCCACTGCTCCTGGTCGAAGTCCTGGTTGCCCTGGGCGCCGCCGGCGAACGACGTGAGCTGGGCGCGGCCGAGGTGGCGCAGCACGTCGATGAAGAAGAGCCGGTCCTCGGCGGCCAGGTAGCCGGCGCCGAACATCGTGCCGGCGCGCGTGTCGCCGTAGACGTGGCCCGTGCCGGAGCCCTTGTCGCGCTCGATGGTCACGTCGCTGCGCGGGCTGTAGGTGCGCTCGACGTCGCCCGGCTTGACGCCGAAGCTCGCGTCCTTGAAGTACTTCGGGATGTCGGCGGCCTGGAGATGCGGGGCCACGTGCACGAGGTCGCCGTACATCGCGAGCTGGTCGTCGTTGTGGGGCGGCCGCTGGCTGTGGTCGGCCTCGAAGGCGAGGAGCTGCGCGCCGTTGTCGAACCCGTTCTCGCCCGGCGGCAGGATGTTCCAGAAGCCGGTTGCGTCGTTCTGCTGGTACGGCTGGACGGCCGCGAAAGCCGACGCGGGCAGCACGAGGGCGAGAAGCAGAGCGATGACCCCCGTGCGCACGCCGCGCAATCTACGGGGCGAGCGGGCGCGTATGCGCCGCTTCGCCGGTTTCGCGATGCGTGCAACCGGCTATCTTCTCTTTACGTAAACGTAAGAAACCAGTCCGATGGAGAGATGTCGATGACGACCGCCGAGCAGACCCCGCAGGGCGACCGCTACAAGTGGATCGCGCTGTCGAACACGACGCTCGGGATCCTGATGGCCACGATCAACTCGTCGATCCTGCTGATCGCGCTGCCGGACATCTTCCGCGGGATCCACATCGACCCGCTGGCGCCGGGGAACACGAACTACCTGCTGTGGCTGATCCTCAGCTTCCTGGTCGTGACCGCCGTCCTGGTCGTGAGCCTCGGCCGGCTCGGCGACATGTACGGCCGCGTGAAGATGTACAACCTCGGCTTCGCGATCTTCACGATCGGGTCGATCCTGCTGTCGGTCACGTGGATGAGCGGGTCGAGCGCCGCCCTCTGGCTGATCGGCATGCGGGTCGTGCAGGGGATCGGCGGGGCGATGCTGTTCGCGAACTCGAGCGCGATCCTCACGGACGCCTTCCCCGCGGATCAGCGCGGCCTGGCACTCGGCATCAACGGCGTGGCCGCGATCGCCGGCTCGTTCCTCGGGCTCGTGCTCGGCGGAGTGCTCGCGCCGATCTCGTGGCGGATGGTCTTCCTCGTGTCGGTGCCGATCGGTGTCTTCGGAACCGTCTGGGCATACCTCAAGCTCCGCGACCTCAGCGTTCGCAGGCCCGCGCACATCGACTGGTGGGGCAACCTGACCTTCGCGGTCGGGCTCATCGCGGTGATGGTGGGAATCACCTACGGCATCCAGCCGCACGGCGGCCACACGATGGGCTGGACCGCCCCCGGTGTGCTCGCCGCGCTGATCGGAGGCGTCGCGCTGCTCGGAGTCTTCTGCGTGATCGAGACGCGCGTGACGGACCCGATGTTCAACCTCGAGCTGTTCCGCATCCGCGCCTTCAGCGCCGGCAACTTCGCCACGCTGCTCGCCGCGATCGGCCGCGGCGGCCTCCAGTTCATCCTGATCATCTGGCTCCAGGGCATCTGGCTGCCGCGCCACGGCTATGCCTTCTCCGAGACGCCGCTGTGGGCCGGGATCTACATGCTGCCGATGATCGCGGGGTTCCTGATTGCGGGGCCGGCGTCGGGCTGGCTCTCGGACCGCTACGGCGCCCGCGCGTTCGCCACGGGCGGAATGCTGGTCGCGGCGGTCTCGTTCGGGCTGCTCGAGCTGCTGCCCGTGAACTTCCCCTACGGGCTGTTCGCGCTGCTCCTGCTGCTGAACGGCATCGGGATGGGGCTGTTCTCGTCGCCGAACCGCGCGGCGATCATGAACTCGCTGCCGCCCGACCAGCGCGGGGCCGGAGCGGGCATGAGCGCCACCTTCCAGAACTCGGCGATGGTGCTGTCGATCGGGATCTTCTTCTCGCTGATGATCGTCGGCCTCGCGGCACACCTGCCGAGCGCTCTGCACGACGGCCTCATAGCGCACGGCGTGCCCGCCGCGGACGCCACTCGCGTCTCGCACCTGCCACCCGTGGCCACCCTGTTCGCGTCGTTCCTCGGCTACAACCCGATCCAGACGCTGCTCGGCCCGGATGTGCTGCACCACGTCTCGGCCGCGCAGGCGCACGTGCTCACCGGGCGCTCGTTCTTCCCGCAGCTCATCTCGGGGCCGTTCGCGAGCGCGCTCAACGTGGCGTTCACGTTCGCGCTGGTGGCCTGCCTGGTCGCGGCGGTCGCCTCCGCGCTGCGCGGCGGCCGCTACCACCACGACGACGAGAGCCCGCGCGAGGCGGCCGTCGAGGGGGAGGCCGTCGAGCCGTTCCCCTCCGGCATCGCGGCCGCGCTGCTGCCGGGCCAGCCGAATCGCTGAACCGGCGGCGCAGCTAGGCGAGGACGGGAACTGCGCTCGAGGCGATCGCCTCGATCTGCTCCGCAGCGCGCTCGAACTCCTCGTCCGAGAGCACGGGCGTGCCCTCGAACGGCAGCTCGCGGTGCAGCTCGAGCCACGAGCGACAGCCGAGGTACTCGTCGCGGACCTTGACGGTCACCGGCCGCGGGATGCGGTAGGTGCGCAGCAGGATCACGTGGAGCGGATGGCGCCGCTTCCAGCGCAGCCGCTTCTCGGCGTAGTCGGTGGTCCAGACGTAGTACGGCGACAGCGCGTCGACGGCGCGCGGGTCGGTGATCAGGTAGCTCGCGGCCACCTCGGCCCAGGCGCGGATTCGCACGCGCTCGGGCTGCGGGACGCCGGTGGGGGAGTCGAGCGCAGATGCGGGCGGTTCGCCGTCCGCCCACACGCCCTCCTCGAGCGCGCGGCCGAGCTCGGGGCGGTGTGACTCGCGCACCATGCCCACCTGCTGGTGGTCGAACGTGGGGTAGAGGAAGAAGCGGTCGTGCTCGATCTCGAAGTGCTTGTTGTCCTCACGGATTCCACCCTTGCGCAGGGTGATGAGCTGCTCGCCCTCGGCGAGCGCGCGCACGGTGACGGACCATTCTTTGAAGGCGATTGGCATAGAGAGGGGGAGGTCGTTTACAGCGAAAAAAGCGGGAGAGAGCGGCTACACCGCGCGGCGCGAGGCGCCAGGTACAAGGCGCGGCGAGGGAGGCATTTTACGGATCGGGCACCTGATTTCAAGTGCCTTGCCCGGATGAGGCGTCCTCGATCGCCGACATGACGGCCGCGAAGTCGCTTCCACCGAGGCCATCGCGGTCCGCCTGCGCGTAGAGGCGCTCGGCCGCGCTGCCGAGGCTCGTGGAGATGCCGGCGGCGTGCGCCGCGTCGAGATAATGGCGAACGTCCTTGAGCATGTGCTCGAGCTTGAAGAGCGGCTCGTAGTCGTGGTCGAGCATCGGCGCGGCCTTGAGCGCGAGCATCGTCGAGGCGCCGGAGCTGGCGCCGACCACCTCGCGCAGCGCGTCGGTGTCGACGCCGGAACGGCGCGCCAGCAGCAGCGCCTCGCCGAGCGCGGCGGCGTTGATCGCGCCCAGCGTGTTGTTGATCAGCTTGACGAGCGAGCCGTGCCCCTGCGGCCCGACGTGAACGACCAGCCGGCCCATCGCCTCGAGCACCGGCCGGGCGCGCTCGAAGTCGGCCGCCTCGCCGCCGGCCATGATCGTGAGCGTGCCGTCCTCGGCCTTCGGGCGCGAGCCCGACACGGGCGCGTCGAGGAAGCCGACACGCTGCTCGCGCAGCCGCTCGCCGATCGCGATGCTCGCCGCGGGTGCGATGGTCGACATGTCGATCGCCAGGCCGCCCTCGCGCAGGCCCGCCGCCGCGCCGCGCTCGCCGAAGATCACCTCCTGCACCTCGCGCACGTCCGGCACCATCGTGATCGTCACGTCCGACGCGCCTGCCGCCTCCTCGGCCGAGTGGGCGAGGTGCGCGGAGTGCTGCGAGCAGAACTGCTCGCCGCGCACGCGTGTGCGGTTCCACACGGTCAGGTCGAAGCCCGCGCGCACGAGGTTCGCCGCCTGCGGCCAGCCCATGATCCCCAGTCCGAGGAACGCCACCCGCTCACGCTTTGCCATGTCCGCCTCCTCCTGGGGTCTCGATCCTCAGCCGGTCGCCGGGCCGCAGCGTACCGGCGGCCTTCGCCGGCAGCTCGTCGCCGTTCACGAGGTTGCGGCCGCATGCGCCCGGCTCGCCGCCCTCTGCCCCCGGCGGCGGGTGGCGCCGGCGCGCGGTGATCAGGGAGTAGCTCATCTCATCGAGCGCCTCCACCTCGCGCACCACGCCGTCGCCACCGCGGTGCGCGCCCGCCCCGCCGGAGCCGCGTCGCACCGCGTACTCGATCGCGCGCAGCGGGAACTCGAGCTCGAGCGCCTCGATCGGGGTGTTGAGCGTGTTGCTCATCGCCACGTGCACGCCGGTCGGGCCGTCGCCGTCCGCGCAGGCGCCCTGGCCGCCGCCGAGCGTCTCGTAGTAGGTGAAGTCGTCGTTGCCGAGCGTGAGGTTGTTCATCGTCCCCTGGCCGAGCGCGCGGCCGAATGCCGCGAGGACGAGGTCCGCGACGCGCGACGAGGTCTCGACGTTGCCGGCCACCACGGCGTGCGGCGGACGGGCGTTCAGCAGGCAGCCCTCAGGCGCGATCACCTCGACGGGCCGGTAGGCGCCGGCGCACGGCGGAACGTCGGGGTCGGTGAGCACCCGCACGGCGAAGTAGCAGGCCGAGCGGGTCACGGCCAGCGGGCAGTTGAGGTTGCCGTCGTGCTGGTCGGCGGAGTCGCTGAAGTCGAGCGTGAGCGCGTCGCCGTCGACGCTGGCCGTGAGCCGCAGCTCGAGGTCGCCCTCCGCCGCCTCGAGCACGTCTCTTGCCTGGTATTCCCCATCCTCCAGTTGCTCGATCGCAGCGCGGGTGCGGCGCTCGGCGTAGTCCAGTGTCGCGCCCATCGCCTCGCGCACCGCGTCGAGGCCGTGGCGTTCGACGAGTTCCGTCATGCGCGCCGCGCCGGCGCGGTTCGCTGCGAGCTGTGCGCGCAGGTCCGCCTCGCGCTGGCGCGGGCCGCGCATCCGGCCCGCAAGCTCGCGAATGGCAGCGTCGTCGAGGCGGCGCGGCTCGATCACCACGCCCTCCTCGTCGAGCGTTGTCGAGTCGGCCGGCATGCTGCCGGGGATCCGCCCGCCGACGTCGGCGTGGTGGGCGCGGCTGGCGGCGAAGCCGACGTGCTCGTCGCCCGCGAACACCGGCGAGATCACCGTGATGTCGGGCAGGTGGGTGCCGCCGCGGTACGGGTCGTTGAGGACCCACGAGTCGCCCGGACGGTGATGCTCGTCCAGGACCGCCGCGACCGCCGCGGGCATCGCGCCGAGGTGCACCGGGATGTGCTCGGCCTGCATGACCATCTGGCCGCCGGCGTCGAACAGTCCGGTTGAGGCGTCGCGGCGCTCCTTGATGTTCGCCGAGTGCGCCGAGCGGACGAGCACGACGCCCATCTCGTCGCAGGCCGCCCGCAGCGCGCCGACCATCACCTGGAGCGTGACCGGGTCCATCAAGCGCGCTCCATCCGCAGGCCCGCCGCATCGGCGCGCGCCGCCCAGCCCGGCGGCACGACGACCGTCGACTGCTCGAGCTCGACGATCGCGGGCCCGTCGAGCGCCTCGGGAATGCCACGCACGATCGTGGCCGAGACCTCATCACCGGCGAACCGAGCCATTCTGCTCCTCTGCTCTTCCGCTCCTCCGCTCCCCTCCAGCGGGACCCCAGCAGGCGGCAACGCGACGGCAACCCGCACCGTCACAAGCTCCAGCGCGCTATCGGCATCGGCGTACCCATAGCGCTCCCGATGCGCCGCCTCGAACGCCGCGCGGAGATCCCCGACGTCGGGCCGCGCATCGCCGTCGA
>JAICRZ010000210.1 GCA_025937135.1 Thermoleophilaceae bacterium
ACGGCGCAGGCCGTGGCGGCGCCGGCGAAGAGCAGGACGGCGGTGCGCAGGAAGTCACCGAAGCGCACGCAGCACCTCCACGAATCCCGCCGGCCCGTCGACCACGAGGTCGGCGTCGCGGATCTCGGGCGGGCCCTCGTCGGAGGCCACGCCGACGGTGACGTCGGCGACGGCGAACGCGTCGAGGTCCGTCGCGTCGTCGCCCGCGTACAGCGTGGTCTCGAAGTCGCGTGACAGCGCCTCGACGGCCTGCCCCTTGTTCACGGGCACACCCGGGCGGACCTCGAGCACCTTTCGGCCCCAGTGAGTGATGAAGCCCTCGCGCTCGGCGTCCTCGGCTACCTCGCGCAGCCTCGGTTCCAGGTCGTCGCGACCGCGGTAGTGATAGGCGACGATCGGCCCCTTGTCCTCGACCCGCGCGCCGACGTCGTGCCCGCGGACGAACTCGTGTACCCGCTCGCTCCACTCGGCGAAGGCCGGCAGCACGCGCACGTCGTTGCCCGGCTCGAGCAGCTCGGCGCCATGCGAGCCGGCGTACGTGAGCTGCGGCAGCCCGACCAGCCGGCGCGCGTCCTCCGCCGCTCGCCCGGAGACGCATGCCACCAGGCCGTAGCGCCCGGCCAGCTCCGCGAGCAGCGCACGCGTCTCATCCGGCACCGCCGCGTCCTCGGCGCGCGCGACGATCGGCGCCAGCGTGCCGTCCACGTCGAGGAAGATCGCCGATCGCTCCGGCGCTTCGGTGAGCGGGCGGAGCGCGTCGGTGACGATCACGGGCCTTAGTATGCCCGCCCCATGTGGCGGCTGGCAGTCATCGCTACGGTCGCCGGCGCATTCAGCGGCCTGTTCGGCGTGGGCGGGGGCTCGGTGATGGTTCCGCTGCTGATCCTCTGGGTCGGCTACGAGGAGCGCGAGGCCACCGGCACCTCCCTCGCGGCCATCCCGCTGATCGCCGCGATCGGCACGCTCGTGCAGGGCGTGCACGGCAACGTCGACGTGGCGAAGGGGCTGCTCGTGGGCCTGCCGGCGATCCTCGGCGTGCTCGCCGGGACGTGGCTCCAGCAGCGTGTGTCGGTGGAGGTCGTCTGCTGGTTCTTCGCCGTGTTGCTGACCGTCTCCGCCGTGGTGCTGGCGGTCTGATGGACGTCGCGGCCGCAATCGCGATCGGCGTGGCCGCGGGTGTGACCAGCGGGATGCTCGGCGTGGGCGGCGGGATCCTGTTCGTGCCCGGCCTCGTGTTCTTCCTCGAGCTGTCGCAGCTCGGCGCCGAGTCGACCTCGCTGCTCGCGATCGTGCCGGTCGCCGCGGTGGGCGCATGGCGCCAGCACCGCTACGGGAACGTGCGCCTGCGCGACGGATTGATCGTGGCGGCCCTGTCGCCGGCGGGCGTGCTCGTCGGCGTCTGGTTGTCGAACAACCTCAGCGAGCGCGTGCTCAAGCTGTCCTTCGCGGTGATGCAGCTCTTCTTCGCTTTCGGACTGGCGCGGCGCGCATTGCGGTATAAGGCCGAGGATGGCTAAGCGAATCCTCGCCCTCGTCTCCGAGCCGATCTCCGCCGACGCGCTGCGCGCCGCGGTCGGCGAGCAGGAGGCCAACAACGCCGAAGTGCTCGTGGTCGCGCCCGCGCTCAACAGCCGCACGCGCTTCTTCCTCGCCGATCCCGACCCCGCGATCGCGCGGGCCGAGGCGGTGCAGGAGGAGACGGTCGAGCGGCTCGACGAGGAGGGCGTCGACGCCGCCGGCAGCACCGGGGAGTCCGACCCGCTGCTCGCGCTCCAGGACGCGCTCACCACCTACGACGCGGATGAGATCGTGCTCTTCACGCACGCGGGCGGCAAGCAGAACTGGCTCGAGGAAGGTCTCGTCGACGAGGCGAAGGGCCGCTTCAGCGTGCCCGTGCGGCACCTCGTGGTCGAGTAGCCCCTCCCCGCGTGGACCAGGCGAGCCGCGTCAGGCGGCGCCGGGAAGCTCAGCGCCGGGTCGTGCGGCAGCGGCGCCTGGTGGCGCTGGGCGCCGTCGGGCTCGTGGTGCTGATCATCCTGATCGGCGTCCTGGCGAGCGGCGGGTCCGGGGAGAAGCGCGCCGCCGCGAAGAAGGCAGCGCCGCCGCAGCTTCCGCGCGGGGGCCGCACGGTGTTCCCGCGCTACCGCGTCGTCGCCTACTACGGCGCGCCGCAGGACGAGCAGCTCGGCGCGCTCGGCATCGGCACCCCCGATCAGGCCGTGCACAGGCTCGTGAAGCAGGCGCGGCCGTACGGCCACAGCGTGATGCCGGCGCTCGAGCTGATCGCGGTCGTGGCCTCGTCCGGCTCGTACGGAGGGCGCTACAGCTTCCGTCAGCCGACCTCCGTCATCAGGCGCTATCTGGCCGCGGCGCGGCGCGCCAAGGCGCTGCTGATCCTCGACATCCAGCCGGGCCACGCCGACTTCATGGGTGAGGTGAAGCACCTTGAGCCGTTCCTGCGCCAGCCCGACGTGAGCCTCGCGCTCGATCCGGAGTGGCACGTCGCCGCGGGTGAGATCCCGGGCAAGGTGATCGGCTCCATGCAGTCGAGCGAGGTGAACGCCATCTCCGCCTACCTGTCCGGGATCGTGCGCGCCGGCAACCTGCCGCAGAAGCTGCTCGTGGTGCACCAGTTCACCGACAACATGATCGGCGACAAGCAGCTGCTGACGCAGCCGCTCGGTGTGGCCCTGACGCTGAACGTGGACGGCTTCGGCTCGATCCCGGTGAAGGTGGCGAAGTACCGGGCGTTCGCGCGCGAGCGGCCGCGCACGCACCACGGCTTCAAGCTCTTCTACCACGAGGACCCGGTGCTGATGAAGCCGAAGCAGGTGCTGCGGATCCGGCCGCGGCCGGAGCTGATCGTCTACGAGTAGCGGGTCCGCTACTTGACGGTGAGCGTGCCCTGCATGCCGGCCTGACGGTGGCCGGGGACCGCGCAGTAGAAGGTGTAGCTACCGGGCTTCAGGGTCGCCTGCACCTGCGAGTTGCCGCCCTTGCTCACCGTAGGGCCTTCCTTCTTGATGCCGCCGGGGCCCTCGATCGAGATGTTGTGCGGAACCGGCGCCGGGTTGCTCAGCACGATCCTGACGTTGCCGGCCTTGGCTGAGAGCGCCGTCTTGTTGAACTTGAGCGCGCCGCTCGGGTCGGCGCTCAGCGCCAGCGTCTGCGCGGTCGCCTGACCCGCGGGCGTCTTCGTGTTGCCCTCGCCCGGAGTGGCCTGGCCGTTGTTCGAGCCGGTGCCGGGGGCGGCGCTGACGCCTGACTTCTCGGGGCTCTTCGGCTCCTTGCCGGGCGTGAAGGCGGTCGCCGTGCCGATGGCGCCGATCACGAGCAGCACCGAGATCCCGATGACCACCTTCTCGAGCCCCTTCGGCGGGAAGTCCTGCCGCATGACCCCGAGCGCCGCGAGCAGCACCGCCCAGAGGGCGAGCGCACCGCCGACGACGTGGAAGGCTTCGAGGGCCGCGATCGTCACAGGCCGGGAATGTATACGTCTCGCGGGCGGAACGGAGCGGCGAAGGAATCGAACCTTCCAACCGTGGGGCTGCCACGGCCTGCCGGTTTTGAAGACCGGATGGGCCACCAGACCCCTGCCGCTCCGCGGCGGATGCTAGGGGCGGTCAGAAGTCGCCCTCTTCGAGCCGCAGGCGGGCGCGCGGCTCGGGGTGGCGGATCATCGCCGCCCAGTTGGAGTGCCAGTGACAGGCGCCGTCACGCTCGTAGTAGAAGCGAAACCGCGGCACCGGCGCGTAGCCGAGCTGGAGAGCCGCCGGGCGCATGACCTTGGAGTCCATGAGCACGATCTCGGCGCCGCGGCGCCAGCACTCGGCGCGGGCGGCCATGCTGAGCGCCTTCGCCAGGCCGCGGCCGCGCTCCGCGCGCGCCACGGCGAGGTCGCCCAGGCCGTAGAGCACGCGCTGAGGCTCGGTGCCGATCCGGAACCCCGATACCGTGGCCGTCGGGGCACCGTCGCCGCTTCGCGCAATGGCCCTGAACTCGGGGCGGATCTGTCGCCACGGCCGTGCGCGGTACTCGTGCCCGAGCCGCGTCATCGACTCCGCGAGCAGCTCGCTGAGGGCAGCCAGGTCGGCGCTGACGAGTCCCGTCTCGTCGACGCACGCGATCTCGACTTCGGCCGGCGCTACGACCGACCGGCGCACGGCCAGCCCAAGCGCTCGATCGCGGACGCGGTTGCGCCGGCCGAGCGGCAGCGGCCGCAGGCGGCGCTCGCGCGCGACGGCGACGAGCGGCTCGATCAGCTCCACCGTCTGCGCACAGTCGCCACGCAGCGCGCCCGGACCGACGCCGTCGTGCATGACCACCGCGGCGCCCGGACGGAGCGTCGGCGCGATGCGCTCGAGCATCACCCCGGCGAGGTCGCCGGCCCAGTCGCGCGGATCGACCGACCAGGTGGCCAACTGCAACCCGTGACCGCTC
>JAICRZ010000032.1 GCA_025937135.1 Thermoleophilaceae bacterium
CGTCGAGATGACGGACTCGCGCTCGGAGATCGTGTTCGAGGCGCTGCCGGTCGACGACCCGCAGGTGCGCCAGCCGGACATCACCCGCGCGCGGCAGCTCCTCGGCTGGGAGCCCGAGATCGATCTCCGCGAGGGGCTGCGGCGGACGATCGACTTCGCGGTGAAGCAGCTCGGCGGTGCCCAGCAACAGGCGATCGTGGACCCGGAATGAGCTCGTCCGAAGCCAAGAACCTCGAAGCGATCTCGCGTGCGATCGATCAGCACGACGCGAGCTGCGAGTGGCCCGCCGTCGCCGTCGCGATGAACCCGTACGAGGTCGAGCGCCTGGGCTGGGACTCCATCCGCGGGCTGCCCATACGCCCCGACCCGAACCTCGGCACGGGGCGCTTCAACGTGATCTGCGGCCGCGACGAGGTGGACGAGCACGAGGAGGAGACGGTCGAGGCCGTTTCCACCGAGTACGTCCCCGTGGGCTCCCCTAACTAACGAAACAGATCGCGCGGCCCCGAACGGCCGGCGACCGCGCTACCAGCGTTCGCGACGGGGGCCGCCGATCTAGCGCGGGCTAGACTGCCTGCCACCTGGTGGGCGTAGCTCAGTTGGTAGAGCTCCTGGTTGTGGTCCAGGCGGTCGCGGGTTCAAGTCCCGTCGCTCACCCTCCTTCCTCTCCTCACGTCTGTCCGCTGACAGCCGCCGCGCCTTTTGGGCGCGCGTGCTGTTGGGTCGGTTCGTGACCACTCTCAACCACCCCCGCCGCCACGTGCGAAAGATCGCCGCCGTCATCGTCCCCGTCGGGCTCGCCTGCGCCGCCGCAGTCGCGGGCGCGCAATCGCCGCAGGTCAGCGCCGCGGGGGGCCAGCAGACCACACTGCTCATCTCGCGAGCCCTCGGCGGAGGAGTGCCGAACGGGCCGTCGACGAACGGCGTGATCTCGAACGACAAGCGCTATGCGCGCGTCATCGCGTTCGAGTCGCAGGCGTCGAATCTCGTGGCGGGCGACCGCAACGGCCAGGAGGACGTGTTCGCGGTCTTCCGGAGGGGATCGATCGGCAACAACGGCAGCCCGTGGCGTCCCGGCCGCACGCGGCTGATCTCGCGCACCGCCTCCGGCGCACCCTCGAACGGCCCGTCGTTCGCGCCGGCCGTGAGCGGCGGCTTCCACAGCCGCCCGAAGTGCATCGCCTTTCTGAGCGCGGCATCGAACCTCGTCGCGCACGACACCAACGGAAAGACCGACGCGTTCCTCTCGCGCGGCCCCGGCGGCAGGCCGCGCCGCCTGCCGCTGCCGGGGAACCGGCAGGGCACGGGCGACACCACCGCGGTCGCCGTCTCCGGCGACTGCTCGCGGATCGCGTTCGTCAGCGGCGGCCACCTCTACGTGCGCGTGAAGAACCGCACCCGCCGCCTGCGCGCGCCCGGGGCAGCGGCCGACCCCTCGTTCTCGACGGGCCTGCGCAGCGACCTCGTCTTCGCCGCCCGGCGCGGCGTCTACCTGTCGAAGAACGGCACCGGGCACCCGCACCTCGTCGCGCGCGGTGGCCGCAACCCGGCCTACAACGACATCAAGCGCCGCACCGTCGCCTACGAGATCACGCGCGGCGGCGTGACCCAGATCGGCTACAAGGACATCGGCCGGCGCCAGCACATCATCAGCGCGCGCGGGGGGCGCGCCGGCAACGGGCCGTCGACCAATCCCGTGATCGGCAACTCCGGCTACTACGTCGCGTTCCAGACCGCGGCCAGCAACCTCGGCACGTCCGCGAGCGGCGCGGCGAGCGACGACAATCCGGCCCCCGACGTCTACCTCTACACAGACACGCGCAAGATGACGCTCGTGCAGTCGGTGCAGACGAAGGGCGACCCGCTGCCCGGCGGCGGAGTGAACCCGAGCATGAGCTTCTACGCGAACTACATCCTGTTCGACTCGCCGGCGCCGCTGGGCAGCAGCGACGGAGCGCATCAGGTCTACATGCGCTACCTCGGCTCAGTCTGACCGGCGGCGGCCGAGCGGGCTCAAGCCCGCGCGCTTGCGGTCGAATCACTAAAGGTGAACGAAAAGCCGGATCCCGAGCTGGGCGGCGGCGCGCAGCTCACGGCACTCGTGGAGTCGGGCCAGCTCTCCAGCGCGGTACTCGCCGCACTGCCGGGGACGGCCGTCCTCGTATTCGATCGCGACCTGCGCATCCGCCACGCCGCCGGCCAGGCGCTCGAGCGCCAGGGCTGGGTACCCGAGCGGATGGAGGGCCGCACGCTGGCCGAGCTCATGCCGCCGGCCGTGCTCGCCGAGATCGAGCCGTACTACCGCGCCGCGCTCGACGGCGAGATCGTCCGCTTCGACCGCACGTCGGCGCAGGGCGACGCCATCTACCGAACCGACATCGCGCCGATGCGCGCCGACGGCGAGGTCATGGGCGGCGTCGTCATCGCGCGCGACGTGACCGAGGCGCGCGCCGCGAGCGCCGCCCTGGCGGCGTCCGAGCGCCGCTACCGCATGCTCGCCGAGCATGCGACCGACCTGATCTCGCGGCACGCCGTGGACAGCACCTTCCTGTACGCGTCGCCGTCCGCGCGTGAGCTGGTCGGCTACGACGCCGACGACCTGCTCGGCACGCGTGCCCTCGACCTCCAGCACCCCGACGACGCCGCCGCGAACCGCGGCATCTGGCGCGCCGCTATCGACTCACCCGAGCCGCGCAAGGTCGAATACCGCACGCGCCGGGCCGACGGCTCCTACCGCTGGGTCGAGAGCATCGTCCGCCGCGTGATCGACGAGCGCACCGGCGCTGTCGAGGTCGAGGCCGTCACGCGCGACGTGGAGGAGCGCAAGCGGAGTGAGAAGGTGCTGCGCGAGGCGCACGAGCGCTTCGACGCCGCCTTCCGCCACGCGCCGATAGGAAAGGCGATCGTGGCCCTCAACGGGCGCTGCCTCAAGGTCAACGAGGCGCTCTGCGAGATCACGGGCTACAGCGAGCGCGAGCTGCTCGGCAAGACCTTTCAGGACCTCACGCACCCCGACGACCTCGGCGACGACGTCCGCGAGATCGGCGCGCTGCTTGCCGGCGAGATCCGCAGCTACCGCACGGAGAAGCGCTGCCTCCGCGCCGACGGCGAGACCATCTGGATCGCCCACAGCGGCTCGCTCGTGCGCGACTCCGACGACCGCCCGCTCTACCTGATCGCCCAGGTCCAGGACATCGAGGAGCAGCGCCGCCACCAGGAGCGCGAGCGCGAGCAGCTCGATCGCCTGCGCGAGCTCGACACCCTCAAGGACGAGTTCATCGGCTTCGTCTCGCACGAGCTGCGCACTCCGCTGACGTCGATCCGCGGCTACGTGGACCTGCTGCTCGAGTACGGCGACAACCTCACCGAGGAGCAGCGCCACTTCCTCGACACCGTGCGCCGCAACGGCGGCAGGCTCAACCGCCTGGTCGAGGACCTCCTCGCGCACTTCCGGCTCGAGGACGGCAAGGTCGAGATGCACATGGAGCTCGTCGACCTCACCGCGCTCCTCGCCCAGGCCGCCGAGAGCGCCGGGCCGGCGGCCGTTCGCAAGAAGCTGTCGCTCACGACGCGCCTGGCGGCCGAGGCGCCGGTGCTGGGCGACGAGGGCCGGCTCGCCCAGGTCATCGACAACCTGCTCTCGAACGCCGTGAAGTACACCCCCGAGGGCGGCGAGATCGAGGCGGCGGTCGAACTGCGCGACGGCAACGTCGTGCTGAGCGTGACCGACACCGGGATCGGCGTCCCCGAGAACGAGCGCGCGCACCTCTTCGAGCGCTTCTTCCGCGCCTCGACCGCCACCGAGCGTGCGATCCAGGGGACCGGCCTCGGGCTCGCCATCACGAAGGGCCTGGTCGAGGCGCACGGCGGCACGATCGTGGCCGAGCCCCGCGATCCCGGCACGTGCTTCGCGGTGTCGCTGCCGCTCGCGGACCGGCTCGATCTGCTGCCCGAGCCGGAGCTTCCGGCCGCCGCCGCCGCGCTCGGGTAGGAGTTCGGTACCGACATCGGCGCGGCGCTTCAGTTCGAGCGCGCACAGGCGATCACCGTGCATGACGACAGGGAGTCGTCATGGGACCAACAACACGTTCATCAAGGAGGATGATCCGTGGCCCTTCGCATCCAGAACAACGTCGAGGCGTTCAACGCGCATCGCAACCTCGAGACGACCGAAGGCTCGCTCGCGAAGTCGATGGAGCGCCTCTCGAGCGGCTTCCGGATCAACCGCGCGGCTGACGACGCTGCCGGCCTCGCGATCAGCGAGCGCCTGCGCGGCCAGATCGGCGGCCTCGACCAGGCCCAGCGCAACGTCCAGGACGCGGTCTCGCTCGTGCAGACCGCGGAGGGCTCGCTGACCGAGGTTCATGCGATGCTTCAGCGCGTCCGTGAGCTCGCCGTGCAGTACAAGAACGGCTCGCTCTCGACCGCTGACCGCACCGCGATCCAGTCCGAGGTCAACCAGCTCGCGAGCGAGATCGAGCGCATCGGCCAGTCGGCCGAGTTCAACGGCATCAAGCTGCTGAACAGCGCGCAGACGATCTCGTTCCAGGTCGGCGCGCAGGACGGCGAGCAGATCACCGTCTCGACGATCTCGCTCGGCTCGAGCACCGGCGGCGTCGGCTCGACGTACTTCGTGCTCACGTCGGCCGGGACGACCGACATCTCGGAGATCGACGCTGCCATCGACAGCGTCTCCTCCACCCGTGCGCAGTTCGGCGCGGTGCAGAACCGCCTGGAGTACACGCTCCAGAACGCGGCGATCTACCAGGAGAACCTGACCTCCTCGGAGTCCCGTATCCGCGACGTGGACATGGCCTCGGAGATGGTCAACTTCACCAAGCTGCAGATCCTGCAGCAGGCCGGTACGTCGATGCTGGCTCAGGCGAACCAGTCGTCGCAGGGAGTGCTGTCCCTGCTTCGGTAGGCGCCGGTCCGGCAGTACGGCAGTACGGCAGTCGGCAGAGGGCGGCGCTTCGGCGCCGCCCTTTTGCGTCCGTGGACGCGGCTAGGTTGCTCCGTCCATGCGCTTGATCGTCGCTCGCTGCGAGGTCCGGTACTCGGGTCGGTTGAACGCCGTTCTTCCCGAGGCGCTGCGGCTGCTCGTGTTCAAGTCGGACGGGTCGGTGATGGTCCATTCGGACGCGGGTGGCTACAAGCCCGAGAACTGGATGACGCCGCCGACCGTCATCGAGGAAACCGGCGACGGGCTCTGCGTCCGCAAGGTCAAGGCAGAGGACCGGCTCGACATCCGGCTCGTGGAGGTGATCTCCGACGTGTCGCACGACATGGGCGAGGCGGCCGCGCTCCAGAAGCACGGCGTCGAGCGCGAGCTCCAGGAGCTGCTGGCGGACGCGCCCGAGTGGTGCGGCGAGGGACTGCGGCTCGTGCGGCGCGAGTGGCCGACCGACATCGGGCCGGTCGACCTCATGTGCCGCGACGCCGACGAGGACTGGATCGCGGTGGAGATCAAGCGCGTCGGCACGATCGACGCGGTGGAGCAGCTCACGCGCTACCTGGAGCGCCTGCACTGCGAGCCGGGGATGGGCTCGTGCCGCGGCATCCTGGCGGCGCAGGTCGTCAAGCCGCAGGCGCGCGTGCTCGCCGAGTCGCGCGGGATCGGCTGGGTCGAGGTCGACCCCGACGTCCTGCGCGGCGACCGCGAGCCCGACCTCACGCTGTTCGCCTAGCGTTCCCCGCGTGGACATCGACGAGCTCTACTCGGCGCCGTTCGACGAGTTCATCGCGCGCCGCGACGCGCTGGCGAAATCGCTGCGCAAGGACGGCAGGCGCGAGGAGGCCGACGCTGTCAAGAAGCTGCGCAAGCCGGCGCTGTCGGCGTGGGTGCTCAACCAGCTCCCGCGCGACGCGGTCGAGGGCCTGATCGCGGCGGGCGCCGCGCTCCGCCAGGCCCGCGGCGGCGACACCCTGCGCGACGCCACGCGCGACGAGCGCGCCTGCGTCGAGGACCTGGCGTCGCAGGCCACCGCGCTGCTGCGCCAGGCGGGCCATCCCGTGACCGGCAAGACCGTGGACGAGATCCGCGACACGCTGCACGCGGCCGCGCTCGACGACGATGCGCGCGAGCATCTCGCATCCGGGCGGCTGACGGCGCCGCTCCAGGCGGTGGGGGTGTTCGGGGGTGCGGCGTCGGTTGGGGCCCCGGCGCCGCGGAAGGAGAAGCAGAGAGCGGAGAGCAGGGAGCGGAAGGAGCGGCAGGCCGCGGCGCGCGCGGCGGTCCGCGATGCGGAGAAGCGGGTGAGCGAGCGAGAGCGCGAGGTGGCCGCGGCGCAGCGCGCGCTCGAGGACGCGCAGGCGGAACTGGAGCGCGCGCGCAGCCGGAACGACTAGGGCGCGAGCAGCGGGTCGGACCAGAGCCGCTGGTCCTCGTTGCCCAGCCGCCAGAACCCGATGCCGAGGCCGTGGTCGCGGGCGAGCTGGATGCGCGTGTGCGTGGTGTCGGCGTCGCTGTACCAGACCTCGTGCGAGACGCCCGACTCGCTGTAGCTGAACGTCCACGCGTCGGTGGCCGCGTCGCGTCGCGGTACGGCGGCCACGCGCGCAATCAGCGCCTGGATGCCCGAGTACTCGTAGGCGGTGCCGGGGTTGGCGGTGCCGCCGCCGTTCGGCCAGTCCATCCCGTAGAGCTGCGCGCCGAGAACGAAGCGGCCCTTGTTCGGCATGGTGTCGATGTAGTCGAGGATCATGCGCGTCCAGACGAGGTCGTCCTGCGGGCCCGGCGCGGAGCTCGTCCAGTGGATGCCCCAGGCCATGACGAAGATCCAGTCGGCGTACTGCGACAGCGCCTGGTAGTCGAAGAACGTCGAGCGCGGGTGGTTCGGCACGTCCGACGACTTCGGGCTGACGGCGATGCTCAACAGCTTCCCGCGCGCGTGGAGGCGCTGCGCGAGCTCCGCGACGAAGCTCGTGAACGCGGAGCGGTCGCTCGCGTAGCCGGTCTCGAAGTCGAGGTTCAGGCCGTCGTAGCCGTTCTGGTCGACGCTGCCCACGAGCTGGTCGAGCCACTGGGCACGGAGCGTCGCGTCGTTGAGGATGCGGTCGAGCACGGCGCCGCGCTGGCAGTTGTAGCGCGGCAGCACCTTCACGCCGCGCGCCTGCGACCAGTGCGTGATCAGCGGGTCGTCGTGGCCGGTCAGGTCGCCGGCGGCGGAGCAGTCGAAGTAGGTGGGGTAGACGACGCCGATCTGGCGGTAGTGGTCGCGGAAGTCGGCGAACGAGCGGTCGGTGGAGGCGAGCAGGAAGGCCTGCGAGCGGCCGGTCGTGGGGATCGGCGGCGCGGTGCTCACCGTTGCCGGCGCGCTCTGGGCGCTGATCCAGCCGGCGCTGTCCACCGCCGCCACCGTGAACACGTGTGACGCCGCGGCCGCCAGGTTCGTGACCTGCGTCGAGAGACCCTGCACGCCGCGCAGCGGCTTGCCGTCGCGGTAGACGCGGTAGCCCGTCACGCGCCCGCGCGCGGGAACGCTGGGCGACCAGGAGAGGATGAGCGCGCTGTCGGTCACGTCGCCGGCCAGCACGTTCGCGGGCGCCGGGGGCGGCTGGTGGCCGGAGTCGATCGTCACGGGGCCGGCCGCGCGGCCGAGCTTGCCGTGCGTATCCACCGCGGCCACCGAGAACCGGTAGGTCCGGTCGTTCGAGATCGGCACGTCGATCCTCGTGCCGGTGATCTGCTTGTACGTGACCCCGCCACGCAGAACGCGGTAGGACTTCACGCGCGCGTCGCCACGCTTCGACTTCGACCATTGCAGATGTGCCGCGGCGCCGCTCGCCCCGGTGACCACGAAGTTGCCCGGGCGCGACGGCGCGTTGTAGGTCACGAGCTTGCGGATGCCGGCGCGGCACGGCAGCAGCCGGCCCGACGGGGAGACGGCGCGGACGCTGAAGCGGTAGCGCACGCCCACCGACACGCGCACCTTCATCCAGTGACGCGTGGTCTGCCCGATCACGTCGCGGTTGCGGTAGACGCGGTACCTCGTGCCGTGCGCGGCGTGGCGCGCGGGCCTCCAGGAGACGCGGCCCGACGCGGCGCCAGGCGCTCGCTTGAAGCTCACGTGCGAGGGAGCTGCGCAGACACCGCTGCGCGCCTCGGCCGCGGCGGCGGGCACGAGCAGCGCGGCCAGGGAAGCGATCAGGAGCCGCCTCATCGCACCGGATCCTTCGCTCGCAGCCACCCGTAGAGGTCGTCGGCCGTCGTGGTGGCGCCGATCTCGAAGCGCGCTGCGTCACCCGAGCGCGTGGTGTAGGCCTGGGCGCCGCCCAGGAAGGCCGGGCCGAACTGCGCCGCGATCAGCGCGCGCGTGTAACCGGGAATGCGCGGGTCGTTGGTGGCGATCGTCCCGTAGTCGCCCTCCGGCACGGCGAAGGCGACCGGGTCGAAGCCCTGGCCGGCGACAGCGTCCCGCGCCGCGAACACGTCACGCGTGACGCGCGCCTGCCAGTCCGCGTACGACTCGACCCCCCTGCTCTGGGTGTAGCGGCGGAACGCGTAGGCCGGGCCCATGTCGCCGGTCGGATCGGTGACGACCCGCGTGCGGTCGCCGGTCCCGGCGGCCTGCACGTCCCAGCGCCCGGAGGCCTGCATCTCGTGCAGCTCCTTCCAGGTGAGCAGCGAGCGGTCGCGCGCGGCGATCCGTCCGGTCGGCACGAACATCGTCGCGCGGAAGCCGTAGCGCTGAAGCAGCCGGTCGGCGTCGCGGAAGCTCGACAGGCGACCGCCGTCGAACGTGATGAGAAGTGGCCGGGGCGGCATCCCGGCCGGCTGGCGGTTGCGCCAGCGCGAGTACTGGTGGCTCGAGAGCGAGGTGAAGCCGGCCCGCCTGAGCATCGCGAACTGGCGCGCGAGCGCGAGACGCGTGACATCGGCGCCGAACGCGACCACGGGCACCGCGCGCGGGCCGAACGCCGGCAGCGGCTTCCAGCGCGCGATCTCGGCGGGCGACAGAACCACGTTCGGGGCGGGCAGCGGGTGCGAGCGCTGCTCGCGCTGGAACTGCGCGTGCGAGTCCACGAGCGACGGGCCGATCAGCAGGAACGGCACGATCGACAGCGGCAGCAGCAGCAGCGAGCCGCCGCGCCCGAGCCGCGCGCGCAGCGCGGTCACGAGCCGCTGCCCGCCGTGGCCGGTCGCGTGCCCCACTCGGTCGTCCGTGCCGTGAAGATCGCGAAGTACGTCTGCCACAGCAGGAACGCGAAGTAGAAGAAGCAGAACGCGACGCCGTAGATCCAGAGGTCGTCGTAGCGCGGATGGCGGATCGCGTAGTAGAGCCCGTAGGCGATCGCCATCGCGTACACGCCGAGCACGTACACGAGCGGCGCGCCGCCGCCGCCGAAGATCGGCTGCCAGACCACCGTGCGCACCGCGATCACCGGCGCCACGAGCGGCAGCACGATCCCGACGTACGTGGACAGCGCAGCCAGCGGGTTCTTGCGCCACATGAAGCGCGACACGAGCAGCGACTCGCGCGTCCAGGAGCGCTTCCAGCGCAGCTGCTGCTTCATGAACTTGCGGAAGGTCTCGGGCACGGCGGTGTGCGAGACGGCCTTCGCCTCGTACTTGACCTTCCAGCCGCGCAGCACGCAGTTGGTCAGGGAGCGGTCGTCGCCGAAGGTGGACTGGAGGCCGAGGAAGGTCTGGTTCTCCCACCACTCGAGCTTCGGGAGGATCGCCTCGCGCCGGTATGCCGAGAAGCAGCCCGAGCAGCAGGTCACGGTTCCGAAGATCGACTCCGCCGCCTTGCTGACACGGAACGCGACGAAATAGCGCACCGCCTGCATGCGCGTGAGCCACGTCTCGCGCAGGTTGAGCACGTTGGCGTGGCCGCACATCGCGCCCACCTTCGGGTCCGCAAAGCCCTGCATCAGCTTCCGGAGCGCGTCGGGCTCGAGGATGCTGTCGGAGTCCACGAACGCGACGATCTCCGCATTCGTCGCGCGGATGCCGGCGGCCATGGCGGCGCGCTTGCCCTGGTTCGCGTCGAACGAGATGACCTGCACGCGCGGCTCGTCGGCGGCCACGGCGCGCATCGCCGCGAGCGTCTGATCGGTCGAGCCGTCGTTCACGGCCACGATCTCGAGCTTCTCGGCCGGATAGTCGACCTCGAGCAGCGACCGCAGCGAGCGACCGATCGCGTCCTCCTCGTTGAAGCCGGGCATGACGATCGCGACGCGCGGCTCGAGCCCGGCGTCCGGAATCGAGCGGTAGACCATGCTGAAGACGAAGCGCGTGACGATGTAGCCGCACACGACCAGGCCGTACGCCGTCAGCAGCGGGTCGGTCGTGATCATGTCGATGAAGGCGGCCTTGTAGGCGACCACCGCGGCCAGCAGCAGCGCCAGGTAGCCGGCGCACACGAAGCGGAGGAAGAGGTCGAGCCTGCCGGTGCGCGGCCTCGCGGGCGCCGCGCGCTCGGCGGTCTCCTCGCGGGCGGCGCGCGTCTCGGCGAGGATCCGCTCGGCCACGGCGACCGGGTCGCTTCCCGGGCGGTCGTCGAACCACGCCTGCTCGATGACCGCGTCGATCGCGTCCTCACGACGGCGCGCGATCTCCCCGCTCTCGGTGCCGAGCATGGCCGCGAGCTGCTCGTCGGACACGCCATGGCGCAGCGTGAGGTCGAGCAGCGCGCGGCTGCCCGGGTCGAGCTGCTCGTCGGAGACGATGGAGACGGAGGCCAAGATCAGGCCTCCCGGCGAAGAGAGGGCATAGGGACGGAGGGGTAGGAGGGCTTGCGAGGGGCCGGGGCACGGCCGCCTCACCTCTCGTATCGGCCCGCTTTGCGCTGGCTTTAAGGGCAGAGCCTGATCGGAACCCAGCGCATACGATCCAGCGCATGACTCACGCGATCGTTTTGATCAAGGCCGAGCGCGACGCGCTCCCCGACCTGGGTGGGCGGCTGGCGGAGATCGACGGCGTTGCCGAGGCCTACTCCGTCACGGGTGAGTGGGATTTCGTGGCGATCCTGCGCGTGCCGCGGACCGAGGACCTCGCGCGCGTGGTGACCGAGCGGCTCTCCGGCGTCGCCGGCATCGAGGGCACCTACACGATGGTCGCGTTCGAGGCCTATTCCCGCCACGACCTCGAATCGATGTTCTCGATCGGGGACGTTTAACCCAAACGGGCGATTGACGAATGGCCGCGCCCGGGGGAGGGTGGGCGCATGTCGCTCCCGCTCGTGCTCGCCGCGCTCCTGTTCGCCGTCCTCGCGACGGTCGAGTGGAGCCGCCTGCCGCTGATCGCCCGGATCTACCTCGGCGTGGGCACCGCGTTCGGGGTCGGCGCGCTCGCGCACCCCGGCATGGACGTGGCCGACGCCGTCTCCCACGGCGGCGACGGCATCGCCTTGCTGCTGGCGGTCGCGCGGATCGCCGGCTTCGCGGCCGTGATGGTGAGCGTGGCCACCGCGCTGCGCTCGGCAGTGCTGCGCTAAGCGGCCACCGCGAGGTCCTCGCTCGCGCCCACGAGCGCTCCGCCCGGGCAGTCCGCGCACGGCACCTCGCGGCGCGGATTGGTGATCCCGGCGAGCGACACGACCCCACCCAGGATCACGGCGAAGCCGCCGATCCCGAGGCCGAGCCGGAAGGCCGAGGTCGAGGCGTCGGCGAGCGCTGTGTGCACCCGAGCCCGCTCCGGCGCCGGCACGCGATCCGCCGGCGACGTGGTGATCGAGCGCGCCTTCGCCTCCGCCACCGCGGCGCTCACCGCGGCCGAGCGCGCGCCCGGCAGCTCGCTGTCGACCTTCCCGGAGAACGCGCCCGCCACCACGGCGCCGAGCACGGCTATCGCGAGCAGCCCGGCCACGCGCGCGATCGCGTTGTTCGCCCCCGACGCGACGCCCGAGTGCTCCTCCGCGACCGCGCCCAGCACGGTGGCGGTGAGCGGCGCGACCGTCGACGACAAACCGAGCGCGAACACGACCACTCCTGGAAGCACCTGGGTCCAGTAGTCGGCCTGCTCGTTCACGCGCATCAGCAGCAGCAATCCGCTGCCGGCGACGATCGGTCCGATGCCCATGAACAGGCGCGGGCCGATCCGGTCCGCCAGCATGCCCATCCGTCGCGAGAGCGCGAACATGATCGCGGTCATCGGCACGAACGCCGCGCCGGCTTGCAGCGGCGAGTAGCCGCCGACCTGCTGGAGGTAGAGCCCGAGGAAGAAGAGCGCGGCGTTCAGGCCGGCGTAGAGCGTGAGCGTGCCGAGGTTGCCGATCGCGAAGTTGCGCGAGCGGAACAGGCCGAGCGGGAGCATCGGCTCACGCGTGCGCGACTCGTGCCAGACGAACAGCGCGAGCGCGAGCGCTCCTCCGGCGAGCCCGATGAAGACCAACGGGTCGCTCCAGCCGCGCCGCGGCTCCTCGATCAGCGCCACGATCACGCCGCCGAGCCCGACTCCGCACAGCACGCCGCCGAGGATGTCCACGCGCGCGCCCGCGCGGGCCGAGTGCATCTTCGGCATCGCCTTCCCGATCAGCCACAGCGTGAGCAGCACGAAGGGTACGTTGAGCAGGAAGATCCAACGCCACGAGGCCACGTCGAGCAGCGCGCCGCCGCCGAGCGGGCCGATGACCGTCGAGATGCCGGTCCACGCCGTCCAGGTGCCTATCGCGCTCCCGCGCTCGCTCGGCGGGAACACCGACATGATGATCGCCAGCGTGCTCGGCACGAGCAGCGCGCCGAAGACGCCTTGGAGAGCGCGCGCGACGATCAGCACCGTCACCGACGGCGCCACCGCGCAGGCGAGCGACATCACGCCGAAGCCGGCGACGCCCGCGCCGAAGATGGTGCGCCGCTCGAACAGGTCGTCGAGCGAGCCGCCCACCAGCAGCAGCGAGCTGAGCGTGAGCAGGTACGCCTCCACGATCCACTGCTGCTGGGCCAGGTCGGCGCCGAGGTCGCGCTGGATCACGGGCAGCGCGACGTTCGTGACCGTGCCGTCGAGGAAGACGATGCCGGACCCGAGGATGCACGCGACCAGGGTCAGGCTCCGGTTCACGGCTCGGACCCTATCTCTCGCCGTGTAGCCCATCCGTTTGGGCCACCGGCCGAACGGGGTAGCGTCCCGGCACTGTGGCAGGCGGACTCGTCAGATGCGTGAAGTGCGGAGAGGTCGAATGGAACCTCCTCTCCCCAGATTCGGGTGGGCCCGGCAGGTGCCGCGTGTGCGGTGCGGAGCTGCGCACCGAGCGCCGCCGGCCCGGCCGCCGCTTCAGTCTGCGGCGGGGACGCGAGCGCCGCGACGTGCGTTCATGAGCCGGCGCCCGTCTCGCTGGACGAATGTTCTATCGAAATTGGTATTGCGGAACCCCTGAAGCGGGGTACCTTTCATTCATGGCACGCCGCACCATCGACTGCCGCATCCGCGTGGACGGCATGCCCGCCCGCAGCGAGACGATCCTGACCGAGGCCGGGCCGAACGCGCTCGTGCTCTCCACGACGCTGCGCGACCGCGGCATCTGGGTCGACTCGACCTACCTCGGACACGGTGGCTGCGAGACCCAGGTGACCCACCTGCTGGTGGCGCCGGGCCGCGGCGGCGAGACCGAGTCGCGCGCCGTCGCCCACGACGAGATCCCAGTGATCCACGTGCGGAGGCTGTGCCTCTACGACCACCTCCAGCGCCTTCAGGACTTCCTCGACTCGCTCGGTCACACCGGGCAGGTCCACGGACTGGATCTGGCCGTCGAGGCCGTCGAGCAGTACGGCTAGCCGAGTCGACACCGTCTATACGGTGTAGGCGTGGCCGAATCGCAGCCTCGCAAAGGTGGCGAGGGGCTGTCGCTCCAGACCCTCGTAGTCGCCGCGGTCGCCTCAGCGGTGGCAGCCGTCGTCGTGTCCCATGTATGGAAGGGAGGGACGGTGCTCGCGGCTGCGATGACGTCGGTGGTCGTCTCGATCGTCAAGGAGGCCCTCCAGCGCCCGATGCAGAGCGAGGTCGTGCGCCGCTCCGCGACGAGCGCCCGCCAGATCGTGGCGGGCACGGCCGCGGCGCGCACCGAGACTGCGCGCCGGCGCAGCCCCGCGGTCGGCACTGTGCCCACACCGCCGCAGAACGGCACGAACGGCGAGGTCACGCAGGGCGACGTCCTGCTCAGCCACCCGCGCCGGACCTATGGCCCCGGTGCACGCAGGCGGACTCTGCGCGGCCGGCCGCTCAAGCTCGCGATCGTCACGGGGCTGCTCGCGTTCGTGGTCGCGCTGGTGGTCATCACGGTGCCCGAGCTCGTGTTCGGCGGCGCCGTGAGCTCGAGCCATCGCACGACGTTCTTCGGCGGCCACTCGAGCTCGCAGAAGAAGAGCGATCAGCAGAAGACGACCACGCAGGAGCAGCAGCAGAGCCAGCCGACGCAGACGACGCCGCAGTCGACCACTCCGCAGGCGACGCCCACGCAGCCGACGCCGACGACCACGCAGCCGCAGGCACAACCGCAGCAGCCGGCGCCGAACGGCGGCGCAGCGCCGGCGCCCGCGCCTTCGCCGCCGTCGACGCCCACGCCCTGAGGTGAAGGTCGGCGTCCTCACCGGGACGGGGACCTACTCGCTCGACGACGCCCGCGACGACCCGGAGATCGTCTCCACGCGCTGGGGCGACGCGATCGTCACGCGCGCGGACGCCGGTGGGGTGGAGGTGCTGCACGTGTCGCGCCACGAGGAGGGCCACCAGCGGCTCTCGAATCACGTCCGCCACCAGGCGAACATCGCGGCGCTGAGGGAGCTCGGCGCCGACTGCGCGATCGGCGTGACCGTCTGCGGCGCGGTCGACCCGTCGGTCCCGCTCGGCTCGCTCGTGGTCTTCGACGACCTGCACTTCCTCGGCAACCGGCTCGCCGACGGCTCGCTGTGCACGTTCTACGACGCGCCCGGCGATCCGCTGCGCGGACACTGGATCTACGACGGCCCGTTCTCCGCCGGGCTGCGGCGCGTGCTGCTCGACGCTTGCGTCGAGGCGCGCGTCCCCGCGCGCGACGGCGGGGGCTACGGCCACGTCGACGGGCCGCGCTTCAACACGCGCGCGGAGATCCGCTCGCTCGCGCTCGCCGGCGTCACCGCGGTGTCGCAGACGGCCGGCCCCGAAACCGTCCTCTGCGGCGAGGCCGAGCTGCCGTACGCCCTGCTCGGCTACGCGACCGACTACGCCAACGGCGTCAGCCAGGAGCCGACGCCGGTCGACGAGCTGCTGCGCCTGATCACGGCCTCGAAGGGCGTGTTCCGCCAGGTGCTGGGCTGCGCGCTGGCGCGGCTGCCGGCGGCCGACATCGGGCCGGCCGGCGTCATCTATCGATTCGAGTGAGCGCGGCGGCGCGCCTCGGCCACGATCCAGCGCGCCCAGAGCACGCTCAGATCGGCGACTGCGCTCCACAGGTGGCCGACCGGTCCGGTGTAGAGCCAGGCCAGCATCCGCTCGCCGAGTGGCATGGCCGCCACGCTATCGTGGCCACGCCCATGCCCACCCAGGTCAAGACGAACACCACCGAGCTCGAGGACTCGCGCGTGCGCGTGGAGGTGCAGGTCGAGCCGTCCGCGGTCGATCGCGCCCTCTCCAGCGCCGCCGCCGACCTCGGTCGCGACCTGCGCATCCCCGGCTTCCGCAAGGGCAAGGTCCCGCCCCAGGTGGTGCTCCAGCGCGTCGGGCGCGAGGCGGTGCTCGACGAGGCCGTGCGCAAGGCGCTGCCCGACTGGTACGAGGAGGCGCTCGGCGACGCCGGCGTGACCCCCGTCGGCGAGCCGAACCTGGATCTCGACGAGCTGCCCGAGAAGGGCTCGCCGCTCGCGTTCACGATCGAGGTCGGCGTCAGGCCGAAGGCGACGCTCGGCGAGTACAGGGGGCTCGAGGTCGGCCGGCGCGAGCCCGAGGTCTCGAAGGAGACGATCGACGAGGAGATCGAGCGCCTGCGCGAGTCGTCGGCATCGCTCGAGAACGTCGACCGCCCCGCGAAGATGGGCGACTTCGTGGTCGTCGACTTCGTCGGCAAGGTCGACGGCGAGCCGTTCGAGGGAGGCGAGGCGCGCGGCTACCTGCTGGAGCTCGGCAGCGACCGTCTGGTCGAGGGCTTCGAGCAGCAGCTCGAGGGCGCGACGGCCGGCGACGAGCGCGAGGTCAAGGTGACCTTCCCGGAGGACTACCGTGCCGAGAACCTGGCCGGCAGCGACGCGACCTTCGACGTCACGGTCAAGGAGGTCAAGGAGAAGAAGCTCCCCGACCTCGACGACGACTTCGCGATGGAGTCCGGCGGGTTCGACTCGCTCGACGAGCTGCGCTCCGACATCGAGACGCGCCTGCGCGAGGCACAGGAGCGGATGATCGACACCGAGTTCCGCGAGGCCGTGGTGGACGCCGCGGCGGCCGAGGCCACGATCGAGGTCCCGCACGACCTGGTCCATGCGAAGGCCCACGAGATGTGGCACCAGACCGAGCGCCGCCTGCGCGCCCAGGGCCTCGACCCCGCGCGCTACCTCCAGCTGACCGGCAAGGACGCGCACGACCTGATCGACGAGTCCGAGCCCGAGGCCGAGACCGCGCTCAAGCGCGAGTCGCTCCTGGCCGCGGTGGTCGAGGCGGAGGGCATCGAGGTGGCCGACGAGGAGCTGCTCGACTCGCTGCGCGCCGCGTCGCAGGGCCCGGGCCGCCCGCCCACGAGCGAGAAGAAGCTTCAGAAGTCACTCGAGCGCGCGAAGGCCGAGGGCCGCGCCGAGGCGCTGCGCGAGGACATAGCGATGCGCAAGGCCGTGGACCTGATGGTCGACTCCGCCAAGCCGATCACGCCGGAGCAGGCCGAGGCGCGCGGGAAGATCTGGACGCCGGACAAGGGCCCGGCGGAGGAGCTTCAGACTCCTTAGGTCCGCCGGGCGCCCTGCCCTTACGACCTAGCCGGCCGTGTTCGTGAGCGATCCCACGCGGATCGCGACGATCTTGACGTACTGTGCGAAGGCCTCCTGGGTATCGCTGGGATCGCGGGCGACCGTGCAGTCGAGCGTGGCCGAGCCGGTCGATCCGAACGTGTGCACGACGTCGAACGACAGCGTCTGCTTGCGCACGCCCTCGTCGGCGTCCAGCACGCTGTACGACGTGTCGGTATCGCCGCCGGCGTTGAGCGTGCAGGAGACCTCCACGTTCCCGTGGCCGGGTCCGCCGTTGCTGGACGCGGCCAGTTTCGCGCTGATCGCGTAGGCGCCCGCGGGCAAGCCGCTTAGCGTCGAAACTCGGAAAGGAGCAGCGTTGATGGGCAGGTTGCAACTGAAGAAGCCGCTGTCGCAGTGGTAACTCGCGAAGGCATTGCTCGGACCCATCGGCCCCTGCGGCCCCGTGGCGCCGGTCGCCCCGGTCGCCCCGGTCGCCCCGGTCGCCCCGGTGGCGCCGGTGGCCCCGGCCGGCCCCGTCGCGCCGTCGGCACCCGTCAGGCCGCGCGGCCCCTGCGGGCCGCGCTCGCCTGCGGGTCCGCGGGCGCCCTGGGGGCCCTGAGGCCCCTGGGCTCCCTGGCCACCCGTCGCGCCGGCGCCGGCGCCGGAGCCGGCGCCGAGCTTCTTTCGAGTGCTGCGCGCGAGCTTCGGCAGGGTGACCGACCCGCGCTCGAGCTGCTTCGAGCCGACGCTGTTCGCCGGCAGCGCGACGGCCGCGTATGACGTGCCGCCGAGAGCCACGAACAGCGCGAGCAGCGACAGCCCGTGATGGTGGAACAAGCTCTGGATCTTCGACCTCATCTTCGACTCCCTCGAGTTGGTGGCTAGGTCGAAGCTGAGGGTCCCGCTGCCGGCGCCGGGCCTCATCGGGACCGCACCCTGAACCTGGGTGAGAAAACGCTCATCGATTCTTAGGGTTGACACTCGCGCGCGGGGCTGGGCTAATCGGGCTCACGGGGGCGGCATTGGCGATCTCGGCCACACACCTGCTCGAACGTGAGAGCCAGCTCGAGCGCCTGGAGGAGCGCCTCGCGCACGTGCGCGGCGGGCAGGGCGGGGTCCTCCTGCTCGAGGGGCCCGCGGGCGTCGGCAAGACCGAGATGGTTCGCGCGCTGCGCTACCTCGCGCATACCGGCGGCGTGGCCGTGCTCGGCGCCCGCGGCAGCGAGCTCGAACGCGACATCGCCTACGGCGTGGTTCGTTCGCTGTTCGAGCGAGCCGTGCGGGAGTCGCCCGACGAGGAGCGCGAAGCGCTGCTCGCCGGAGCGGCCGATCTCGCTCGGCCCGTGCTCGGCATCGACACGGACGGGCAGCAGCCGAGCGATCCCTTCGCGGTGCTGCACGGCCTCTACTGGCTGTGCGCGAACCTCGCCGCCGCACGCGGACCGCTGGTGCTGGCCGTGGACGACGCGCACTGGGCCGATCCGCAGTCGCTGCGCTGGCTCGGCTATCTCGCGCCGCGCCTCGAAGACCTGCCGGTACTGGTGGTGGGCGCGCTCCGCCCCGGCGAGTCCGAGGACGCGGAGGGGTGGGTCGCCGCGCTTGCCGCAGACCGGCTCGCGGAAACGGTCACGCTGGCGCCGCTCGGGGAGGCCGCGGTCAGCCGCCTCGTGCGCGCGCGACACCCGAGCGCCGACGCGACGCTGTGCCGCGCCTGCCACACCGCCACGGGTGGCAACCCGTACCTGCTGCGCGAGCTGATCGGGGCGCTCGAGGGGGACGGCGCGCCATCCACCGAGGAAGTCGAGCTGGTCGGGGCCGCGGCGGTGGCGCGCTACGTGCGCGTGCGCCTCGAACGGCTCGGCACGAACGCGACAGCGCTCGTTGGCGCGCTCGCGGTGCTCGGGGAGTCGCCGCTGCGGCAGGTGGCGCAGCTCGCCGGCGTCGCGCCCGAGGACGCCGCCGCGACCGTCGACGCGCTCCGGACGGCCGACGTCATCGCCGGGACGGACACAGTCGACTTCGTGCATCCACTGGTTCGGGCCGCGGTGTACAACGACATCCCCCTCGGCGCGCGGCGGGCCGCGCACGACCGCGCGGCGCGTCTGCTCGACGAGCAAGGCGCTCCCGTCGAGCGGATCGCGGCGCACCTGCTCGCGGGCGAGCCGAACGCGGACCCCTGGGCCGTGGACCGCCTGCGTCGGGCCGCGGCGCGCGCACTGGAGTCCGGCGCGCCCGACGCCGCGGCGCGCTATCTGCGCCGAGCACTCGACGAGCCGGCGCCCGCTGAGCTGCGTGCGGCCGTCACCCTCGATCTCGGCCTGGCGCTGTTCCCGGTCGATCCCGCGGCGGCCGCGGCACAGCTGCGCGAGGCGCTCGCCCTGACCGAGACGCCCGAGCAGCAGGTCGCAGTCGCGGTCCAGCTCGCGAAGGCGCTGTCGTTCTCGGACCGCCCGCGGGAAGCCGTGGAGGTACTGGAAGAGGCACTGGCGCGGCTCCCCGGCGACGTGCCCGAGCTCGCTGTGCGCGCGCGGCGCGAGCTTCTGCTGTGGGCGCACTTCTGGACCGAGGACGACCGCCGCCCGCAGCACTCCGCGCAGCTGCGCGAGGCTGTGGAGCCGCTTGCCGGCGACACCGCCGACGAAGGCGCGATGCTCGGGCTGCTCGCGTGGGACCTGGTGGTGGGCGACACGCCGGCCGCAGAGGTTCTCGAGGTCGCCGAGCGCGCGCTTCGCCCCGGGCTGACCTTCATCGACCCGTCGCAGGGCTTCGAAGTGCCCACGCTGATCGCGTCGGTGTTCATGTTCTGCGACGAGCTCGAGCGATCGGTTGCGCTGTTCGGTCACGGGATCTCGGAGCTGCGCGCCAACGGCTGGCTCGTGCACCTCGCCTTCGCCTACTCGCACAGCGCGCACGCGCGGCTGCGGCAGGGCGCACTGCGCGACGCCGAGGTGGACGCGCGGACGAGCTGGGAGCTGGCCTCGCAGCTCGGGCCGGCGCTACCGGCGTGGTGGTACTCGTTCGGCAACCTCATCCAGGTGCTGGTTGCGCGCGGCCTCGCCTCCGAGGCGGAGACGATCGTGGCGGCGAGCGGCGTCGGCGAACAGGTTCCGGACGCGGTGATCTACCCGCTCCCGCGTGTGATGCTCGGCGAGCTGCGCGTGGCCCTGGGTGATCTCGAAGGCGGCGCAGCCGACCTTCGCGCCGCCGGGACGTGGCTCGATGCGCGTGGCTTCACGAACCCGGCGTGGAGCGCGTGGCGCATGCCGTTGACGGGGGCGCTCATTGGCCTCGGCCACGAGGACGAAGCGCGGGAGGTCGCGCGCGAGGCGGTTGCGCGCGCGCAACGCTTCGGCGCGCCGTCCACGCTGGGACGTGCCCTGCGCGCGGAGGCACTTGCGGACCGCGAGCGGCGGATCGCGCTGCTGGAGGAGTCGGTGGCGACGCTCGAGCGTTCGCCGGCCGCGTACGAGCACGCCGTGTCACTGGTCGAACTCGGCGCGGCGCTGCGCCGCGCGAAGCGCAGCGCCGACGCCCGTGCGCCGCTCCGCCTCGCGCTCGACCGGGCGCAGCGCCTGGGCGCCGACGGCCTGGCGCAGCGCGCCCTCACCGAGCTCACGGCAGCCGGCGCGAAGCCGCGGTCGCGCTTCTTGAGTGGCGTCGAATCGCTGACCCCAAGCGAGCTCAGGGTGTGCGAGCAGGCGGCGGCAGGCCGCACCAATGCCGAGATCGCGCAGGCGCTGTTCGTGACGATGAAGACCGTCGAGACGCACCTTGCCCACGCGTATCGCAAGCTCGACATCCGTGGTCGCGCCGAGCTGCCGGCGACGCTAGCGGCAACCCACTGACGCCTACGGCCGGCGAATGCTCATCGTCAGCAGCGACGACGTGTACGCCCGGCCGGAGCTCCTGCTCGCGCCTGTAGACTCGATCTGAAGGATTCGGCGCGAGCGAGCGAAACAGAGCCAATCGATGTCCCGCTTCGTAATGGTGGCCAAGTCGGTCGAGCAGAGCTACGGTGTGCCGATGGCCGGAGCGAATAGGAACCTCTAACGCATGGCACGTCCGACTGATTCGAACGAACAGCTCCTGTGCTCGTTCTGCGGCAAGTCGCAGCGGCAGGTCAAGAAGCTCATCGCGGGCCCCGGGGTCTACATCTGCGACGAGTGCATCGACCTCTGCAACGAGATCATCGACGAGGAGCTGACCGGCCCGGCCACGTTCGACATCGAGAACCTGCCGAAGCCGCGCGAGATCTACGACGTCCTCCAGGAGTACGTGGTGGGCCAGGAGGCCGCGAAGCGCACGCTGAGCGTGGCGGTCTACAACCACTACAAGCGCGTGCAGATGATGCAGGCCGAGGACCGCGACGAGCTCGAGCTCCAGAAGTCGAACATCCTCCTGCTCGGTCCCACGGGCTGCGGCAAGACGCTGCTCGCGCAGACGCTCGCCAAGATCCTGAACGTCCCGTTCGCCATTGCCGACGCCACGGCGCTGACCGAGGCCGGCTACGTGGGCGAGGACGTCGAGAACATC
>JAICRZ010000149.1 GCA_025937135.1 Thermoleophilaceae bacterium
CAGTCGCTGCACACGAACGGCTTCGACGAGGCGCTCGCGCTGCCGTCGGAACGCGCCGCGCGGATCGCCGTGCGCACCCAGCAGGTGCTGGCCGCCGAGTCGGGCGCCGCCGACACCGTCGACCCGTTCGCCGGCTCCTACTACGTCGAGTCCCTCACGGACGAGATCGAGGCGCGCGCCCAGGAGCTGATCGACAAGGTCGAGGAGATGGGCGGGTCGGTGAACTGCATCCCGTTCATCCGCGGCGAGGTCGAGCAGTCGGCCTGGGGCTACGAGGAGCGCTACCGGATCAAGCAGGACATCGTCGTGGGCGTGAACGAGTACGTGACCGACGAGATCGACGACGTCGAGATCCTGCGCGTCGACCCGGAGTCCGAGCGCGAGCAGGTCGAGCGGCTCAAGAGGTTCAAGGAGGACCGCGACCAGGACGTCCTGAAGAAGCGCCTCGAGGAGCTACGCGAGACCTGCAAGGGCGACGGCAACCTGCTCCATCCGATCCGCGCCGCGCTGAAGGACCACGCGACCATCGGCGAGGTCTGCGGAGTCATGCGCGAAGAGTTCGGGGAGTACGCCGAGGCTTAAGCGCGCGAGTCGAGGCGGTTCGTCTCGGTCGTCAGCCACTTGAAGCCGGCCTGAAGCCAGTCGTTCGCGGCCGAGGCCGCGAGCACGTTCGTGACGGTCTTCCCGGCGGCAGGGTCGGCGGCGCGCAGCCCGACCACGGCCAGGCCGCTCCAGGCTCCGAGGCAGCGCGTACAGGTCAACAGCTCGCCGACCGCACGCCGCAGGCGCGTGCCGCGCGGCCGCCGCTCGCCGTCGGCGACCTCCACGAAGGGGTCGCGCACCCACGTCCCGATCTTCTCGCGCGCGACCACCTTCGCGAGGGCGAACGTGGCCATCGCGATCGGAATCAGCTCGCGCTGCTCGATCGGCTCCTCGCGCGCGCGCCTGCGCGTGCTCGCAACGACGCCGATCAGCAGCGCGCCGTAGACGGCGTTCAGCGCGAAGTAGTCGGTCGGCTCCGTCGGCCGGTCGTCTGTCTCGCGGTGCGCCTCGGGCTGGGTCTCGGTCGCCATCGCGCTGAACCGTACCCGCGCCGAGTAGCGTGTAACGCAATGGTCGACTGGTCCCTCGCCCGGCAGCTGGCCCGGCTTGCCGCCAACGCGGGCTCGACGGCGCCGTCGCTTCCGCCGGCGGACTTCCCGGCGCTGGTCGCCGATTCGGAGCGGCACCTCACGGGCTACACCGGCCTCAGCGCCGAGGGCGGCATCCCGCCGGCCGAGACGGTGAGCCGCGCCGAGTGGGCAGAGGTGAACGTGGACACGCTCGGCAGCCTGCTCGGACCGGTGACCGACCGGCTCGGCGGACGCTTCGAGGGCGCCGGCCCCTTCGCGGGACCGCTGCGCACCGCCGCGGGCGCGACCGTGGCAGCCGAGTGCGGCCTCGTGCTCGGCTACATGTCGCAGCGCGTGCTGGGCCAGTACGAGCTGTCGCTGCTCGAGCCGGAGCGTCCCGCCCGCCTGCTGTTCGTGGGCCCGAACCTCGCGCGCGCCGTGCGCGACCTGGACATCGACGCCGACAGCTTCCTGCGCTGGATCGTCCTGCACGAGGTCACGCACGTCTTGCAGTTCTCCGGCGTCCCGTGGCTGCGCGATCACATGGGCACGCTGATGCGCGAGTACCTGGCCACCGTCGAGGTGCGGATCGAGCGCGGTGCCGCGGGCGGGCTGCCGTCGCTGCCCGACATGCGCGACCTCGTCGAGCGCTTCCGCGAGGGCGGGCTCGTCGCGCTCGTCCAGACCGGGGAGCAGCGCGTCATCTTCGACCGCATCCAGGCTGTGATGTCGGTGATCGAGGGCTACTCGGAACACGTGATGGACGCGGTCGGCGAGCAGGTCCTGCCCGCGTACGAAGGCCTTCGCGACGCGATGGAGCGTCGCCGCCGGAGCCGCTCGGCGCCGGAGCGCGTCCTCCAGCGACTGCTCGGGCTCGACCTGAAGATGCGCCAGTACGAGCAGGGCAAGCACTTCTGCGACGCGGTGGCGGACCGGCACGGCGTCGGCACGCTCAACCTGGTCTGGGACAGCCCCGAGGCGATCCCCTCGCTGGCCGAGCTGGACGACCCCGAGGCGTGGGTCGCCCGGGTCCGCGGCACCCGCGCCGCGGCCTGATTAGCAGCACCGCGCTTGGGTACGGAATCGGTGGGGGTTCGTGCCGCTCCAGCGGACGTGCGCGCCCGTGAAGCCCGCTTCAGGAGCGGGATTCGCGGGAGGTTTACAAACGTACGTTCGCGGCTATACTCCTATTGTCCTTAGAATTAATATCCTTAGTCCATCGACGGGATAGGCAAAAGTTTCCCGGAGGAGGGATTCGCACCACATGGCTACGCAGAACAACACCCGCAGCACCAACCGAAGCACCGCGCGCCGCAGCACCAGCTCGACGCGCAGCCGCAGCACCAGCAGCCGCTCGACCGGCAGCCGCTCGACCGGCAGCCGCTCGACCGCCGGCCGCTCGACGTCGACCCGTCGCGCCACGAGCGCCAGCCGCTCGCGCACGAGCACCGCTCGCAGCGCGTCGGCGCGCCGCGCCGCGGCGACCCGTCAGAGCAACGCCGCTCAGTCGAGCGCCCGCCAGACCAAGAACGCCGCGCGCCGCACCGGCCGTGACGCCAAGGCGACTGCCGCTCAGGCCGCTCGCACCGCCGAGCAGGCCGGCCGCGCGCAGGTGACCGCCATCGAGGCGGCCGCTCAGCAGGTCGAGCGTGTCGTGCTCACCGGCGTCGGTGCCGCGCTGACCGCGCGCGACAACGTCGTCGAGACGGTCAAGCCGTACACGAAGCGCACCAGCGCCCAGCGCGAGGTCCAGAAGATCCAGCGCAAGGCCAACGTGAACGTGCGCAAGTACGAGCGTCGCGGCACCACCGCGCGCAACCAGCTCGAGCGTCAGGTCAAGCGGACCCGCACGCAGATCGAGCGCGAGCTGCGCCAGCGCCGCAACCAGGTGACCCGCCTGGCCAAGCGCAACCAGCGCACCCTCGACACCTCGGTCCGCGGGGCCTCCCGCGAGTTCCGCCAGGGCAACTTCGTCCGCGGCGCGGAGCGTCTCCAGACCGGCGTGACGGGTGTCGCCGAGAACGTCGCTTCCACTCTTTCGTAGCGACTTCCCCCGGTCCCGCTCGGAGAGGCGGTGACCGGGTAAGGCTTCCGGCCACATACCCGCCGGAAGTGCAGTATCTCTCCTCCCTCAGCCAACGGGGTCCTTCGGGGCCCCGTTGGTCTTTGGGCAGTCCGCAGTCCGCAGTCGGCAGTCGGCAGAGCTAGGGTCCGGAGCGTGCTCACGGGACATTGTCTGTGCGGCGGCGTTCGGTTCGAGATCGATCAGCCGCTCGAGTCGTCTTCCTATTGCCACTGCACGCGTTGCCAGCGGCGGACGGGGACCGGTGCTTCCGCCAACGCGCGGCTGGCGCCCGGGTCCTACCGGATCGTTGCGGGTGAGGAGCTCGTGCGCGAGTGGCAGCCGCCGGACGGGCACATCAAGGCGTTCTGCTCCGAGTGCGGTTCGGCGCTGTACAGCCGTGACCCGGCGGTCTCCTCTCCGACCGGCGTCCGCCTGGGCACGATCGACGGCGATCCCGGAATACGCCCGGCGCATCGCCACCACGTCGCCACGGCCGCGGTCTGGGAGGACATTCCGGACGACGGGCTTCCGCGGTACGCCGACGTGCCTTTGCCATAGTGGAGGCAATGCCGACGGTCGAACAGATCCGCGAGGCCCTCAAGGTCGTGATCGACCCTGAGCTGCGCCACAACATCGTCGACCTCGGGATGGTGCGCTCGATCGAGACGCCGGTCGACGGCCGCGTCGACGTGGTGGTCTCGCTGACCACGCCGGGCTGCCCGATTCGCTCGCACTTCCAGAAGGGAGTGACAGAGGCGATCCGCGGCCTGGGCGGCGTGGAGCAGGTCAACGTTGGCTTCGACGTGCTCAGCAGCCAGGAGAAGAGCGGCCTCCAGCAGCGCCTCGGGCGCCAGGACGGCCTCCCGACCGGCGCGCTGGCGGCGGTGCGGAACGTGATCTGCGTCGGCTCGGGCAAGGGCGGTGTCGGCAAGTCCACGGTGACCTCGAATCTCGCCGCCGCGCTCTTCGCCGAGGGCAAGCAGGTGGCCGCGATGGACGCCGACGTATGGGGCTACTCGATCCCGCGGATGCTCGGCGTGCACGGGCGGCCGACCGTCTCGCCGCAGCGCAGGATTCTCCCGCTGGTCGCCCACGGCGGCCTCAAGGCGATCTCGATCGAGTTCTTCCTCGACCACGAGGACCAGGCGATCACCTGGCGCGGGCCGATGCTGCACAAGGCGATCCGCCAGTTCCTCGAGGACGTCGAGTGGGGCGAGCTCGACTATCTGCTGATCGACCTGCCGCCCGGCACCGGCGACGTGTCGATGACGCTCGCCCAGCTGCTGCCGCAGGCTCGCTTCGTGATCGTGACCACGCCCCAGCCGGCCGCGCAGAAGGTGGCGGCGCGCGCCGCGGACACGGCCAAGCGCTTCGACCTCGAGATCGCGGGCGTGATCGAGAACATGTCCGGCTTCGTCACGCCGTCGGGCGAGCGCTTCACGATCTTCGGCGAGGGCGGCGGCCAGGAGCTGGCCGACCAGCTCGACGTGCCGCTGCTCGGCAAGATCCCGCTCCAGGAGGAGCTGCGAGTGGGTGCCGACGAGGGCACGCCGCTCGTCATCTCCGATCCCGACGCGCCCGCGTCACAGGCGATCATCCACGCGGCACGCGGGCTCATCGCGGCCACGCCGCAGCAGATCCCGACGCTCCAGCCGGAGCTGAAGCCGGCTCCGCCCGCGCCGCCCGCGCCCGTCACGGGCACCGCGCTGCCGATGGCGCACTAGCCGGCGTCGAGCGTCGACCTGATCGTCGCGAGGCGGCGCTCCGCCTCGGCGAGCGTGGCCACCGGCGAGTCGTCGGCCGCGAGCTCGTCGCGCAGCCTCTCGATCTCGGGCTGAGCCGGAACCGACGCGAGCCGCTGTTCCAGCCGCTCGCGCGTCTCGCGCTCCTCGCGCAGCCGCGCGGCGAGCGCGCCCTCCTGGCGTTCGTGCTGCGCGATCAGGGCGCGCGCCTTCTGCACTTGGCCGCGGAGCTTCGCAGCCTCCGCCTCGGCGCTCTCGCGGCGCTCGCGCTCCGTCTCGGCCTCCGCCTGCGACACCATCTTCACGACCTTCGATTCGGCGACCTTGCGCTCGGCCAGCTCGTCTAGCTGCGTCCGCAGCTCCTCGGCCTCGGCGCGCATGCGTTCGAGTTCGGCGGGGTCGGGTCCGACGTCGAGGCCGATCTCGGGCTCCGCCGCGATCGACTCGCGGATGCCCTGGAGGGCGGCGCTCAGCGCATCCAGGCGGGGCTCGGCCTCGGCGCGCGCCTCCTCCACCGCGGTCAGACGGCCCGCGACGGTGCTGCGGCCTGTCGCGGCCTGACGCTGCGCGGTCTCCGCCGCCTGCTCGGCCTCGGCCGCGCGCGCACGCAGCGTTGCCAGCTCCTCCTCGCGCTCTGCTGCGCTCGCCTCGAGCCGCTCACGCAGCGCGCCGGGCTCGGCCTCGGCGGCCTCCAGCCGGGCGCGGAGATCGGCGGCCTCCGCCTGCGCGCCCGCCACGATCTGATCGCGCTCGGCGCGGGTCGCCTCGAACTGCGCCCGCAGCTGCTCCGTCTCCGTTGTCGCGGCCTCCAGCTGCTTCTGCAGCTCCGCGGCCTCGGCACCCTGCGAATCGCTCGCCTCGAGCCGTGCCTGGAGGTCGGCCGCCTCCGCGCGCGCCGCCTCGAGCTCGCCGGTCACGGCCTCCGCCCGCGCCGCCAGCTCGTCGCGCGCGGCATCCATGGCCTCCAGCTCCGCGCGCAGGCGGGCCGCCTCCTCACCCTGCGCGCCGGCGGCTTCGAGCTGCTCACGCAGCGCCACCAGCTGGGTCTCGAGCTCGGTCTTCGCCTGTTCGTGCTGCGCGCGCTCGTCCACCGCTGCGGCATGCGCCTGCTGGGCGGCCTCGAGCTCGGAGCGGAGCGCCGCCGACTCCGACTCGGCTGCGTCCGCGCGGGCACTGAGCGCGTCGATGTCGAAGGAGCTCGCCTCCACGCTCGTGCGCAGGTCGGCGGCCTCGTTGCGGGCCGCCTCCAGCGCGGCTGACAGCGCCTGCCGCTCGGATGTCGTCGTGTGCAGGCGCTGGCGCAGGCCGATCGCCTCGGAGCGGGCCGCCTCGGCGCGCATGACCATCTCCTCGCGCTCGCTGCCCGTCTCCTCCAGCTCCTGGCGCAGCGCTGCCACGACTCCCAGCGCCGCCTCCGCGCGTTCGTGTGATTCGTCGCGCTCCGTCTCGCTCGCCTCGACGCGCGCACGCAACGACGCAGCTTCGGCCTCGGCGCTCTCCGCGCGGGCGCTGAGCGCGTCGCGCTCGCTGCGCAGCTCGCCCGCCTCCGCGCCGATCTCCTCGATACGAGCAGCGAGCGATTCGCGCTCCGAGTCGCTCGCCTCGAAGCGCTCGCGCAGCGATACGGCTTCCGACTCCGCGGCTTCGATGCGCCGCGACAGCTGCTCGGCCTCCGCCGCAGCCGCGTCGCGCGCATCGCCGGCGGCCTGCAGCGCGGCGCTCAGCTCCGCCACCTGCGACTCCGCGGCCTCGGCGCGGGAGCTGATCGCGTCGTGGTCGGCGTCGCGGCCGGCCACGTGCGCACGCAGCTCCTCGACCTCGCGGCCGGCCGACTCTGCGCGCGCCTTGGCCGCGTCGAGTGCCTGGCGGAGCTGGTTCGCCTCGGTAGCGACCGCCTCCACCGACAGCCGGAGATCGCCGGCCTGCGCCTCCGCACGGTCGCCGCGTGCCCGCTGCTCGGCCAGCTCGCGCTCGCGCTCGCCCACGTTTTCGCGCATCGCCGCGAGCTCCGACTCCAGCTGCTCCACGCGCGCGTCGGCGTTCTCGCCGACGGCACGCGCGGCGGCCAATTCGTCGGTCACCGCGGCGAGCTGGTCGCCGAGGCGGCGGCGCTCCTCCCTCCCGGCGGCAAGGTCGTTGCCCGCGCTGTCAAGCGTGTCGAGCAGCGTGCGCTCGCTCTGGCCAAGCGAGGTGACCAGCTCGCTCAGCTTGCTGCGCTCCTCGCGCTCGTATTCGAGCGACTCCGCTGCCAGCGCCAGCTCGTCGCGCAGCACGCGGGTGGAGGACGCGGCCTGCGCCAGCTCGGCCGCTCGCTCGTCGCGCTGGCGCTCCGCTGCCGCGAGTGCGGCGCTCAGCTCGCGTGCCTGGGCCTGCTCCGCCGTCAGGCGCTCCTCCAGGCCCGCAACCTCCTCCTGTGCGGACGCGCGGACGCTGTCGAGCTCCGCAGCGAACTCGGCGAGCCGCGACTGGGCTGCGGACAGCTGCTCGCCGGCCGCGTGCCGGTCGCGCTCGGACTCCTCGAGCCGCGCGCGCAGCGACGCCGACTGCTCCCCGGCGGCCGCGGCATCGGCCCGCGCCTGGTCGACCTCGTCGCTGAGCGCGGTCCGCGCCGCCTCCAGCTCCGCCAGCTCGCCCGCGAGGCGATCACGCTCCGACGTCCGCGTGGCAAGACCCGCCGCCAGCAGATCGCGTTCGGAGCCGAGCTCGGCGAGCTGCGACTCGGCGCCGGACAGTCGCTCGCTGACCGCGTGGCGGTCGCGCTCTGACTCCTCGAGCCGCGCGCGCAGCGACGCCGACTGCTCCCCGGCGGCCGCG
>JAICRZ010000143.1 GCA_025937135.1 Thermoleophilaceae bacterium
CGGGTCGACCGTGTCGGTGGCGCCCGACTCGTAGGCGATCACCTGCTGGGTGCGCAGCGCGAGCTTCGCGGCGCGCTCGGAGGGCAGCGCGAGCGCCTCGTCGAAGCCGTTCGTGTGCAGCGACTGCGTGCCGCCGCAGACCGCGGCGAAGCCCTGGAGCGCCACGCGCACGATGTTGTTCTCGGGCTGCTGCGCGGCGAGTGTCACGCCGCCGGTCTGGGTGTGGAAGCGGCACATCATCGAGCGCGGCTTCTCGGCCCCGAAGCGCTCCTTCATGATGCGCGCCCACATCCGCCGCACGGCGCGGAACTTGGCCACCTCCTGGAACACGTTGTTGTGCCCGTTGAAGAAGAAGGCGAGGCGCGGGGCGAAGTCGTCCACGTTCATGCCCGCGTCGATCGCGCCCTGCACGTAGGCGATCGCGTTGGCGAGGGTGAAGCCCACCTCCTGCACCGCCGAGCAGCCCTTCTCGCGCATGTGGTACCCGCTGATGGAGATGGTGTTCCAGCGCGGGATGCGCTCCTTGCAGTACTCGAACAGATCGGTGGTCAGCCGCATCGCCGGCTCGGGCGGGTAGATGAAGTTCCCGCGCGCGATGTACTCCTTGAGGATGTCGTTCTGGGTCGTGCCGCCGAGCTTCTCGGCCTCGACGCCCTGCTCCTCGCCGACGAGCTCGTAGAGCAGCAGCAGCACCGACGCGGGTGCGTTGATCGTCATCGACGTGGTCACCCCGTCGAGCGGGATCCCGTCGAAGACGCGGCGCATGTCGTCGATCGAGTCGATCGCCACTCCGGTGCGGCCGACCTCGCCGAGGCAGAGGGGGTCGTCGGAATCCCTGCCGAGCTGGGTGGGGAGGTCGAAAGCCATCGACAGCCCGGTGGTGCCGTGGTCGATCAGGTAGCGGAAGCGCTCGTTGGTCTCCTTCGCGCTCGCGTAGCCGGCGTACTGGCGGATCGTCCAGCGGCGCGAGCGGTACATCTCGGGATGGATGCCGCGCGTGAACGGGTACTCGCCCGGCTCGCCGAGCCGCTCCTCGACGCCGTCCTGAACGTCGTCGGGCGTGTACTCGGTCTTGATCTCGATGCCCGAGTCGGTGAACCGGCGCGGATCGTCGGGACCGACGATCGGGGCGATCGTGGGCTTCTCGTGGTCTGGAGTCGTAGCCATGGGCGGCGAAGAATAGGGCTACGCGGTAGCCACGAGCTCCGGCCGCGGCTCCCGTTCCGCGGGCCGCGGGCCGCGGGCCGCGGGCTCGATGCGCCCGGCCGTGCCCACCGACCACAGCACGCTCATCCACGTGAGCACAGACAGCGCGATGTGCACCCAGACGATGCCCGCCGGCAGCTTGAGCGCGTACTGGACGATGCCGACGACGCCCTGCGCCGCGAGCAGGCCGAGCAGCACCGTGAGCGGCCGCAGCGCGCGGCGATCGCCGCCCGGGCGCCGGAGGATCAGCCAGACCGCGATCGCCGCGAGGCCGAAGATCACCGCCAGGGCGCCGTGGCGCTCGACCATCCAGTGCAGCGTGTCGCCGCCCTTGAAGGTGAACCGCTTGACGACCTCGCCCTTGTGATCGCCCGGGTGCGGGCCCGCCGCAGTCGTGATCGTCCCGAGCAGGATCGTGAGCTGGCCGATCGGCACGAGCGCGCGCACCGACCAGACACCGAGACGGTCGCTCGACCGACGACGCTCGTTGGGCGCGTAGCGCGCGCACCAGGCGAGGGCGAACGCGGCATCGAGCAGCACCATCGACAGGATGAAGTGGCCGATCACGAGCTGCGGCTTGAGGTGGTACCTGACCACGATGCCGCCAAGGATCGCCTGCGCGATCACGCCGATCGGGAGCAGCGCGCCGAAGAACGCGAGGTGCCAGCGGAACGGGCGCCGGAACCACGCCATGCTGGCCGCCGCGATGACCGCGATGCCGACGCAGGCGGTGATCAGCCGGTTGCCGTACTCGATGACCGCGTGGTACTCGAGCGGCGCCACCGTGCGCCCGTAGCACTTCGGCCAGTCCGGGCAGCCGAGGCCGGATCCCGTCAGCCGCACCGCCGCGCCGGTCATGACGATCAGCGCGAGCGCGCCGAGCGCCACCAGGGTGATGCGGGCGTAGAGCTGCGGGCTGACGTTCAGGCGGGCACGCACGAGCGGATACAGGATGACGCACGCGCGCCGGTTGCCCACACAGATCGCGCATTTTCCGCGAATTCGGGCTCTCCTCTCGACCAATCGGGGGAAGGCGCGTTCGCGTTCGCGGCCTTAGCTTCGCGATGTCGTTAAGGGAATTCTTCGGCGGGGGTACAGCGGTGAGGGGACTGTTCGGACGCAGGGAGATGGAGCTCGCGACCGTGGAGGTCGCGCTGCCAGACGTGGCGCGCGAGCGCGCCGAGGAGATCGTGCGGCTGTCGCGCAGCTACAGCGACGAGGCCGCCGGCTTCGGCTCGTCGCGCGAGGTGATCGGGCCGGCGCTGCTGTACGGCCTCGCGCACATGCACGCGCGCTACAGCGAGGCGGTGGAGCGCCGCGCATAGCATTCGCCGGGTGAAGGTCACGGTTCGCCTGTTCGCGATGCTGCGGGAGCGCGCGGGCGCCCGTGAGCTGACGCTCGAGCTGCCCGACGGCGCGTGCGTGGGTGACGCTCTTGGCGAGCTGGGGGAGATTGCCGCGGGCCTGCCGCTCGTCATGGCGGTGAACCGCGAGTACGCGCCCGAGGATCAGGTGCTCGACCCGGGTGACGAGCTCGCGCTGATCCCGCCGGTGAGCGGCGGCGAGACGGCGCTCGTGCACGCACGTGTGACGGGCGAGCCGCTGTCGCTCGACGCGCTCGCGGCGCGGGTGCGCGACGCGCGCGCCGGCGCGGTGGTCACCTTCAGCGGCGTGACGCGCGAGGTCGAGCTGCTCGAGTACGAGGCCTACACGGAGATGGCCGAGGAGAAGATCGCCGCGATCCTGGCCGAGGCGGTCGAGCGGCACGGGCTGTGCGCCGCGGCGGCGGAGCATCGCGTCGGCGAGGTCCCGCTGTCGGAGCCGTCGGTGATCGTGGCGGTGTCGGCGCCGCACCGGGGCGAGGCGTTCGCGGGTGGTCGCGAGGTGATCGACCGGCTCAAGGCCGAGGCGCCGATCTGGAAGAAGGAGGTCGATGGTGGCGAGGGACGCTGGGTCGAGGGAACACGGCCCTGAGCTGAGGTCGCTGCCGTCGGTCGAGGAGCTGGCGGCGTCGCTCGAGCTGCCGCACGCCGTGGCGGTGGCGGCGGCGCGCGAGGCGATCGCGGCGCGCCGCGACGCGCTGCTGGCGGACGACCCGCCCGCCGGTTGGGATGCGCACGCGGACGCGCTCGCGCGGGCGCGCGCGGGCGAGGCGCCGCACCTGCGCGGGGTGATCAACGCGACGGGGGTGATCGTGCACACGAACCTGGGCCGCGCGCCGCTGCCGGCAGCCGCCGTGGATGCGATCGCCGCGGCCGCGTCCGGCTACTCGAACCTCGAGTACGACCTGGACGCCGGGGCGCGCGGCTCGCGCCACGCGCACGTGGAGGGCCTGCTGCGCGAGCTCACCGGCGCGGAGGCGGCGATGGCCGTGAACAACTGCGCGTCGGCGGTGCTGCTCGCAGCGGCGGCGCTGGCGGCGGGACGCGAGCTGATCGTGTCGCGCGGGCAGCTCGTGGAGATCGGCGGCTCGTTCCGCGTGCCGGACGTGGTTGCGCAATCGGGCGCGCGCCTGGTCGAGGTGGGCACGACCAACCGCACGCGGCTGGCCGACTACGAGCGCGCGATCGGCCCCGAGGCGGGCGCGGTCATGCGCGCGCACCAGTCGAACTTCCGCACCGTCGGCTTCGTGGAGGAGGTGGAGATCGAGCAACTCTGCGGTCTGGGCGTGCCGGTGATCGACGACGTCGGCTCCGGCGCGCTCGCCGAGCGGCTGCCGGAGCTCGCCGACGAGCCGCCCGTGCGGCGCTCGGTCGCGGCCGGCGCGGCCATTGTCTGCTTCTCCGGGGACAAGCTGCTCGGGGGCCCGCAGGCCGGCCTCATGGTGGGCACGCGCGATGCGATCGAGCGCTGCCGCACGCACCCACTCGCGCGGGCGCTCCGAATCGACAAGCTCTCGCTCGCCGCGCTCGAGGCCACGCTGCGCCTGTACCGCGATCCCGCGCGCGCGCTGCGCGAGGTGCCGGTTCTGCGGATGCTGGCCGCCGGCGAGGACGAGCTGCGCAGGCGCGCGGAGGCGATGCGGGAGCGGATCGACGGCGCCGACGTGATCCGCGCCGCGGCGAAGGTCGGCGGCGGCGCGCTGCCGCTGCTCGAGCTCGAGGGGCCCGTGTGCGCGGTGGATCCGGGCGACCACGGCGCAGACGAGCTCGCGCGGCGTCTGCGCGCGTACGAGCCGCCGGTGATCGGCCGCGTGCGCGACGGCTGGCTCGTGCTCGACCCGCGGACGATGTCCGACGACGAGGCGCGCCAGGCGGCGGCCGCGGTCGCCGCGGCACTCGCCGGATGAGCGACGCGCCGCCGCTCACGCTCGGTACGGCCGGGCACATCGACCATGGCAAGACCGCGCTGATCGGAGCGCTCACCGGCAAGGACACCGACCGCCTCCCCGAGGAGCATGCGCGTGGCATCTCGATCGAGCTGGGCTACGCGCCGCTGGACCTGCCGAGCGGGCGGCGGCTGTCGGTGGTCGACGTGCCGGGCCACGAGCGCTTCGTGCGCACGATGGTGGCCGGTGCGTCGGGCGTGGACATGTTCCTCCTGTGCGTGGCGGCCGACGACGGCGTGATGCCGCAGACGCGTGAGCACATGGCGGTGCTGCGCGGACTCGGCGTGAGCGATGGCGTGGTGGCGATCACGAAGTCGGACATCGGGGAGCCGGACCTGGCGGCGGCCGAGGCGGGCGAGCTGGCGCCGGGCGCCGCGCTGGTGCAGGTGAGCGCTCTCCGCCGGACCGGACTCGACGAGCTGCTGGCCGCGCTCGATGCAGTCGCCGCCAAGCTGCCTGGGCGCGCGGAGGCGGATGGCCCTGCGCGGCTGCACGTGGATCGCTCGTTCACGCTGCGCGGGATCGGGACCGTCGTGACGGGGACGCTCTGGGCGGGCGCGATCGGCACGGGTGACCGGGTCTCGGTGCTGCCGCGCGGGATCGAGGCGCGCGTGCGCTCGGTGCAGGTGCACGACCGCCCGGTGGAGCGCGCGGCGGCGGGACAGCGGGTGGCGCTCAACCTGGTTGGGCCGAGCTGGCGCGAGCTGGGCCGCGGCGACGTGGTGGTCGCGGCCGACGGTGAGGTGAGCGCGACCTATCGAGTCGAGGCCCGGCTGGACGCTCCGGTCGAGCCCGGCACGCGCGTGCAGGTGCACCACGGCACGCGCGACGCGCCGGCCCGCGTGTATCCACGCGACGACGGCGTCGTGCAGCTACGCCTGGAGGCGCCGCTCGTAGCGGTGGCCGGCGATCGCCTGGTCGTGCGGCAGATCGCGCCACCCGACACTTTGGGCGGCGGCGTGATGGTGGACGCCCATCCGCCGCGCAGCAGCCGCCGCCAGGAGCCCGCGGCCCGCGGCCCGCGGCCCGCGGAGCGGAGGCCCGAGCCGGAGGTGCTCGACGATGCTGCGCTGGCCCTCGCCGCCCTGCTTCGCTCCGACTGGCGTGAGCCGCGGGCGCACGGGGATCTGGCGGATGCCGTCGGGCTCGCTCCGGCGGAGGCCGAGCGGCGGCTGGCGCAGCTCGAGCGCAGCGGGCAGGCCGTGCGGGTCGGCAAGAACCTGCACTTCCATCCCGAGCCGCTCGCGGAGCTCGAGGCACAGGTGATCGCTCTGTGCGAGCGCGACGGGGCGGCCACGATCGCGGCGCTGCGCGACGAGCTGGGGACCTCGCGGCGCTACGCGCAGGCCGTGCTCGAGCACCTCGACCGCATCAAGGTCACGCGCCGCGACGGGGACGTGCACGTGCTGCGCCGCCGCGCTCAGCGCGGCGGCGGCTGATAGCGGAAGTCGGCGCCCCCCGGCGCGAACTGGAGCGCCCCGAGCATCGGGATGTCGAGTGCCGCGCCCGCCGGGTCGACCGAGCGGTAGCGGAGCAGCGAATAGGTCTCGGCGAACTTCGCCTGGACGCCCACGAACCCGGGCGGCGGCGGCACGAAGAACCTCGGACGTGGAGGCGCCGGCGTCTGGCCCTCGGCGTGCTGCGCGGTTGCGACCACGTCGATCTCGCTCGCGCGCACGAAGCCCGGCCCCATGACCTGTAGCCCGGGCGCGTACAGGCCGAGCGCGTCCGAGCCCGCGGCGGGGCTGACCACCAGCGCGCGCCCCACCGAAGGTGGTGGCCCCAGCGTACGCGCCGCCCCGCGCCAGTCGCTGCGCTGGTAGGCCGGGTTGGCCTCGACCGCCACGAGCACCGCCAGCATGACGGCGCACAGCGCGGCCGTCGTCACGGCGCCGGCGCGCGGCGCGCCGCGCACGCCCAGGCCGGCCGCCACGACCATCATCGCCGGGAGCCAGCCCTCGATCAGGTTGCGCGTGATCAGGTAGTCGATGCCGACGAGCGAGAGCACCAGCGGGACGCCCAGCGCCACGACGGCGATGAGAGCGGCCAGCCCGGCGCCGCGGCGCTCGCGCATGTCGCCATGGCGTGCGAGCAGCCAGATCGCGTAGAGCGCAAGCGCCACCGCAACCGCCGTCGCAAGCGCCTCGAGCGGCGAGTCGAAGCCGACCAGGTACTGCTTCGGCACCTGCACGATTCGCTTGCCGAGCGCGACGTGGCGGATGAAGTCGGCGCGGTCGTTCCCAGCCTGGTGCACGACCAGCGGCAGCAGCGCGAGCCCGGCAACCGCCGCGGCCGCGACCGCCGGCAGGCTCCGCCCGCGATGGCGCCGGATCAGCAACAGCGCCTCCGGCACGATCAGGAATATCGCGAAGTAGTGGGTGACGAGCGCCAGCGCGGCCAGCACCGCCCAGGTCGAGAACGTGCGTCGCGACGGGCGCTCGAGTGCCGCGGGCAGCGCCGCGAGCGTGGCGGCGGACAGCAGCGCGAGCAGCGCGTACGCGCGCGCCTCCTGCGAGAACCACACGAGCAGCGGATTGACCGCCACGAGCGCCGCCAGCACGAGCCCGGTGCGGCGGCTGACCAACCGAGCGCCCGCCAGGTACGCGACCGGCACCGTCGCCGTCCCCGCAAGCGCCGAGAGCGATCGCAGCCCGACCTCGCCGCTGCCGAACAGCTTCGCCCAGACCCACGCGACGATGTAGTAGAGCGGCGGCGTGGACTCGCTGTCGGGGATCGCGGACAGCATCCCGCCGAACGACCGGTGCAGCAGGTGGATCGTGGCCGCCTCGTCCACCCAGAAGCTCTGGACGTCGAGGGTCGAGAACCGCACCGCCGCGCCGAGCACCGTCAGCGCGGCCACGGACCAGGCGGCTCGGCGTGTGGTGGTCATGCCGCGATGGTGGTGGGCGCGGCCACGTCGCCGTCGTAGGCGGCGAGCTGCGGGAACAGCACCGCGATGACGGCGACCGATGCGACGCATGCGAGCCCGCCGGACGCGACGCTGAAGCGGGGTGTCGCGAGCGACGCGACGGTGCCGGCCTCGACGTCCCCGAGCCGCGGCCCGCTCGCCACGACCAGGCTGAAGACCGACGACATGCGGCCGCGCATGTGGTCGGGGGTGAGCGACTGCGAGATCGTCGAGCGGCAGACGGCGCTCACGCTGTCGGCGGCCCCCGCGATCGCGAACAGGATCAGCCCCGGCCAGATCGACGTGACGAGCCCGGCGCCCGCGATCGCCACGCCCCAGACCGCCACGCTCGCGAGCACGATGCGCCCGAGCCAGCGCGCGTGCTCTAGCCAGCCGGTCGTGAGCGCAGCCACCGTCGCGCCGGCCGAGA
>JAICRZ010000174.1 GCA_025937135.1 Thermoleophilaceae bacterium
CCCTTGCGGTAGACGCTCGCGCCGTAGCGCTCGATCAGCTGGTCCTGCACGTAGTCGAAGAAGTACGGCTCGCGGCGCTGCGTGTAGAGGTGGCCGGGGTGGAGTCGCAGCGGCGTGTTGAGGGCGCGGTCAGCCTGCGCGGGCGTGATGTAGCCCGACTTCTGCATCGCCTGGATGACCTCGTTGCGGCGGTCGAGCGCGGCGCTCGGGTTCTGGAGCGGGTTGTACTGCGACGGCGCCTGCGGGAGGCCGGCCAGGAGCGCCGACTCCGGCAGCCGGAGGTCCTTCGCGTGCTTGCCGAAGTAGGTCTCCGCCGCGGCCTCGATGCCGATCGCCGTGCGGCCGCCGACCGTGCCGTACGGCACGTCGTTCAGGTACTCGTGCAGGATCCAGGTCTTCGAGTGCTGCTGCTCGAGCTCCTCGGCCATCTTGGCCTCGCGGATCTTGCGCTTGAGGTCGCGCTTGGGGTCCTTGATGTAGAGCGCGCGCACGAGCTGCTGGGTGATCGTCGAGCCGCCCTGCACCGTCTTGCCGGAGGTGAGGTTCTTGACGCCCGCGCGCACGATGCCCTCGAAGTCCACGCCGCCGTGCTCGTAGAAGCGCTTGTCCTCGATCGCGACCGTGGCCTGGCGGATCGTGAGCGGCATGTCGCCCCACACGATCGGCGTGCGGTTGGTGTCGGACTGGACGTAGCCGAGCCGCGAGCCGTCAGCCGCGTAGACGACCGAGTTGGCGCCCTTGTCGGTCGGCTTGAGGTCCTTGATGTCCGGCGCCGATGCCGCCACCGCGATCACCCAGCCGACGGCCGAGAGAACGCCGAGCCCGAGCACCGACAGCACCAGCGCGAAGCCAAGGAACGCCCGCTTGCGGACGTTGCCCTTGCCACGGCGCTTGCGTACCTGTCGCTGGCGGTAGGTCATCGAAGGAGCCGGAGCGCGATCCCAGCCCGCCTACTCCGCAACCGCTGAGGATAGACCAGCACTCCGCAGTCTTTCCAGGCATGACGCCCGGAGTCCTGCCGCGATCGCGCCGCGTTCGCTGGAGTTGCGCGCCCAGGTGCCGGCCACCAGCCTGACGGCATCCTTGTCGATCTCGGCGACCGACACGTCCACGTCGTCGTCGGAGCGCAGCGCCGACAGCGCGCGCAGCGCGTCGACCTCGCGCGGGATCCACACCGAGGCCTCCACGCGCACGCGCGGGTCGACGATCGTGTGGTTCTCCACCGTGGTCGACGCCAGGCGCTCGTTCGGGATCACGATCCGGCGCCCGTCGTCGGTGCGCACGTACGTGTATGTGAGGCGGATGTCCTCGACGATGCCGGTCTCGCCCTCGAAGGTCACGAGGTCGCCGATGCGGATCGGCTGCGTGATCGCGAGCAGGATCCCGGCCACGGCGTTCGCCAGCGTCTGGCGCGCCGCGAAGCCGACCACCAGGCCGAGCACCGCGGACGACGCGAGCACGCCGGTGGCCACCCGCTTGACCGACGGGAACTGCACCAGCGCGAGCATCACGCCGATGACGATGATCGCCACGTAGACCAGCCGGCGGACCAGGCGCAGCCGCGTGCTCGTCGTGGGCGAGAGCTGACCCGGGATCACGTCGACGAGCCGCGCGCCGCGAGCCGCGATCGCTCGGTCGACGAGCTGCGCCAGCAGGAACGCGACCACGAGCGTGACGACGGCGGTGAGCAGGTTGCGGTGATCGGTCCAGAATGAGGCGATGACCATGGGGCGGCAGGCTATAGAGCGACCGCGTGTGGACGCGGCCCTGCGCGAGACCGCGGTCACGTTCCTCGTGAGTCGTGCGCTCGTGTGGATCGTGGCCGTGGTGGCGGCCGGCGTCACCGGTCCCGACGGCAGCCGGAGCGCGCTCTCGTTCGACAGCCCCGCGCTCACCCATCCCTTCGGCGTCGCGCTCGACTCGCTGTTCGCGCCACTCGCTCGCTGGGACTCGGTCTGGTACCTCGGCATCGCGCACGGCGGCTACGACGGCGCGAGCAGCGCGTTCTTTCCGCTGTATCCGTTGCTCGTGCGCGCGCTCGCGCCCGGCGGCGATCCGGGCGCGCTGCTGTTCGCGGCGTACTTCGTGGCGCTGCTGGCGCTCGCCGGCGCGCTGCTGCTCCTGCGCCGGCTCGCCGAGCTCGAGCTGGGCGCCGACGCCGCGCGCCGCAGCGTCTGGCTGTTCGCCTTCTTCCCCGGTGCGCTGTGGCTCGGCGTGCCGTACTCGGAGAGCCTCTTCCTGCTGCTGTCCGTGGGCGCGCTGTACTCGGCGCGGACGGGGCACTGGGCGTGGGCCGGGATGTGCGCCGCGCTCGCCTCGGGCACGCGCAGCGCCGGCATCGTGCTGCTCGTCCCGCTCGTGATGATGTGGTGGCGCGGCCGCGCGCGCGACCTGGCCTGGCTCGGGCTCGCGCCCGCGGGGCTGGCCGCGTACTCCGGGTACCTCGCGTCGGCGAGGGGCGACGCGTTCGCGTACCTGCACCTCCAGGACGTCTGGTTCCGCTCGTTCGCCGGTCCGTTCGGAGCGGTGGTCGACGGCACTCGCGGCGCCTGGGACGGGCTGCTCCAGCTCGCGTCGGGCTCGCGCGCGCACGTGTACTTCGGGTCCGCCGGCGGCGACCCGCTCATCGCCGCCGCGCACAACCTCGAGCTGTTCGGGTTTCTCGTGTTCGCGGTGGTCGCCGCCGCCGGCGTGCTGCGCAGGCTGCCCGCGGCGTACGGCGCGTACGTGGTCGCCGCGCTCGCGCTGCCGCTGTCGTTCCCCGTCGGGCCGCAGCCGCTGATGTCGCTGCCACGCTTCCTCGGCGTGCTGTTCCCGCTGTTCATGTGGATCGCGCTGCACCGGCGCGCCTGGCGGGTGGCGCTCGTGGCGTTCGCGCTGCTGCTGGGTGTGTTCACGGTGCGCTACGCCACGTGGCACTGGGTGGCATGAACCCCCGGGCGGTCCTGTTCGATTCGTTCGGCACGCTCGTGCGGATGGAGCCGCCGGGGCCGCGGCTGCGCGACGAGCTGGCGGCGCGCGGCGTGGAGGTCTCCCCCGAGGTTGCGGACGCGGCGTTCCGCGCCGAGATCGCCTACTACCTCGAGCATCACGTCGAGGGCCGCGACCGCGAGTCGCTCGAGCGGCTGCGCGACCGCTGCGCACGCGTGATGAGCGAGGCGCTCGGGGAGCCGCCGGTGGACGTGCGCGCCGCGATGCTCGCGTCGATCCGCTTCGCGGCGTTCCCGGAGGTGCCCGCGACGCTGCGCGACCTGCGCGGACACGGTCTGCGACTGGTGGTGGCGTCCAACTGGGACTGCTCGCTCGGTGATGTCCTGCGCACCGCGGGGCTGCGCGACCTGGTCGACGCCGTCGTGACCTCGGCGGAGGCCGGCGCCGCGAAGCCGGACCCGCGGCTGTTCCACGCGGGGCTCGAGCTGGCCGGCTGCTCGTCCGCCGACGCGGTGTACGTGGGCGACTCGCCTGAGAACGACGTGGCGGGCGCCGAGCGCGCGGGCATCCGGGCGCTGCTGATCGAACGGGACCTGCGCGACGCGCCGATCGCGAGCCTCGCGGACCTGCCGCCCCTACTCTTCGACTGATGGCGCGCGACACCGAGGACTGGCCGCGCTGGCCGTGGTGGATGCCGCTCGCCGCCGTCTGCTTCGGCCTCAGCGCGGCGATCCTGATCACGGGCGTGGTGGTGGGTGTGGTGAAGTCGGCCGGCGTCCACGCGACCACGGACTCGCCCGGAGTGACGGCGCTCGCCACGCTGGCACAGGACGTCTGCGTGGTGGCCGCGGCGATCGGCGTCGCGGCGTTCACCGTGCGGCCGCGGCCGTGGCATTTCGGCCTGCGCGCGGCTCCGCTCAAGCTCGCCGTGGCGATGGCCTTCATGGGGACCGTGGCGTTCTTCGTCTTCGAGATCGCCTACAACGCCGCCTTCACCCCCAAGAACCCGCAGAAGACGGTCGAGAACCTGGGCGCCGACCGCAACACGGCGCTGCTCGTGATCGGCGCGCTGCTGGTGATCGCGCTCGCGCCGGTGTGCGAGGAGATCTTCTTCCGCGGTGTCCTTTTCCGGGTCCTGCGGGTGCGCATGACGTTCTGGCTGGCGGCCGCGATCGACGGCGTCCTGTTCGGGCTGGTGCACGGCGTGAACGCGGCGTTCCCGATCCTCGTGATCCTCGGCGTGGTGCTCTGCTGGGTGTACGAGCGCAGCGGCACCCTGTTCGCCACGATCGCGATCCACGCGCTCAACAACGCGATCGCCTACGGCGCCACCACGACCCACGGCTGGCCCGCCGCGCTGCCTGTCGGAGCCGCCATGCTGGCCGGCTGCGCGGCCCTCACGAGATTCCTCCCGCGCAGGCGCGCGCCCGCGCCCGCGTGAAGGCCGCCGCCGCGCCGGTAATAATTGCCCTCCTCTCATCGCCGAAAGGACCCCTCGCTTGCGCCGCCTCGCCCTTCTGACCATCGCCGTCCCGCTCGCCCTCGCGCCCGCCGCCTTCGCGCAGGCGCCCGCCCAGCTCAAGGTGGGCGTGGTGGGGCTCCACCAGGGCAAGCACATCTACACGGTCGCGCACACGAGGGTCCGCGTGGCGGGCACGATCAACGTCGCGGCGGCCGGTGACGGCGTCACCGTCGAGCTCCTGCGCAACGGCAAGGTGCGCCGCCGCGCGCTCGCGGGTGTGAACAAGCAGGGCAAGTTCGCGGCCAAGCTGAAGGTCGGCACGACCGGCACGTTCGCCGTGCAGGTGATCCACAAGCAGGGCGTGAACGTCGGCCCGGCGCAGTCGAAGCGCGTGCGCTTCAAGGCGATCAGGCCGAACCTGCACAGCGGATCGAGCGGGCCGGGGGTGCGCCTGCTCCAGCGCCAGCTCCACCGGCTCGCCTACGTGACGCCGCGCGGCGGCCGCTTCGACGACGCCACCGGCCGCGCCGTGCTCGCCTACCGCAAGGTCAACAAGATGGCGCGCATCACGAGCACGAACGCGTCGATGCTCGCGAAGCTCTTCTCGGGGCGCGGCGCGTTCCGGCTGCGCCACCCGAGCGCCGGCAAGCACGTGGAGGCCGATCTCTCGCGCCAGGTGCTCGTGCTGGCCAACCACGGCAGGCCGGAGCGGATCTACACGATGTCGTCGGGCAAGCCGTCGACCCCGACCGTCGTCGGCTCGTTCCGCTTCTACAGCAAGACGCCCGGCTACAACGCCAAGGCGATGTACTACTCCAACTACTTCATCCGCGGCTACGCGATCCACGGCTACCACGACGTCCCGACCTACAACGCGTCGCACGGTTGCCTGCGCGTGCCGCTGTCGAACGCGGTGTCGATCTACAGGTGGATCTCGCTGGGCGACCGCATCTTCGTCTACACGAAGGGCAAGGGCTCGACGCGGGTGAGGCCGAACGCGGGGCCGTAACGGCCGCGTTCTAACCCATTTGGGTTGGTCAGAGAAACGACGTGGCGGATGCGCGCCGGCCGGGTTACGTTCGGCCGATGCGCCTCCGCTCAATTCTCTTCTCACTGGTCCTTCTGACCGCCGTGCTCGTTGCGACCGCCGTCGCCCAGGCTGACAGCGTCACCTGGGTGGAGGGCGCCGACGGGAACGACGCGAATGCCTGCACGCGCGTGTCGCCGTGCAAGACGTTCGCCGGGGCGCAGAACCACACCGACGCCGGCGGCACGATCCGGGTCCTGACGCCGGGCGCGTACGGCCAGATCACCGTCACCAAGTCGCTGACGATCGACGCCGGGGCCCAGTACGCGGGCGTCCTCGCGAGCAGCGGCTTCAACGGCATAGTCGTGGACGCTCCGGGCGCCGACGTTGTGCTCCGCAACCTCTCGATCGAGGCCATCGCCCCCTGCACCACACCTGGGACCGCCAACGGCATCAAGTTCATCTCCGGGCGCTCGCTGCACGTGGAGTACACGACGATCCGTGGCTTTTCCGGGCGTGCGATCGACATGGAGCCCGCAGCCGGCGGCTCGGCGAGCGTGTCCCGGACGGACCTGCACGACAACTGCACAGGTGGCGTATTCGCGGCATCCGCAGCCGACACGAACCTGACGCTCACGGACAGCTTCATCACGCACTCCGGCACCGCCGTCGGCGTGGGTGACGGCGGACGCGCCGAGATCGCGCGCAACCTCGTGACGGGCAACACGACAGGCCTCGCGGCTACCGGCTCGGGCGTCCTTGCGAGCTGGGGCAACAACCGCGTCGGCGGCAACGGCAGCGATGGAGCGCC
>JAICRZ010000071.1 GCA_025937135.1 Thermoleophilaceae bacterium
CATCCGCTTTGCGGCGCGCAGCAGCAGGCCGAGGTTCTGGAGGTCGGCGCGCACCGCGGTGGCCACGCCGGGGTACTGGACCTTCACGGCCACGCGCCTCCCGTCGTGCAGTTCGGCGCGGTAGACCTGCCCGATCGACGCTGCCGCGAGCGGCTGCTCCTCGAAGTCGGCGAAGGCGTCTCCGAGCTTCTCCTCGAGGTCCTGCTCGATCACCCTGCGCATGTCCTTGAACGGGACCTTCGGGGCCGAGTCGCGCAGCTCCGCGAGCTTCTCCTGGAAGCGGTCGCTCACCTCCGGCGGCATCCCGGCCATGTCGATGAACGACGCCACCTGGCCGATCTTCATCGCGGCGCCCTTCATCTGGCCGAGCACCTCCACGATCTGCTCCGCGGCCTCGATCTGGCGCTTCTCCGCGGCCGCGCGGCGGCCGTCCTTGTCACGCGTGAGGTTCGCGGCCTTGGTCGCGTACGAGCGCGCCGCCTGGCCGCCGACGAGCCCGCCGACCTTCGCGGTCCGGCGGATCCGACCCGTCGGGATCGCGTTCTCGTCCTTCTTCGCCACGCTCCAACTCTACGGCGCGGCGGGGCGGATCAGACCAGCGCGGTGGGCTCGGCCAGCGCCTCGATGACCGTGCCGAGCTGGTGCCCGACGATGCGCGCGCGGCTCGTCTCGGCGCGCGTCCAGGGCCGCTCGCCGTCGCCGAAGGCGAGCATCAGGCCCACCACGTCGCCGTTCCCGACGATCGGCGCTATCAGCACCGACCGATGGCTCGAGCGCGCGAGCAGGGTCAGCTCGCCGAGGTCGGCGCTCGGATCGGAGTCCTGTACCTGGAAGACCTCCTGGCTGGCCAGCACCTCGCGCAGCGTGGGGTAGTACGACAGCGCGAGCGGCGAGCCCACGGGCATCCAGGGATGGTCGGTAACGGCATCGAGCGTGCCGGGGTCGGAGCCGCGCCGCAGCAGCACGATGTCGTCGGCCGCCATCTCCGCGGCCATGAGTGCCGCGAGGCCGCGCAGCTCGTCGCGCGAACGCACGTTCGCGAGCCGCTCGGTGAGCGCCATGAGCCGGCTCTCGGAGGTGTCGGGCGCGTCGGGTTCGTGACGCTCGCCGCGCGGCGCGATCGTGCCGGCGATCCACGGCGCCACGTACGCCCAGGGCGCGGCCGGCCGGGCGATCCCGAAGCCCTGCCCGTACGTCACGTCGAGGTCGGCCAGCACGCGCAGCTCCTCCGGCGTCTCGACGCCCTCGGCGCACACGACGGCGCCGGTGCGCGCCGCGAAGCGGACGAACGAGTCGACGAGCGCCGCCTTGGCGGGATCGGAGTCCACGTTCGCGACCAGCGAGCGGTCGAGCTTGATGATGTCGGGATGGATGCGCATCACCTGCTGGAGCCCGGAGTAGCCGGCGCCGGCGTCGTCCACCGCGATCCGGGCGCCGCGCGCCCGCAGCGGCGCGAGCCGCTCGGCGAGGGCGTCGGGGTCGGTGACGCGATCGTTCTCGGTGATCTCCACGACCACGTCGGAGAGGTCGGTGGGGAGGACCGAGAGCACCTCGTCGGACATCAGCGCCGACGCGCTCAGGTTGAACGACAGGTAGGTGCCCTCGGGACGGCCGCCGGGCGCGAGCGCCGCCTCGACCGCGCGCCGCTCGAGCTGGTGGCCGAGGCCGCAGCGGGTCGCGACGGCGAACCACTCGTCCGGCCGGCGCGCCGGCGGGTGGGGGAAGCGCGCGAGCGCCTCGTAGCCGGCCACCTCGCCGGTCGCGAGCGAGATCAGCGGCTGGAATACCGGCACGATCCCGTCGGGCAGCGACAGCAGCATCTCCACCGCAGCGCGGTCGCCACCGGGGCCGGGTGCCACCGTCTGCTCCGGGTCGTAGCGGCAGACGCTCGACTCGCCGGTCGCCTTCGCGCAGTAGAGCGCCACGTCGGCGCACTCCACGAGCGTCTCGGTGTCGCGCGCGTCCGCCGGGAAGGCGGCCACGCCGGCCGACCACGTCAGCTGTGCGCCGCCCATCGCGCCCGCCGCGGCACCGCGGGCGCGCTCGACCAGTGCCTCGGCGCCGTGCGCGGTCGTGCCCGGCAGCAGGATCGCGAACTCGTCGCCGCCCACGCGCGCCACGATGTCGGTGGCGCGCATGCTCGACTCCATCTTCTGCGCCATCACCTGGAGCACGCCGTCGCCGAACGGGTGGCCGTGCGTGTCGTTGATCTCCTTGAAGCCGTCGAGGTCGATCAGCACGAGCGCGAGCTCGCGGCCGTCGCGGGTCGCGCGCTTGAACTCGGCCTCGAGCGAGGCCTGGAACGAGCGCCGGTTCGCCACGCCGGTCAGCGGGTCCGTCGTGGCCTGCGACTCGAGCTCCGCGAAGCGCGCGGCCAGCGCCGAGAGGCGGCTGCTGATGGCCTCCACCTCGCGCACCGGCGCGGTGGGGGAGATGCGGATCGCCTGGCCCTCGGCGAGGTGCTCGACGCCGTCGGCCAGTGCGCGCAGCGGACGGACGACACCGCGGCGCAGGGCGCGCCATACGGCAGCGACCGTCAGCAGGAGGAAGGCGAGCGCGACCGCCGCGGCGATCGCGAGGGCGCGGCGGGTGGCGTCCGTCACCGGCCGCTGCGGCAGCGCGATCGTCAGGCGCACGTCGCGGATCGTGTACTCGTAGACGAGCTGTCCGCCCGTCGCGTGAACGGCGCGCCCGCCGGGCAGCGGCTCGTCGGCTGGTGCGGTGCGGAGGCTGCCGCCGGCGGCGCGCGCAACATCGGCGGCGGGTCCGGCGTGGCCGGTCCGGCGCAGCGAGCTGACGGCGGCGTCGTGCAGCGCGGCGGCCTTGGAGTCGACGCCGGCACGGGCGGCGTCGCGCGCGATCAGGGTTGTCGCGGTCGTGGTGCCGCCCGCGAGCGCCAGCGCACAGACCATGAGCGGCACGAGGACGCGGCGGGACAGGCGGCGTGAAACGCCGCCGCTCGAGTCGGTGCCTGTGGTGTAGGCGATCACGATGTTCGACCGGAATGCGACCGGCTCGATCCCCGATCGGGCGCCTCGCGCGCGTACCTGAGCGATCGCGTGTTTGAATGGCCCAATGCACGAAACCGCGGCCGATCTGGCTGCTTTGCAGGAGCTTCTCGACCGCAGCTATGCCGGGGCGGGGCCGCACATGCTGCGGATCCACACGCCGGAGCGGCGGTTGAGCGCCGAGCAGATGGCCGAGCGCCTCACCGGGATGCGCCTGCTCGCGCTCGCCACCGTGACGGCCGACGGGCGCCCGATCGTCGGTCCGGTCGACGGCATCTTCCTGCGCGGCGCCTTCCACTTCGGGTCGGCACCGGACTCGCTGCGCTTCCGCCACATCCGCGCGCGGCCGCAGGTGAGCGCCACGCATCTCCCCGGTGAGGAGCTGGCGGTGACCGTGCATGGACGCGCCACGCCGGTCGACGTCCGCGCGGAGGACGGCGCCCAGCTACGCCAGACGCTGCTCGACATCTATCTGCCGCGCTACGGCGACGAGTGGCTCGAGGTGCTCGATGGCGGCGCGTTCGCACGCATCGATGCCGAGCGGATGTTCACCTTCCACCTGGACGAGCACTGAGCTCTAAGAAGATGCCCTCGCGCAGGCCCGCGCGCGTGGTCTCGACCGCGTCCACGCCGCAGCGGTCCATCAGCTCCGCGAGCACCAGCGCGCCGGCCAGGATCACGTCGCCGCGGTCGGACTTGATGCCCGGCACACGGCCGCGCTCGGACGCGGGCATGCCGGCCAGCTCGTCGCTCAGCTCGCCGAGCGCGTCGCGGGTGAGCGAGAGGCCGCGCTTCCTGGCGGCGGCCGTGAGGTTGCGGATCGTTCCGCCGATCCCGGCTGCGCGGGCGGGGTCGCCCGCTTCGATCCAGGCCTCCGCGCCCAGGACCGAGCGCACGTGCTCGCGCAGCGCGCGGGAGTCGTCGCCGAACCGCTCGGTCATCCGCACGGCGCCCAGGGGCCACGACCCGGCCCGGTCGAGCCGGCGCTCCTCGATCCGCATGATCTGGACGCTGCCGCCGCCGATGTCGAACCCGTAGCCGCTGTCCAGCGCGGTGGAGTTGACGATCGCCAGGTAGCCGTAGCGCGCCTCCTCCTGCTCCGACAGCACGCGCGCCTCGAGCCCGGCCTCGTCGCGGATTCGTGCGAGCAGCTCGTCGCCGTTGGGCGCGTCGCGGATCGCGCTGGTGGCCACCGCCGTCACGTCGTCGATCTCCGAGGCGCGGCAGAAGGACGCGAACGCCTTCGCCACCTGCACCGCGCGCTCCATCGGATCGGGCTGGAGCAGGCCGTCCGCGCCGGCGCCCTCAGCCACGCGGACCGCCTCGCGGATCTCGTCGAGCTCCTCCCAATCGCCATCCGGCTCGTAGCCGAACACGACGAGCCGGAACGAGTTCGACCCCATGTCGATGACGGCCAGGCGGCGCATTCACATAGTCTGGCGCGATGCGCCTGGTGAGCTACGACGCGGGGGACGGCACGCGCGCCGGGGTCCTGGAGGAGGACGGCATCCACGACGCGGGACCCGGCGGCCTGGGTGTCCTGCTGCGCCTGGGCGCGGAGGTCCGGCCCGAGGGCCCGCCGGTCGAGAACGCGCGCCTGCTGCCGCCGATCCCGGATCCGGGAAAGATCGTGCTGCTCGGCCTGAACTACCGCTCGCACGCCGAGGAGGCCGGGCTCGAGGCGCCCGAGACGCCCACCTTCTTCGCCAAGTTCGCGAACGCGCTCGCGCCGGCCGGCGCCGAGGTGCAGCTCCCGCCGTACAGCCAGAAGGTCGACTACGAGGCCGAGGTGGCCTACGTGATCGGCCGCGAGGCGAAGGACGTGTCCGAGGCCGATGCGCTCGACCACATCGCGGGCTACACGCTGCTCGACGACCTGTCGGCGCGCGACTTCCAGTTCAAGACGCTGCAATGGATGCCGGGCAAGGTCTTCGACGGCTCGGCGCCGTGCGGCCCCGCGCTCGTGACACCCGACGAGGCAGGCGCACACGACGCGATCGAGATCGCCCTGACGCTGAACGGCGAGGAGATGCAGCGCTCGACCACCGCCGACCTGATCCACTCGATCCCCGCCACGGTCGCCTACCTCTCGATGCTGATGACGCTCGAGCCCGGCGACATCGTCTCGACCGGCACACCGGCGGGCGTCGGCAGCGTGCGCCGGCCGCGCGTGTGGCTGAAGCCCGGCGACGAGGTGGTCGTGGAGTCGCCGCAGCTCGGGCGGCTGGAGACGCGGCTGACATGAGTGGGGAGCGGCTGACGGTCTACGAGAAGCCCACCTGCACGACGTGCCGGCGGCTCGGGGAGCTGCTCCAGGAGCGCGGGGTGGACTTCGAGCGCGTGGACTACCACGTGGAGGGCATCGCCGAGGAGCGGCTGCGCGAGCTGCTGGCGAAGGCGGGCCTGGGGCCGCGCGACGTGCTGCGCACGAAGGAGCCGCTCGTGGCCGAGCTCGGGCTCGACGATCCGGCGCGCAGCGACGACGAGCTGTTCGCCGCCATGGCCGAGCACCCGGTGGTGGTGGAGCGGCCGCTCGTCGAGCGGGGCGACCGCGTCGTCCTGGCGCGGCCGCCCGAGCGCGTGCTCGCGCTGCTCGACTGAAGCGGCGCCTAGCGGCGGCGCAGCGGCAGCGGCGGGTCGTAGGCCGCCGACAGGCGCGCGAGCGTCAGCGCGCCGAGCATCAGCCCGAAGTCGCGCAGCGCGATGTCGTAGAAGCCGGAGTAGGTGAGCAGGTTGATCACGATTCCGGCGAGCCAGCCGGCCACGAGCCACGAGCCGTAGCGCGGCTTCACGAGCACGGCGATGCCGGCGACGATCTCGATCACGCCGACGGCGTACATCGCCTGCTGCGCCGTGCCGGGCACGATGTCGTTGATCCACGGCGCGAGGTACTTCGGCCAGTGCACCATGACGTTGGCGAACTTGTCGATTCCGAAGGCAATGGGGGCGACTGCAAACGCCACGCGCAGCATCAGGAACGCCTGGTAGCCGGGCTCGGCTGCGCGGATCCGCGCGAATGCGCTCGAGCCCGGCGCGGGGCCGGCAACCCCGAGCGGGCTGTCGATGGCTGGAGATGACATGGGTCCTCCTTGGGTTGCGTACGAGTCGCATGTGTTGGCGGCGCCCACGTCGAATTTCTTACTCGAGGTAAGAAATCTCCCGCGCCGCGCGCGAACGGTTCGATGACGTCCGTGTTGCCAGTTGCCGACGAGCCGCGTACCGTGGCTGGGACCGTCGTGCTCAACCCGACCGTGAATCTGAGCCCCGACCTCGACGCCGAGTCGCTCGAGTGGCTTCGCCTGCTCGAGGGCGATGACGGCGCGGCACGCGACGGCGCCATCGCGCGCCTGTACGCGCTCCTCCTCCGCGCGGCGCACTTCGAGATCGGCCGCCGCCGCGCATCGCTCGATCGCAGTGAGCGCGACGACCTCGCCCACCAGGCCGCCGACGACGCGCTGGCCGCGATCCTGGCGAAGCTCGGCAGCTACCGCGGCGCGAGCCGGTTCACGACCTGGGCCTACAAGTTCGTCCTGCTCGAGGCCGGCGTGAAGCTGCGCCGCCGCGCCTGGGAGGGACGCGAGATCCCGCTCGAAGGCGACGCGGTCGAGCTGCGGCTGCGGCAGCGCTCGCCGCAGGGCGACGCCGAGGCGGGCGAGCTGCTGCACGCGGTGGCGGAGGGAATCCGCTCGCACCTGAGCCCGCACCAGCGCGAGGTGCTCGTGGCCATCACGCTCAACGACGTGCCGATCGACGTGCTCGCCGAGCGCCTCGGCACCACCCGTGGCGCGCTCTACAAGTCACTGCACGACGCCCGGCAGAAGCTGCGCGCGGGCCTCGCGGCCGAGGGATTCGGCCTCGACTGGCTCGAGGAGGAACCGACATGAACGAGCAAGAGACAGACCGCATACTGCGCCGAGCGCTCGGGCCCGCCGGCCCGGAGCTGAGCTGCGAGGCGTGCTTCGAGGAGATCGACCGCTACGTCGAGGTGGAGCTCGCCGGCGGCGACCCCGACGCCGCCGTTCCCGGCATGGCTGCGCACCTGCGCGGCTGCCCGGCCTGCGCCGAGGACCGCGAGAGCCTCGTGTCGCTCCTGCGCGCCGAGCCGCGCGCGTAAGACCGCGCGCCGCGCCGGCGCCAACGGGAGTGGAAACCGAGATCGAGAGGATCCGATGGAAGCCACTCCCGCACGCGTGCTTGTCGTAGCCGACCCGCAGCACACGAACGCCCCGCTCGTCCATGCCGTGCGGCGGCGCACCGCGGGCGGCGCCTGCGAGTTCACGCTCCTGGTGCCGGCCGTGGCGCGCGGGCTGCACCGCGTCGTCGACCCGGAGGAGGCCTGCTGCGAGGAGGCGGAGGCCACGATCGAGCGGCTGCGGCCGGCTCTCGAGGCAGCGGCCGGCGCGCCCGTGGAGGCACGCATCGGCGCGCACGAGGTGCTGGCGGCGGTGGAGGACGCGATCAACGAGTCCGGCTTCGACGAGGTGATCGTCGGGCGCTCGCACGGCCGCGTCTCGCGCCTGCTGCACGTGGATCTGCCGCGCAAGATCGCGGCGCTCGGGGCGTCGGTCACCGCCGTGCCGTCGGGCGCGACCTCGGAGCCGCGCGCGGCCTAGGGCTGGCCCTCGACCGCGCCGGGCACGCCGGTGTTGGTCGAGTACTTCGGCTGGATCTTCATCTCCGGCCGGATGTGGTGAACGGCCTGCGCCACGGCGATGGCCGCCTCGGCGAAGCCGGTCGCGATCAGCTTGAGCTTGCCGTCGAAGACGGTGATGTCGCCCGCGGCCCAGACCGCGTCCATCGAGGTCTTCATCACGGGGTCGACCACGATCGCGCCCTTCTGCACCTCGAGCGGCCACTCCTTGAGCGGTCCGAGCGCAGTCTTGAAGCCGAGCTGGAGCAGCACGGCGTCGGCCTCGAGCTCGACCACGTCGTCCTCGTTCTCGGAGTGGAACAGCGTGACGGACTGGATGTGGCCGGTCCCCGACACGTCCTTGATCTGGTACGGCACGCGCAGCGCGACCTTGCCGGCGTCGGCGGCCTGCTCGATCTCCCGAATCGTGACCTCGTGCGCGCGGAAGCCCTCGCGGCGGTGGACGAGCGTGATCTCGGATGCGGTGTCGAGCAGGTTCAGCGTCCAGTCGCAGGCGGAGTCGCCGCCGCCGACGATCACGACCTTCTTGCCGGCGAAGGCCGACTTCTCGCCGACGAGGTAGTGGGCGCCCCTGCCCTCCCACGGCGACATGTCGTAGCCCGGCAGCTTCTTCGGCTCGAACGCGCCATGCCCGCCGGCGATCACGATCGTGCGGGTGAGCAGGTCGCCCCTGTCGGTGACCAGGCGCAGGATCTGCTTCTCGGAGTCGTCCGGGTCGGGCTCGTACTCGACGCGCTCGGCGGTGGTCTCGAGGTGGACGGGCACGTCGAACTGCTCGATCGACTGCTCGCGCAGCATGTCCACCAGCTCCTTGGCGAGCACGCGCGGGTGGCCCGGCACGTCGTAGATCCACTTCTCGGGGTAGAGCGTCGTGAGCTGGCCGCCGAGGTCCGGCAGCGAGTCGATGATCCGCGAGCTGGCCTCGCGCATGCCCGCCCAGAACGCGGTGATCAGGCCGACAGGGCCGGCGCCGATGACGGTGATGTCGCGGATCTCGCTGTCGAGCGGGGCGCTTCCGTTGGTGGTGCTCATTCGGTCCTGGTCAAGAGAGGTTCGGGTGCGCGGCCACGGTTTCCCCGTCGAGAGCGTCGAGCGCCCTTTCGATCGAGGAGGAGATGCAGGTGAAGATCGGCGTCTCGCTCTCCGTGTAGGCGCTCGACTCCGTTCCCCGCAGCTCCTGGACGAGATCCAGGAAGTCGCCGGGATCGTCCGCGTTGAACGAAACCAGGAATTCCTGATCGTCTATTCCGAAAGAATAGGCGGTGTTGATCTCGATGCCCGTGTAGCGGCGTCCCGTCTCGATGTGGCTGCGCATGATCCGCATCCGCTCCTCGCCCGGCAGGAGGTACCAGTCGCGGCGCTTCCACATCGGATACACGATCAGGAACCTCCGGTCCGACCCCTCGCGCGGTCGCAGCGGCTGCTCCTCGTCCGAGTACTTCGACTCCTTGGTCATCGCCAGGTACGAGTGGCTGATGTCGGCCCAGCGCATGAGGCCGCTCTGGTTGAGCACCACGTGCAGCTCGTGGATCGGCTCGAGGGCCGGGGACGCGACGCGCACGAGCAGGTCGGTGTCGCCGCGCGTGCCGACGGTGGAGTAGACGCGCAGGAAGTGATCCTCGGCGAAGTCGCGGCAGGCCGCGGCGAACTCCTCCTTGTCCCGCGCGCGGTCGTCGCCGTCGCGCCGGCGCCAGGCAGGGTCGATCTTCAGGAAGGTGAACTTGACGAAGTGGCGGCCAGTCATCTCCATACAGTGTTGCGGATGCGTCGAGTCGCCACCGTGGTTGCGATCACGCTCGCCGCGCTGCTGGCCCTCGCGCCCGCCGATGCGAGCGCCAAGCGCGCGCTGATCGCGTTCATCCCCACGCGGCCCGCACCGAAGATGCCGCTGCTGTTCGATCTCGAGCAGCGCGACTTCTCCTACGGCCTGACCTCGCCTTCGATCGGCTCGTACTCGAAGCGGCAGATGGTGCTCGACATGAGCTCGGGCACGCGCATCGCGAACCGCGCGTACTCGCACCCGCTCGGGCGGCTCGACCTCGAGTACGGCCGCAGCGGCGGCCGCATGGCCGGTTGGTTCTACGACAACAAGCGCGCGCTGGGCGCGCCCGGCGACGTGGAGCCCGGGCTGTTCGCGCAGACGCTCGAGCGGGCGGGCAAGAGCGTGGCCTACTCGGGCGTGATCGGCTACGAGCAGGTCGAGGCGGTGGTGGCGGCCGACCGCGCCGGGACGCTTCAGCGCGTCTCGATCGGGACGATCGGCACGTTCGCCACGCGCACGCGCGCACTGCTCGACCGCTACGACGTGGTGGTCGCGCGCTTCCCGGAGGACGAGGCGGGCCTGGAGTCCCTCGACCGGATCGTGGCGCGGCGGCCCGCGGACGAGTTGATCTACGTCGTGCGCGCGCCGCCGCCCGGGCGCGGCCGCCTGCTGCCCACGGGGATCCTCGGCCCCGGCTTCCGCGGCAACGTCCTGTACTCCGACACCACCCGCCGGGTCGGGCTCGTCACCGCCACCGACATGCCCGCCACCGTGCTCCACTACTTCGGCATCCCGATCCCCAAGAAGATCGAGGGGCGGGTGATCGACAGCCGCAAGGACGGCAACGCCGAGGCGGTGCGCGAGCGGATGGCGCGCCTCGACGTCGTGCTCGGCCGGCGCACCCCCGCGATCCGCACGTTCGCGCTGTCGTTCCTCGGGCTGCTGCTGGTGGGCTGGTTCGCGCGTCGCCGCGAGGGGCTGCACTGGGCGCTGCGCGTGGGCTTCCTGGGCGCGCTCTGGGTTCCCGGCGTGGCGTTGCTCACCGCGGCGATCGCGCCCTCGCGGACGGTCGAGGTGCTGGCGCTGTCGCTGGGGTCGCTGGCGCTCGGCGCGGTGGTGGACCGGCTCGTGCGCTGGCCGCTCGCGCCGGCGGTGCCTGCGGCGATCGTGTTCGGGGCGCATGCGATCGACCTCGCGCGCGGGTCGCCCTGGATCGGCGCGTCGCTGGCCGGGCCGAACCCGAAGGGCGGCTCGCGCTTCTTCGGCATCGGAAACGAGCTCGAGATCCTGCTGTCGATGGAGGTGCTCCTGGGCCTGGGCGCGGCGCTCGAGCTGGCGCCGCGGCGCTGGGTGCCGCGCGGCTTCGCGATCGGCTGCCTGGTGGCGGCGGCGATCATCGGCTCGGGTCACCTCGGCGCCGACGTGGGCGGGGTGATCACGCTCGGCGCGGGCGCGGCGGCCGCGGTGCTCGCGTCGCTCGGACGGCGCCCGGGCCGGCGGGCGATCGTGGTCGCCTGCCTCGTGCCCGTTCTCGGCATCCTCGCGCTGATCGGACTCGACCTGGTCACCGGGGGCGGCGCGCACCTGACGCGCACCGTCGTGCACGGCGAGGGGGCGGGTGGCTTCCTCGACATCGTCAAGCGGCGCTCGGTGATCTCCTGGCGCGGGCTGAGCGACACGTGGGTGCTCGTGATCTGCCTGATCGGACTTGCCGCGTTCGTGCTCGGCGTGCGCAACCGGGCGCGCGTGTTCGCACCGCTGCGCGAGCATCCGGCGTTCATGGCCGGCGTGTGGGGCGGGCTCGCGGCGACGATCCTCGGTGCGCTCGGCAACGACTCGGGCCCGGTGATCTTCGCGCTCGGCTTCCTGATCATGCTGTTCGCGACGGGCTACGTGCGCGGCGGCGCGCGCGGGCGCGTGGAGCCCCGGGCCGCGCCCCGTGCTGCGGCCGCGCCGGCGGCGGCCGCCGCGCCCTAGGCTGGCGCCGTGGCACTCCCTCCTCCGGGCTGGTATCCCGACGGCAACGGCGTCACGCGCTACTGGGACGGCAGCGCGTGGACCGAGCACACGCAGTCGCCGGCGCCGGTCGTCGCGTCCCGGCCGCCGCTGTTCTGGGCCGCCGTGGCCGCGGCGGGCGGGCTCGTCGTGGGCGGCTTCGCCCCGTGGGTCACGGCGCTCGGGTTCGTCTCGGTGAGCGGCACCAACGGCGACGGCTGGGTCGCGATCCTCGGCGGCCTCGTCGCGCTCGGGATGCTGTTCGTCGCCTCTCAGCGCGAGAAGCGGATGAACTACGCGGTCCCGCTCACCGTGGCGGGCGTCTGCGCCCTGGCGGCCGTGATCGATGCCGCCGACATCTGGAATCGCTCGGACCTGATCCAGCCGGGCTGGGGCCTGTGGCTGGTGCTGGTCGCGTCCGCGGTGCTGGCCGCCACCTGCATCGCGCTGCTCACACGGCCGCCGGCTCGGCAGGCGCCCGAACCGCAGGCGGCCGCGCCGGAGCCGGGCTGGTATCCCGATCCGCAGGGCGAGGGCCGGCTGCGCTACTGGAACGGCCGCATGTGGACGCCGCAGATCATGGAATAGGTGGCGCTGCGCCAGCTCGCAGGTAAGAGGTCTGGAAGGTCGTCTAGGATGCCACGGTGCGCATAGCCCTCGTTTCCCCGTACTCGTACACGTATCCGGGGGGCGTCGGACGGCACGTCGAAGCACTGGCCCAGCAGTTCCTCGCGGCGGGGCACGACGTCCGTCTACTCATGCCCTACGACCCGGCGGATCGCCTCTCGGCGGTCATGCACCGCGGCGCGCGCCCGCAGGAGCGCGAGTTCCCCGAGCACCTGATCTCGCTGGGCCGGACGATCGGCGTGCCGGCCAATGGCGCCGTGTCGAACGTGCCGCTCAGCCCGAAGGCGGCGGTGGTGCTCGACCGCGAGCTGCGCCACGGCGGCTACGACGTCGTGCACGTGCACGAGCCGAACGGGGCGGTGCCCGGCTTCTACGCGACCGAGGCCGCCCGCGTCCCGCTCGTCGGGACCTTCCACACCTACTCCGGCGGGTTCATCAACCACATCGTGTCGGGGCCGGTGGGAGCGCGGCGGCTCTACAACAAGCTTCACGTGCGGATCGCGGTGTCGGAGGCGGCGCGCTGGACCGCCGAGCGCTTCTACGGGGGGCGCTACCGCGTGATCCCCAACGGCGTCGATCTCTCGGCCGCGCCGGCCGAGCCGAAGCCGGCGCCGTCGGACGAGCTGCGGCTGGCGTTCGTCGGGCGCGCGGAGGAGCGCAAGGGGCTGCCGGTCCTTCTGCGCGCGTTCGAGGCGCTGCACGCCACCGGCGTCAATGCGCGCCTGACGGTGGCGGGCTCGACGCTCGAGGAGGTCGACCCGTACCTGCTCGACATCGAGGGCGTCGACGTCCGTGGCCGCGTGAGTGAGGAGGACAAGTTCCGCATCCTGCACGAGGCCGACCTGTTGTGCGCGCCGTCGCTGGGCGGGGAGAGCTTCGGGATGGTCCTCACGGAGGCGTTCGCCACCGGCACGCCGGTCGTCTGCTCCGACATCGCCGGCTACCGCGACGTGGCGCGCCACGGCGTCGACGGCCTGCTCGTTCCTCCCGGCGACCCCGCCGCTCTCGGCGAGGCGCTGCACGAGCTCGCGCTGGATCCGGCGCGACGCGAGCGAATGTCCGCCTCCGCCCGCGAGCGCGCTCAGCGCTTCGGCTGGGAGACGATCGCCGCCGAGGTCATGCAG
>JAICRZ010000158.1 GCA_025937135.1 Thermoleophilaceae bacterium
CGTCCTCGGGCTTCGCCTTCTCGATCCCCCGCCCCGCCTTGAGTCCAGACGTGAGCTCGGTGTCGACGAGCGACGGCAGGATGCACGTGAACTCGATCCCGGAACCCTGGAACTCGCCACGGACCGACTCGGTGAGCCCGATGACCGCATGCTTGCTCGCGCAGTACGTGGCGAGGTGCGGAAAGCCCGCCTTGCCGGCGACGGATGCGAGGTTGACGATGTGGCCGCTGCGCCGCGACAGCATCCGCGGCAGCGCCTCCTTCATGCCGAAGATCACGCCGTGGACGTTGATGTCGAGCTGGCGCACGGCCGACCCGTCGTCCTCCTCGAGGAACGGGCCGATCGGCATGATGCCGGCGTTGTTCACCATCACGTCGAGCGGGCCGAGGTCGCGCTCGACCGCGTCGAGAAACGCGGCCACCGACGGCCGGCTCGTCACGTCGACCTCGTACGCGCGCACCCCGTTGCCGAGCTCCTCGGCGCTCCGCCGCGCCAATTCCGCGTCGATGTCCGCGATCGCCACGCGCGCGCCCTGCCGCACCAGCGCGGCCGCGGTCGCCTTGCCGATCCCGCGGGCGGCGCCCGTTATCGCGACCACGCGGCCGCTCAAGCTCTTCGGCTGCTTCGCCATCTATCTCTCCTCGGCTAGGAACTGGCCAGCCGGCCAAGTCCGTCCATTATGACCGAGGAGACGGCTAGGCGTTCGGATCCGTTTCCGGCTTGACGTTGCGGTCGTCGCGAAGCTCCGCGAACGGCTCGCGGTCCGGCGGGTGGCCCTCCTCGATCGCCTTGCCACGGTCGAGCTCGGCGTTGAACTCGGCCCCGAGCAGGACGGCCAGGTTCGAGACCCACAGCCAGACCAGGAAGATGATGATCCCGGCGAACGCCCCATAGGTCTTCGCGTAGCCGGCCTGGCCGTATTTCGCGATGTAGAGCGCGAACAGCGCCGACGCGACGACCCAGATGACCACGCCCACGACGCCCCCCGGGCTGACCCAGCGGAAGCCCGGCTGCCTGGCGTTCGGCGAGGCCCAGTAGAGCAGCGCGAACATGAGGCTGACTATGACCAGGAGCACCGGCCACTTGGCGATGTCCCAGACCTGCACGGCGGTGCTGCCCACGCCGATCACGTTGCCCACCTGCTGCGCGAGGCCGCCGGTGAAGACCACCATCACCGCGCTGATGACTAGCAGGATCACGAGCACGAGGGTCACGCCGAGGCGGATCGGCGCTGTTTTCCAGATCGGCCGTCCCTCGGGCACCTCGTAGATCGAGTTCGACGCGCGCATGAACGCGGCGACGTAACCGGACGCCGACCAGAGAGCGAGGACCAGGCCGACGATCGCCGCGACCCCGGCCGCGCCCTGATGACTCTGGATGTTCTGGATCGCGCTCGTGAAGATCTGCTTGGCAGGACCGGGTGCGACGCTGCCGAGGTTGTCGATCAGCGGCTGCGTCGCGGACGGACCGATGAAGCCGAGCAAGCCGACGAGGGCGGCGAGCATCGGGAAGATCGACAGCACGCCGTAGTAGGTGAGCGCGGCCGCCCAGTCGCTGAGGTTGTCCTTCTTGAAGCCCTTGAAGGTGCGCTTGAGCACCGCGGTCCAGGAACGGCTCTCGAGGTCGGTCGGACCCTCGGGCGGGCTGCCCTGCTTCTCGCCCTGTACGTCGTGGTCCTGAGGTGTGGAGGTCGTGGCCATGAGAACTCCTTCACCGGGCCCAATCCGCGGCAAACCTGGCGCCGGGTCTAGCTGGCGCGTAGGGCGAGCAGCGCCGGGCTTTCGAGGTCGAGCAGGAAGCGCTTGCGCTCCATCCCTCCCCCATACCCCGTCAGCGAGCCGGAACTGCCGATCACGCGGTGGCACGGAACGACGATCGAGACGGGGTTGCGCCCGTTGGCGAGCCCGACCGCGCGCGAGGCGCCCGGGCGGCCGATCCGGCGGGCGAGCTCGCCGTAGCTGATCGTCTCGCCGTACTCGATGTCGAGCAGGGCGCGCCAGACCGCGCGCTGGAAGTCGGTCCCCTCCATGCGCAGCGGCAGGCTGAACCTGGTTCGCTCCCCCGCGAAGTACTCGCGGAGCTGTTGGCGGGCGTCCTCGAATGCCGCGTCGTCGCGGCGTGCGTCATGCGGCAGCGGCGGGCGGTGGCGGTGGTCGGTCATGTAGAGGCCGGACAGCGCTTCGCCGTCGCCGACGAGCGTCAGGTCGCCCACGGGCGAGCTCGTTGTGGAGAAGAGGTTCATGCCCCTGGAACGTCGCAGGGCGCCCGGACGTGAGATTCGCTCGCCATCCGGCGTAAGCGCATTCATAATCGCGACGTGACCGAAGCAACCACCCGGATCGAGGTCTGCGGGCGCCTCGCGATCGAGATCGAGGGCGAGCGGCTCGACTCCGCTCTGCCCGGCCGCCAGGGGCGGCTGCTGTTCGCCTACCTCGTCCTGAACCGCGACCGTCCGGTCCGGCGCGACGAGCTGCTCGACGCGCTGTTCGCCGGCAACGGGTCGCGCCCGCAGGGCGATGCCGCGCTGCGCCCGCCGCTCTCGCGCCTGCGCAAGGCGCTCGGCGACGGGCGGCTCGAGGGCCGCAGCGAGCTCACGCTGGTGCTGCCGCCCGGGGCGTGGGTCGACTGGGAGCAGGCACAGCGCTCGCTGGAGGTCGCGCGCGAGGCGTCGCGCGCGGGCGACTGGGGCGCCGCTTCCCGCGCCGCCGGGGAGGCCGCGGCGATCGCCGAGCGCGGGCTGCTGCCGGGGCTCGAGGCCGACTGGATCGACGAGCGCCGCCGCCAGCTCGCGGAGCTGCGCGTGGAGGCCCTCGAGACGATCGCCGCCGCCGGCCCTGAGCTCGGCGGCGCCGATCTGGCCGGCGCCGAGCGAGCCGCGCGCGCGGCCATCGCGGAGGCGCCGTTCCGCGAGTCGGCGTACGCGGCCCTGATGCGCATCCTGCGCGCGGGCGGCAACGTGGCCGAGGCGATGCGCACCTTCGACGAGCTGCGCACGATCCTCCGCGACGAGCTGGGAACGGCCCCGGGCCCGCGCCTGATCGCGCTCAACGAGGAGCTTCTGCGCGCCGACGGCGAGCCCGAGCCGGCGGTGCAGATGCCCGCCTACACGCCGGCGCTGCGCGTGCTCGCCGCCCCTGCGCGCAACGGCCAGATCGTCGAGCGCGAGGCGGAGCTGTCGACCGTCGGATCGCTGCTGGCGGAAGCGGCCGCCGGCCAGGGCCGCGTCGCGTTCATCGAAGCGCCCGCGGGCATCGGCAAGAGCCGGCTGCTCGCCGAGGTGCGCGCGACGGCGGCCGAGCAGGGCGTGCGCGTCTTCGCGGCGCGCGCGAGCGAGCTGGAGCGCGACTTCCCCTTCGGCGTCGTGCGCCAGCTCTTCGAGGCGGTGCTGGCCGACCCCGCGCAGCGCGAGCGTGCGCTCGCGGGCGCGGCCGCCCCGGCTGCGGGCGTCTTCGGCGCGGGCGACGTCGACTCGGGAGCCGAGGGCTCCTTCGCCGCGCTGCACGGCCTCTTCTGGCTGGCGGCCAACCTCTCGGCCCACGGGCCGATTTTGCTCGCGATCGACGATCTGCATTGGTGCGACGCTGCGTCGCTGCGCTTCGTCGCCTACCTCGCGCAGCGCCTCGAGGGGCTGCCGATCCTCGTGGCCACAACGCTGCGCACCGGTGATCCGGCGGCCGAGAGCGCGCTCGTGGCCGAGATCGCCCAGGACCCGCACGCCGTGCCCGTCCGCCCTGGGCCGCTGACCGAGCGCGCTGTGGACGAGCTCGTGCGCGAACGCCTCGGGCCCGATTCCGACGCCGCGTTCTGCAACGCCTGCTACCGCGCCACCGTCGGCAATCCGCTGCTCCTGCGCCAGCTCCTCAGCGCGCTCGAGGCCGACGGCGTCGAGCCGACCGCCGCCAACGCCGAGCGCGTGCGCGGGATCGGCCCCGGCGCGGTCTCGCGCAGCATCCTCCTGCGGCTGAGCCGGCTCGGCGACGACGCCCGTGCCGCAGCGCGCGCCGTCGCCGTGCTGGGCGAGGACTCCGAGCTGCCGCTCGTGTCCGCACTCGCCGAGATCGAGGAGGAGCGGGTGGCCGCCGTCACGGGCGCGCTCGCGCGCGCCGAGATCCTGCGGCCCGCAACGCCGCTCGGCTTCGTCCACCCGCTGGTGCGCGACGCCGTCTACCACGACCTCGCGGTGGGCGAGCGCGAGCTCCAGCACGCTCGCGCCGCCACGCTGCTGGCCGAGGCCGGCGCGCGATCGGAGCAGATCGCGTCGCACCTGCTGGCGGCCCCGCCGCGCGGCGACCCGTGGACCAGCGAGCGCCTCCGGGCCGCCGCGCGCGAGGCCGTGCACAAGGGCGCGCCGGACAGCGCGGTCGCCTACCTGGAGCGGGCGCTGGCGGAGCCGCCGCCCGCCGACCTGCGTCCCACGCTGCTGTTCGAGCTGGGCGTGGCCGAGGGCTTCACCCAGGGCCCGGCCGCGGCGGCGCACCTGCGCGAGGCCTACGACGCGCTGAGCGACCCGGCCGAGCGCGCGCGCGTCGCAGAGACGCTGGGGGTCACGCTGCTGTTCACCGGCGAGCCGGGCGAGGCCGCATCGCGCGCGCGCAGGGCGCGTGTCGACGTCGAACACGTGGATCCGGAGGCCGCCCGACGGCTCGAGGCGCTCGAGATGATGGCCGTCTTCTTCGGCGCCGGCGACCCGGCCGACCTCGCCCGCCTCGAGCGCTACCGCGACGCGCCGGACGATCCCACGCTCGGCACGAAGATGCTGATGTCGCTGGCCGCCCTGCACTGGACCTACGAGGGCGGCAACGCGGACGACGTGGCGGATCTCGCGCTGCGCGCGCTCGCGGGTGGAGAATTGGCCGCGTCCGAGAACACGCTGATGTCGGTGGGCGCGATCTTCGCCCTGGCGATGTCGGACCGCGACGAGGCCGTGGACGCCTGGAACGCCGTCGTGACCGAGGCGCACCGGCGCGGCTCGCTCTTCTCGATGGCGTCGATCAACCTCTGGCGCGGCGCCACCGCGTTCTACCGCGGCGAGCTGATCGAGGCCGAGGGCATGCTCACGACCGCGCTCGAGCAGCTCGGGTCGTGGGGCTTCGGACCACCCGCCGAAACCTACGTGCACGCGTTCCTCGCCGCCACGCTCCAGGCGCGCGGCAACTACGGCGGCGCGTGGGAGCACGTGAACGCCGTGACCGACACCGGCGACTCCTCCGACGCGATCCGCTCCTGGCTCGTGGCCAAGGCTGACCTGCTCATGGGAGAAGGCCGCTACGACGCCGCGATCCAGGTCGCCGAGGAGGTCGGCCGGCGCTTCCCCTGGGTCCGCCACGTCAGCGTGAGCCCGTGGGAGGGCATGCGCGCGTTCTCGATGGCGCAGTCGGGCGATAGCGACGAGGCGATCGCGCTCCACTACGAGCTGTTACGGCGCGCCGAGGCGATCGGCACCGGGACCGCGCTGGGCCCGGCGCTGCGGATCCTCGCGGAGCTCGAGCCCGAGCACGCGGTCGAGCATCTCGAGGCGGCGGTGGCGCACCTCGAGCGCTCGCCGAACCGGCTCCAGCACGCGAAGGCACTGCACAAGCTGGGCGAGGCGCTGCGGCGTCAGGGCAAGCTCGCGGACGCGCGTGAGCCGCTCAAGCTTGCGCTCGAACTGGCCGAGGCGAGCGGCGCGCGGCGGCTGGCCGCGTTCGCACGCGGCGACCTCGCGCGCTGCGGCGAGGAGACGGCGCTCGACACGCCGACGGGCAGCGCGCTGCTAACGCCGTCGGAGCGGCGTGTGGCGGAGCTCGCAGCCGTCGGCGCGTCGGACTTCGAGATCGCACAGACGCTGTTCGTCGCGCCGAACGCCGTGACCGACACGCTGTCGCACGTCTACCGCAAGCTCGACGTGGCCGGTCGAGACGAGCTCGACGCCGCGCTCGGGCTCGCCGCCTAGGACGTGCCGGCCGTCGCGCGCCGCCACGCGCGCGTGTCCGGCAGCGGTGTGAGCACCTGCTCGAGCCGCTCGCGGAAGCTCTCGTAGTTCGGCGGCAGCGCCAGGCGCTCGCCGAGCGTCTCCATCGGCTCGTCGACGTCGAAGCCCGGGCCCATCGTCGCGAGCTCGAACAGGACGCCGCTGGGCTCGCGGAAATACACCGAGCGGAAGTAGTAACGGTCGATCACGGGCGTCGGGTGCGCGCCGGCATCCACGACGCGCTCGCGCCACGCGGTCTGGTCGTCCATGCGCGTCGCCCAGGCGATGTGGTGCACGGTCCCGGCGCCGGGCGAACCGGGCGTCGAGCTCTGGTCATAGACAATGCGGCCGCCACGCTGCTCGCCGCGCGCCTCCCACTCCCCCTCGCCGCGCGGCTCGAACCCGAGCGCGCCCTCGAGCAGCGCACGGCTGGTCTCGGGATCCGGCGTGTACGCGCGCACGGAGTCGAAGCCGCGGAGCGCGTGCTCGTCCGGCACGTCGACCGAGCGCGCGACCAGCGGAGCGTCGGGAACGTCGATCGGGGCGAGCTCGTGCTCGAGGCCCTCGGGGTCGGCGAAGACGAGCGACTCGCCTTCGCGGGCGGTGGTCACGCCCTCCCCACCGAGCCGCTCCTCCCAGAAGCCGACCGAGTCCGCCGAACCGACCCGCCAGACGATCCGGTGGATCATCCCCGCACCCGCGCGGCCCGGCCGCGCGCCCGGGTACTCGAAGAACGTGAGGTCGTTGCCGGGCGCGCCCTGCTCGTCCCCGTAGAAGAGGTGGTAGACGGTCGGGTCGTCCTGGTTGACCGACTTCTTGACCAGCCGCAGCCCCAGGACGCGGGCGTAGAAGTCGACGTTGCGCGGCGCGTCGCCGGTGATCGCGGTGATGTGGTGGATGCCCTCGAGCTTCATGTCCCGAGCCTACCCGGGCGCGGCCCACTCAGCCGCGAGCCGCACGATCACGGCAGCGGCGGCGGCCATGTCCTGCACCGACACCCACTCGCGCACCGAGTGGAACGCGTGCCCGCCGGCGAAGATGTTCGGTGTCGGGAGGCCGCGCGCGCTCAGCATCGACCCGTCGGTGCCGCCGCGGATC
>JAICRZ010000050.1 GCA_025937135.1 Thermoleophilaceae bacterium
GTCCCCGCCAGCGAGCCGCCGTACTTGCGCCGCGCGATCTCCGCGAAGCACTCATACGTCCCCTGCACGATGCCCTGGGTGCCGATGTAGATCCACGATCCCGCGGTCATCTGCCCGTACATCGTCAGCCCGAGGTCCTCGAGCCGCCGGAACTCCTCCCAGGTGGCCCACTCCGGCACGAGGTTGGAGTTGGCGATCAGCACCCGCGGCGCCCACTCGTGCGTGCGCATGATCCCGACGGGCTTTCCCGACTGGACGAGCAGCGTCTCGTCGCCCTCGAGGTCGCGCAGGCTGCGCACGATCGCGTCGAACGCCTCCCACGAGCGCGCCGCGCGGCCGGTGCCGCCGTACACGACGAGGTCGTCGGGGCGCTCGGCCACGTCCGGGTCGAGGTTGTTCATCAGCATCCGCAGCGCGGCCTCCTGCGGCCAGCCCTTGCAGGTGAGCTCGCTGCCGTGCGGGGCGCGAACGACCCGGCTCACGCGAGCGCCCCGACCGCGGCCTCGACCGCCTCCAGAACGGCGCCGCTGCGCACGAGTTCCTCGGCGGCGGCCAGCTCGGGCGCCAGCCAGCGATCCGCGCCCGGGCCCGCCACGCGTTCCCTGACGACTCTGCGGACTGCCGCACTGCCGACTGCCGACTCGAGCGGATCCCGAAGATCAAGGCCCCGGGCGGCGCACACCAGCTCCACGGCGAGGATCCGTGTGAGGTTGCGCAGCGCCGTTCGCAGCTTGCGCGCCGCCGCCCAGCCCATCGACACGTGGTCCTCCTGCATCGCGCTCGTGGGAAGCGAGCCGGTGCTCGCCGGCCCGGCCAGCCGGCGGTTCTCGGCCACCAGCGCGGCCTGCGTGTACTGCGCGAGCATGAGCCCGGAGTTGACGCCTGCGTCGGGCGAGAGGAACGGCGGCAACCCGTGCGAGCGCGACGCGTCGAGCAGGCGGTCGGTGCGGCGCTCGGCGATCCCGCCGACCTCCGCCACGGCGATGGCCAGGAAGTCGGAGGCGAACGCGAGCGGCATGCCGTGGAAGTTGCCGCACGACTCGATCCGCCCGTCGGGCAGCACCATCGGGTTGTCGATCGCGGACCTCAGCTCCGCGGCCGCGACGCGCTCCGCGTGGCCGAGCGCGTCGCGCGCGGCGCCGTTCACCTGCGGCGCGCAGCGCAGCGAGTAGGCGTCCTGCACGCGGTCGTCGCCGTAGCGGTGGCTCGCGACGATCGCGGACTCGGCCAGCACGCGGCGGAGATTGGCGGCGCTGGCCGCCTGCCCGGGCTGCGGCCGCAGCGCGACGAGGTCCTCGGCGAACGCGCGGTCTGTGCCCATGAGGGCCTCGACCGACATCGCCGCCGTCACGTCGGCCACGCGCAGCAGCGCCTCGAGGTCGTGCGCCGCCAGGATCAGCATGCCGAGCATCCCGTCGGTGCCGTTGATCAGTGCGAGCCCCTCCTTCGGCCCGAGCGTGAGCGGCCCCACACCCGCCAGCTCGAGCGCCTGCGCGCCCGTCACCCGCTCGCCGCCCGCGATCGCCTCGCCCTCGCCGAGCAGGACGAGCGCGCAGTGCGCCAGCGGCGCTAGGTCGCCGCTCGCGCCGAGCGAGCCGTACTCCGGCACGACCGGCGTCACATCGGCGTCCAGCAGCGCGAGCATCGTCTCGGCCACGACGGGGCGCGCACCCGAGTAGCCCATGGCCAGGGTGCGCGCGCGCAGCAGGATCATCGCGCGCACGACCTCCCGCTCGACGGGGTCGCCCATCCCCGCCGCGTGCGAGCGCACCAGCGCGCGCTGGAGCTCGTCGCGGCGCTCTGCGGCGATCGTGACGTTGGCCAGCGAGCCGAAGCCGGTCGATACGCCGTAGGCGGGCTCGGCGCCCTCGGCCAGCCGTGCGACCACCGCGGCGCTCGCGTCCATCGCGGCGCGCGCGTCCGGCGCCAGCTCGACCTCCTCGCCGCCGCGCGCGACGGCGATCACGTCCGCGGCGGTGAGTCCTGTGCCGGTGAGCTGCACCATGCGGCGGACTGTAACGGCGCCTTCGCGTCATGCTGGGGCGCATGGCGGAAGTGATCACGCTCGACGGCCGCAGCCTCACGCCGGCACAGGTGATGAAGATCGCGCGCGATCGCGCGGAGACCACGATCGCCCCGGAGGCGCGCGAGCGCAACATGGCCGCCGAGCACCTCGTGCGCACGCTGCTCGAGCGCGGCGAGCTGATGTACGGCGTGACCACCGGCGTGGGCGTGCTGCGCTCGTCACCGGCGCGGCTCGAGAACCCGGACGACTTCCAGTGGCGCCTCGTGCGCAGCCACGCCGGCGGCGGCGGCGCGCCGCTCACGGTCGAGGTCGTGCGCGCGGCGATGGCCGTGCGCGCCAACCAGATCGGCGCGGGCGGAGCGGGGGTGGGGGACCAGCTCCTCGACGCCCTGATCAGCGCGCTGCGCGCCGGTGTCACGCCGTTCGTGCGCGAGCTCGGCTCGCTCGGCACCGGCGACCTCACCGCGCTCGCCGAGATCGGCCTGGCGCTCGGCGGCGAGGGCTGGGCATGGGTGGGCGACGACGTGCTCCCGGCCGGCGAGGCGCTGGCCGCGAACGGGCTCACGCCGGTGCACTACGGGCCGCGCGACGGGATCGGCTTCCTCAGCTCGAACGCCGTGAGCATCGGGCAGGCGGCGCTCGTCTTCCACGACGCCAGCCGGCTGCTCGAGTCGGCGCTCGGCGTGGCGGCGCTGTCGTTCGACGCGACCAACGCCGACCTCGCCGTGCTCGACCCGCGCGTGCACCGGGCGCGGCCGCACCCGGGCCAGGTCGCGGTGGCGCGGCGCCTGCGCCAGATGCTCGGCGACGAGCGGCGCGAGCGGCGGCCGGACGGCACGGTGCACGACGCGTTCGTGTTCCGCTGCGTCCCGCAGGTGGAGGGGATGATGTTCGACGCGCTCGACCGCCTGCGCGCGGTGCTCGACATCGAGCTGAACGTGGCCGGCGAGAACGCCCTGATGCTGCCGGCCGACGGCGAGGCGCTGCCGAACGGCAACTTCCACGCCGGCGTGCTGACGGTGGCGCTCGACTCGCTGCGCGGCGCGATGGCGCAGTCGGCGTCGCTCGTGGCCGCACGCGTGAGCGCGCTCCTGGATCCGGAGGTCACGCGGCTCACGCCCCAGCTCGCGCAGGATCCCGGTCCCGACTCCGGTGCGATGATCCTCGAATACACCGCACACGCCGCCGCGGCCGAGGTGCGCTCGCTCGCGGCAACCGCGGCCTCGCAGACGACGACCGTCCAGTCCGGAATCGAGTCGCACGCCAACTTCGCCGGCCACTCCGCGCGACGTACGAGCGATGCGCTGGCCCGCATGGCGGTGGCGGTGTCCGCGGAGCTGGTCCTCGCCGTGAGGGCCCTGCGCCTGGCAGGCAGGCGCCCGGCGGGTCCCGGCGTGGCTGCGCTCTACGACGCCGCGGCCGCGATCCTCAACGTCGAAATGGCCGACCGCCCGCTGGCGGACGACCTCGAAGCAGCGCGCCGCCTGCTGTTCGACGACGCGCTCTGGATCGAAGCCGACGCGGTCGACTGACGCAGGGCGGGGCTAGGGCGCCACGTGAGCGCACAGCGCGTACGCACGCGCCGTGAACGAGTTCGTGGTGTCCGCGGTGCTCTGCACCGCGTTCACCCGCCAGCCGTCCGGCACGCCGCTCGTGGGCTGCGTGTTGCCGCCGACCACGGGGCCGCTCGTGCGGATCGCGTCCTGCTGGTTCGCGACGCTCGTGAACACCTGGCCACCGCCACCGACGGCCGCCTCGCCGGCGCCGCACGAAGCGACCACCACCTTCGGATTCGTCGTGTCGGTGGCGCTGTCGGCGGTGACGATGTGCAGGCCGCTGACGCCCGGTGAGCCGGCCGCGCCGGGTGCGCCATCCCGACCCGGCGCGCCGGGCGCTCCGGCCGGTAGCTGGCCGGCAGCGAAGTCGGTCGCCTGGAGCGAGCCGTTCTTCACCTTCGCGGAGGTCACGGCATTGCGCGCGATCTTGCCGCCCGTGATCGCACCCGCCTTGATCTGCTTGGTCCCGACGCTGCGCGCCGGCAACCGGGCCGCGGCCATCGACGTGCCGCCGAGCGCGACGAAGAGGGCGAGCATCGCAAGGTGATGCCTCGCGACGTAGGAGCGGACCGCTGACAACATCGTCGCCTCCCCGGCTGGGTCCCCGCCCGCGAGCCGACCCTATACAACGAGAAGGGCCCCGGCAAACGCCGGGGCCCACTGCCGACTGCCGACTGCCGACTGCGGCTAGTTGAGACGCTCCACGACCATCGCCATGCCCTGGCCCCCGGCCACGCACATGGTCTCGAGCCCGAACTGGCCATCCATCGTGTCGAGGTCGTTCAGCAGCGTGCCCATGATGCGGGCGCCGGTCATGCCGAACGGATGCCCGAGAGCGATCGCGCCCCCGTGCGGGTTGAGCTTCTCGAGCGGGATGTCGCACTCGGCCATGATCGGGATGACCTGGGCGGCGAACGCCTCGTTCAGTTCGACGATGTCGATGTCCCCGATCGTCATGCCTGCGCGCTTGAGGACGTTCTTGATGGCGCCGATCGGCGCGACGCCCATGTACTCCGGCTCGTTGCCGCTGGTGGCGGCGGCGATGACGCGGGCGCGCGGCTTGAGGCCGAGCTCCTGCGCCTTCTCGGCGCTCGTGAGCAGCACCGCGGCGGCGCCGTCGTTGAGCGGGCACGAGTTGCCGGCCGTGACCGAGCCGCCCTCGCGGAAGGCGGGCTTCAGCTCGGCGAGCTTCTCGACGGTGGTGCCGGGGCGCGGGCCGTCGTCCTTGTCGACGACGGTGCCGTCAGGCGTCTCGATCGCAACGATCTCGCGGTCGAAGAACCCGTTGTCGCGCGCCTCGACGGCAAGCTGCTGCGAGCGGGCTGCGTACTCGTCCATGTCCTCGCGCTTGACGTTGTAGCGCTCGGCCACGTTCTCGGCCGTCTCGCCCATCGCGATGTAGGCGTTGTGGGTGCCGTTCTCGCCGAGCAGCTTGGGGTTGCGCGTCTCCGGCAGCACGTTCTCCGAGTGCGGGCCCGCGACGCTCACGGACTCGACGCCCGCGGCGATGTAGGTGTCGCCGTCGCCGGCCTTGATCGCGTTGGCGGCGATCCAGATCGAGTTGAGCGACGACGCGCAGTAGCGCGCGATCGTCGAGCCGGTGACGGTGTCGGGCAGCTTCTCCGACAGCAGCACCATGATGCGGCCGATGTTGAAGGCCTGCTCGCCCTGCGTCATGCCGCAGCCCGTGATTACGTCCTGGACCGAGGCCGGGTCGACCGCCTCGTTGCGCGCGAGGAGCTGGTCGAGCACGTAGGCGCCCATGTCGTCGGGACGAACCTCGCGGAGCGAGCCCTTGAAGGCGCGCCCGATCGGCGTTCGGACGGTGTCGATGATCACCGCTTCTGGCATTTCTTGGCTCCTGTCTCCTGGGGATGGGAAACGGCGGCGTTTCCCACTACAAGTCTATTTGGGAGGCATCCTGAGGGCGCCATCCAAGCGGATGGTTTCCCCGTTCAGCATCGGATTCTGAGCGATGTGGCACGCGAGCGCGGCGAACTCCTTCGGGTCGCCGAGCCGCGAGGGGTGGGGGATCTGCCGGCCGAGCTCCTCGCGCGCCGCTTCGGGCAGGGCCGCGAGCAGCGGCGTGTCGAAGGTGCCCGGCGCGATCGTGCACACGCGAATGCCCTGGCGCGAGAGGTCGCGCGCGGCCGGGAGCGTGAGGCCGACGATGCCGCCCTTCGATGCGGCGTAGGCGGTCTGGCCGATCTGGCCGTCGTAGGCGGCGATCGACGCTGTCATGACGATCGCCCCGCGCTCGTTGCCGGCGTCGGGCTCGTTCTGCGACATCGCCGCGGCGCTCAGGCGCAGCACGTTGAACATCCCGATCAGGTTCACGCGGATGACCGTCTCGAACGGCTGGAGCTGCGCGGGCCCGTTCTTGCCCACCGTCCGCTCGGCCCAGCCGATGCCCGCGCACGAGACCGCGAAGCGGATCTCGCCGAGCGCCTCGACCGCGCCGTCGACGGCCGCCTTGACCTCGTCCTCGTTCGTCACGTCGGCCTTGAACGCGACGCCGCCGAGCTCGTCCGCCAGCGCCTGCGCCCTGTCGCCGTCGAGGTCGGCGATCGCCACGCGCGCGCCGTTCTCGGACAGCAGCCGGGCGGTCGCGGCGCCGAGGCCGGAAGCGCCACCGGCCACGAGCGCGCCTGTTCCGTTCAGCTCCATGCGGCGCGGGACCCTAGCGAGTCGGCAGTTCGGCAGTCGGCAGTCGGCAGAGCGAGAGCGCGAACAGCCCGTCCGGGTCCGTGAGGAAGCGCTCGAGCTCGAGCCCGGCGTCCGCGAGCTCGCGCTCGAGGCGCTCGCGCGTGAACTTCGCGCTCGTCTCGGTGCGGATGTCGTCGCCGGCCGCAAGCGCGATTTCGAGGCTCGCGCCGGGGATCCGCACGCGCTGGTCACGCAGGGAGCGGATCCGGATGTCGATCCGCTCGGCCTCTTCGTCGAAGAACGCGACGTGCTCGAAGGCCTCCGGGTCGAAGTCGGCGCCGAGCTCGCGGTTGAGCACGCGCAGCAGGTTGAGCGTGAACTCCGCGGAGACGCCGGCCGCGTCGTTGTAGGCGGCCTCCAGCACCGCCCGGTCCTTGATGAGGTCGGTGCCGAGCACGAAGCGATCGTCGCCGTCGAGCAGCGACGCGATCGAGCGCAGGAATGCGACGCGCTCGTCCGGCTTCAGGTTGCCGATCGTGCCGCCGAGCAGCGCGACCGTGCGCCGCCCGCTGCGGGGCGGGATGCGGTCGAGATCGCGCATGAAATCGCCCACCACGCCCTGCACCTGCAGCGCCGGCGCGGTCAGCTCGCGCTCCACGAGCGCCACCACCGACGGGTCCACGTCGAACGGCACGTAGCGCCGGACGGCGCCGGTCGCGAGCAGGACGCGTGTCTTCGACGCGACGCCCGACCCGAGCTCGACCAGCTCCTCGGACGCGAGCTCGCGGGCGTGCGCCTCGAGGATCGCCCGCTCCGCGCGCGTGGGGTAGTACTCGGGCTGCTCGGTGATGCGGTCGAACAGCTCCGACCCGCGCGCGTCGTAGAGGTGCTTCGGCGGGAGCTCCTTCAGCCCGTCACGCGTGAGGCCGGCGCGGACGTCGTCCGCCAGCGTCACGCGTCCCTCGCGCAGCGGAAGCCGCAGAAGATCTGTCGCCGCTGCGGGAAGTCCCAGTTGCGGAAGGTCGCGCGCGCGACGCTCGGGCGGGTGGCCCAGGAGCCGCCGCGCAGCACCTTGTAGCCGGCATCGAAGAAGGCCTCGGAGTACTCGCGGTACGGGTGGGCGCGGAAGCCGGGATAGCCCGCGAACTCGCTCGCCGTCCACTCCCACGCGTCGCCGATCATCCCCAGGACACCGTACGCGGACGCGCCGCGCGGGAAGGCGCCGACCGGCAGCGGCCCGTAGGTGAGCTGGTCGATGTTGCAGGCGCCCGGCTCGACGGGCGTCCCCGCGGCCGCCTTCTCCCACTCGGCCTCGGTCGGCAGGCGCTTGTCCGCCCAGCGCGCGAACGCGTCGGCCTCGAACCAGGAGACGTGCATGGCCGGCATGTTGCGGTCGATCGCCTCGATCCGCTCGAAGCGGCGCTCGCCGCCGCCCGCGGTCCAGTAGAGAGGGCGAGTGACGCGCGCCTCCGAGCGCCACACCCAGCCGCCGCGGGACCACAGCTCGCGCCGCTCGTAGCCGCCGTCCTCGACGAACTCGAGATAGTCGCCGTTCGAAACCGGCAGCCGGTCGATCTCGAACGCGGGCACGTCGACGGTGTGGCGCGGCCGCTCGTTGTCGTACGCGAAGCCGGCGCCATCGTCGCCCATCTCGAACGTACCTGCGGCGACGCGGACCATCCGCTGGCGGCGCTCGAGCGCCATCTGCGTGCGCGCGGGGCGCGGCGGGGCGACCGTGCCGGTGTCCGCGAGCTGCATGGTCTGGAGCATCGTCTCGTTGTGCTGGTGCTCGTGCTCGAGCACCATCGAACCGACGAACGACGCGTCCTCGCGCGCCAGCACGCCCAGCGCGCGCTCACGGACGGCCCCGAGGTAGGCGACCGCCTCGCGATGGCGCAGGAACGGGAGCTCGCCGCGGCTCGCGCGGGGCGACTCGAACGCGTCGTAGACGTCCATCAGATCCGGCCGCAGCGGCTCGAGCCCGCCGAGGCGGTGGCAGATCCACAGGTCCTCGAACGCCGCGATATGGCCGAGGTCCCAGACCAGCGGGCTCATCAGCCGGCTGTGCACGCGCTCGAGGTCGTGCACGGCAATCGGCTCGATCAGCTCGAGCGTGCGCGCGCGGGCCTCCGCCATCTGCTCCGCGGGCAGCGACCCGGCCCCTCCGAGGGGCACTGTCTTGAAGTTGGGCGAGCGCAAGGGCGACCAGACCTTGTGAGCCGATCGTAACTCTCTACGCGCCCTCGAAGCCAGCGGATCAACGCGGCGGCGCGGCCCCGCGCCGGGCCATATAGCTTTCCGCGCGGGGGAGAGCTTGCCGACGCTGCTACGCAAACGACCAGTGCCGCTCCAGGTGCTGCTTGCCGTCATCGTGCCGGCGGCCTACGGGGCCCTCTGCGGCTACCTGCTCGGCGTCAACAAGACCGCGTACATCGTGCTCACGCTGCTCGCGATCGCGGGCGGGTACATCGCCGGCCAGGAGCACAACGGCGCCGGCGAGGGCGCGATCCGCGGGCTGATCGGCGGTGTGCTCTTCGGCGTCGCGATCGTGCTCGTCCACAACGCGACCGGCAAACCGGACAAGGCGAGCATCCCGCATCCGGAGATCATCCTCGTGGGCATCACGACGGTCGCCGGCATCATCCTGGGCGCACTCGGAGGGCGGCGGCGTGCGAACGCCCCCGAGGAGGAGGAGAAGGAGAAGACCGGCTTCGACCTCAAGCGGATCCAGCGCGGCGAGCTGATCGGCTTCGTGGGCGTGGCTGTCCTCGCGATCGCGCTGTTCCTGATCCCGTGGTACTCGTCGAGCTGCCCCGACGTGCACGCGGCCGCGTCCGCGGCGTCGCACTGCAATCCGAACTCGAAGCTCAAGCTCGCTTCCGGCGAGCTCGCCTACGGCAGCTACACCGGCTGGGAGACGCTGAAGTTCATCCGCTGGTTCCTGCTGGCCGGCTGCATCGCGCCGTTCATCCTCGCCTACATCATCGCCCGCGAGCACGACCTGAGCTGGCGCCCGGGCGAGGTGACGATGATCGTCGGCATCATCCTGTTCGCGCTGATCCTGCTCGACGGCGTGATCCTCGGCCGGCCGGGCGGCAACGCCAAGAACGCCGTGGACCTCGGCCTCGAGCCCGGCTACTTCGTCGGGCTGTTGGGCGCGTTCCTCATATCTTTCGGGGGCTTCCGGCGCCAGGTCGAAGGCGTGAAACCCTCACCCCCCGGAGTCTGATCCACATGCCAGAGCAGTCGAACGCGCGGCCCGACCGCAACCTCGCCATGGAGCTGGTCCGGGTGACCGAGTACGGCGCGATGGCCGCCGCACGCTGGGTCGGGCTCGGCGAGAAGGAGAAGGCCGACGGCGCCGCCGTCGACGCGATGCGGCTGATGCTCGACACCGTGCGGATGGACGGGATCGTGGTGATCGGCGAGGGCGAGAAGGACGAGGCGCCGATGCTCTACAACGGCGAGCACATCGGCGACGGGTCGCCGCCGGAGACCGACATCGCGGTCGACCCGCTCGAAGGCACGACGCTCGCCGCCGAGGGCTCGCCGCGTGCGCTGGCCGTGATCGCGATGTCGGAGCGCGGCACGATGTTCGACCCCGGGCCGTGCGTCTACATGCTGAAGATGGCGACCCAGCCGGCGTACGCGCACCTGCTCGACATCGACCGCCCGCTGGCCGAGACGCTCCAGCTGATCGCGCGCGAGAAGGGCACCGGCATCGAGGACGTGACGGTGATGATGCTCAAGCGCGACCGCCACAACGACGCCATCGCGGAGATCCGCCGCGCCGGCGCGCGCATCCGCTTCATCTCGCACGGCGACGTCTCCGCCGCGCTGCTCGCCGTCCAACCGGACTCGCCGGTCGACCTGCTGTGGGGGATCGGCGGAACGCCCGAGGGCGTGATCTCGGCAGCCTCGATCAAGTGCATGGGCGGCCAGATGGTCGGTCGCCTGTGGCCGCGCAACGACGAGGAGCGCCAGGCCGCGCTGGACCAGGGCTACGACCTCGACGAGGTGCTCGACGTGAACCGCCTGGTCGCGGGCGATGACGTCTTCTTCGCGGCGACGGGCGTCACCGACGGCGACGTGCTCCAGGGCGTGCACTACACCGCGCGCGGCGCGACGACCGAGTCACTCGTGATGCGCTCGCGGAGTGGCACGGTCCGCCGCGTGGCGGCCCGGCACGACCGCGCCAAGCTGCGCGAGATCTCGGGCGCGCGGGTCGGCTAGCCCGCTCGGTGGCGCTGGGGTCTCTGGCGCGGCCCGGATTTGCTGGGTAGGGCGGGGGGTAGGCGTGGTCGCCTGCCGAACGTCCGTTATTGGGTGCTGGGACCCCCAGAAACGGACGTTGGTCTCGGGTACAGCGCCGGGTCTGGGCAGACGCCGGCTGGTTCGTTGCCGCCTCGGCCCGCGTGCGGCGCCGAAGCCCGCCCCTTAATTGACCGCACGGGCCCGCGGGCGACGTCTGAGCGGAACGCCGCCTAGCCCGTCGCGGCCTCCGCCCGGCGCTCCTCCTCGTCCGCCGTCGCGTCCGCCTCGCGCGCGGTCTCGTAGTCGCCGGCCGCGCGCGCTTCCTCGGCCTTCGCTCGCATCGCGCCCACGACCGACGGCGCCAGGTCGAGCCGCGCGAGCGAGCGGAAGAACGCGTTCGTCACGACCGCGTGGATCGCGAGCTGCGTGATGCGGTAGATGAACTGGCCGATCTTCGCGAACCAGCCCCAGCCCGCGATCATCGGATAGAAGTTGCCGACCTCGGAGGTCACGCGCGCGACCTGGAGACCGCCGGGCCCGTCGCTCCAGTCCTCGCGCCGCTCGACCTCGATCCGGAGGAAGCCCTGGCCACGCCCGCGCGGCGCGACCAGGATGCCCTTGTCGATCCGCCAGGTCACGCGGCCCATCCGCGCCTCGGTCTCGTACTCCGGCGCCTTGAAGGTGAGCAGCTTGAGCGGCTTGGCGAGCAGCACGATCTGGCGCGAGTCGGGCGTGTAGAGCACGCGGATCAATCCGAGCGACACGCGCGTGAGGAAGCGCCAGTACGTGCGCGCCAGCCGCTCGAGGTACTCGACGTTCCAGATCTCGTCGAGCTCCGACTGCGGGAGGTAGATGTCGGCCACCTGCCTGGTCGTGACGCTGCCGTCCGCCGCCGACGTGTTCTGGGGCTTGCCGACGATGTGCACGCGCGCCGCGGCCTCGCGGCGCCTGCGCACGGCCCCCCTGGGATCCCGTTCGCGCATACGGAGAAGGTACCCCTACCGAAGAAGCTCTATGTCCACGCGCTCGCCCGCGGCGATCGCGCCCTCGCCCGCCGCCACCAGCGCGAACGCCTGAGCGTCCAGCATCGAGCTGAGCACATGCGACCCCTGCGCCTTCGTCGGCTCGACGTGCCAGCCGTCCTCGCGCAGCGTCAAGCGGCAGCGGACGACCTGGTCGCGGTCGGGGCTGCGCGCGAGCGCGACGTCCGCCACCGCGCGCGTGCGCGCGTCGTCCGGATCGGCGCCCGCCAGCCGCCGCAGCGCCGGGCGGGCGAACAGGTGGAAGGTCACCATCGCCGACACGGGATTGCCCGGCAGCCCGAACACGAGCTTGCCCCCGCGCGCGCCGAACCATGTCGGCTTGCCCGGCTTGAGCCGCACGCCCCAGAAGCGCTCCTCGACGCCGAGCGCCGCGAGCGCCGGCTTGACGTGGTCGTGCGGACCGACCGAGACGCCGCCGGACACGCACACGACATCCGCCTGCGCGAGCGCCTCGGCGAGCGCCGCCTCGGTGGCCGTGCGGTCGTCGCGCACGATCCGCGCCGGGAGGACCCGCGCGCCCGCCCGCGCCGCCTGCGCAGCCACGGCATAGCCGTTCGAGTTGCGGATCTGCCCGGGTTCGAGCGGCTGGCCGGGCTCGACCAGCTCGTCGCCCGTCACGAGCACCGCCACGCGCGGCATCGCGCCGACCCGGACCTGGGCGCGACCGAGTGCCGCCAGCACCCCGAGCTCGCCGGGGCCCAGCTCCGTTCCGGCCGCGATCACCGGCTCGCCGGCGCGCATGTCCTCTCCGGCACGCCGCACGTTCGCTCCGGCGCGCGTGTCGGGCACCGTCACGTGGCCATCGGTCGCCTCGACGCGCTCGACCGGGACGACGGCATCGGCGCCCGAGGGCAGCGCGGCGCCGGTTGAAATTCGTATCGCCTCGCCCGCCTCCAGCACGCGCTCGGCCGGGTGCCCGGCGCGCGACTCGCCCACGATCGGCAGCTCGGCCGCGGGCCCGGCGACGAGCGCGAAACCGTCCATCGCCGAGGAGTCGAACGGCGGCAGGTCCTCTCCGGCACTCACATCCTCGGCCAGAACCCGCCCCAGCGCGTCGGCCAGTCGGACCTGATCCGCGGGCAGCGGGCGGCTCTCCGCGAGCACCAACTCGCGCGCCTCGGCTATCGAGATCAGCATGCTCGCGATTCTCCCGCAACGTGCGCCGGAAACGTTGCGCCCTTGCCAAAGATGGGTCCGGAGGCGAGGCTAGAGTCGCGGCCCTGCTCACCCAGGCGCCAACACGAGAGTCGGGCCCGACAGTCGCCGCTTCGAGGACCAGCTTGGACGCACCGATCGCGCGATTGGAGGAGACCAGGGGAGAGCTCGCCAAGGAGTGGCTGATGCGCGCCCTCGAACGCTCCTCGCTCGAGGAGATCGAGCGGCTGCCGACGGGCCGGATCGTCCGCGAGCTGCCGGACCTGATCGCCGAGATCGCGGCGGCCGCCCGCGAGCAGCCCATCGCCGGCTCGGGCCGGCACGTCGAGTGGGCCGCGCGGCTCGCCGAGCTGTCCGGGCGCGAGGGCGGGATCGACGCGCACCTGATCCGCGACGTCAGCCGGCTCCAGTCGGTGATGATCACCGCGCTGCACAAGCAGCTCAGCACCCTCGACCCGGCGGAGACGCTGCGCGCGATCGAGCGGCTCACCGAGATCTTCAGCGCCATGCAGGCCGACGCGGTCGAGGAGGTGCTGCGCGTGCGCTCGCGCGAGCTCGAGTGGCTCGGCACGACCGACGAGCTCACCGGCCTGCACAACGAGCGCTACCTCCAGCAGGAGCTCCACCACCTCACCGGCATGCAGCGCCGCTACGGGCATCCGTTCGCGGTCCTCGTCGTGGACATCGACGGGCTCGGCCGCATCAACGACGCCTACGGCAGCGCTGCGGGGGATCGCGCGCTCGTGGATGTCGCGACGGCACTGGGAGAGTGCATCCGAACCGTCGACACGCCCGTGCGCATGGGCGGCGACGAGTTCTGCGTGCTGCTGCCGAACCAGACCGCCGTGCGCGCCCGTGCCCTCGGCGAGCGGATCGCGAACGCGATCGAGGTCGTGCAGGGTCCCGGCGGCCAGGTGCTGAGCGTGACGGTGGGCGTGGTCTCCTGCCCGCAGCACTCCGCCAGCCCGGAGGACCTGCTCGGGCTGGCCGACGCCGCGATGTACCGCGCCAAGGCGGCGGGCGAGCGCGTCGGTCTCGGCGAGGAGCCGTCGGGCGACGTGAGCGGCTGACGCGGCGCCCGCCGGCCGGTGGAGCTCCGCCAGCTTCAGTACTTCGCCGCGGTGGCGCGCCACCGCAACTTCACGCGCGCGGCCGACGAGCTCTACGTGACCCAGTCGGCGCTGTCGCAACAGGTCCGCCGGCTCGAGGCGGAGCTCGGCCTCGAGCTGCTGCTGCGCACGACGGCCGGCGTGGAGCTGACGCCCGCCGGCGCCGACCTGCTCCGGCGCGCGGACGTCATCACGGCCGAGGTCGAGCGCGCGCGGGCCGAGATGGACGAGCACGCCGGCGCCCTGCGCGGCGCGGTGCGAGTGGCGGCGGCTGCTGCCGACGCCGGAAGGCTGGCCGAAGCGCTGGCCGCGTTCCACCGCGGCCATCCCGGCATCCGGATCGCCCTGCGCCAGGCGTCCGCGACCGAGCTGGCGACGCTCCTGCGGACCGGCTCCGCCGACGTCGCCGTGGCCGCGCTCAGCGAGGAGCCGCCGGGGATGGTGGTGACGCCACTGGCCGAGGAGGCGCTGGTGGCGATCGCGGCGCCGGACGACCCGCTCGCGCGCGGCGAGCCGATCGCCCTGGGCGACCTGCGCGGCCGCCCCTTCATCGTGTCCGAGCCGGGCAGCGCGCTGCGCGAGACGGTGATGTCCGCATGCGCGGCCGCCGGCTTCAGCCCGGTGCCGCTGTTCGAGGTGGGCGACCCGGCGGCGGTTCGTTCGCTCGCGGGCGCGGGACTGGGAGTGAGCCTCGTGCCGGAGACATGGCTCGACGGCCCCGGCGCGGCGGTCGGGCGGGCGCCGCTGGCCGAGCCGGCGCCGCGCCACCACCTGTCGCTGATCACCCCCGCGAGCGGTACCTCACCGGCCGCGGCGCTACTGCGCGAGCAGCTCCGGATCGCGCTCGGCTAGCTCGCGCTCGAGGCGAGCCTTGGGCCGCGCGCCGATCAGCGTGACCACCGGCGCCCCGGCGCGGAACAGCATCAGCGTGGGCATCGACATGACGCCGAACGTGGCTGCGGTCAGCGGGTTCTCGTCCACGTCGACCGACACCACGCGCAGGTCCGGCCGCTCGTCGGCGATCTCCCGCAGCACTGGCTTCATCACGCGGCAGGGAGCGCACCACGCCGCCGTGAAGTCCACCAGCACGGGCTCCTCGGACTCGAGCACTTCGACCGCGAAGTGCGCGTCATCGATCCGTTCCAGCTCAGCCATCTCGTCTCCTCGTTGGGGGAGCCCGAGCATCGATGACGGGCCCTGCCGCGCCAAGTCGAATCGTTAATGGCCGGGATTACGAACTGCCGACTGCCGACTGCGGACTGCCGACTATTCGATGAGTCCGTTGCGGATCGCGATCGCCACCGCCTGCGTGCGCGTGTCCGCGTGCAGCTTCGCCAGGATCCGCTTGGTGTGTGTGCGAACGGTCTCGGTGGAGAGTCCGAGCCGCTTGGCGACAGCGTCGGTCTGCATGCCATCGGCCAGCATCTGGAGGATCTCGCGCTGGCGCGCGGTGAGCGTGCGGTCGCCCTCCTCGAGCACGATCGTCGACGACAGCGCCGGATCGACGTAGAAGTCGCCGCTCTGCGCCGCGCGGATCGCCCGCACCAGATCCTCGGGCGGCGAGTCCTTGCGCACGTAGCCCTTGACGCCGGCCTTCAGCGCCTCGGCGAGCAGCCGCGCGCCGCCGTTGGAGGTGAAGACGACGATGGGCGAGGAGAACTCGTCGCTCAGACGCGTCACGAGCGCGCCGACCTGGGCGCCTGCGCTGCGCGGATCGACGATGACCACGTCGGGCGAGCCGCCTTGGTGGCCGGTCACCGCGGCGTCCGGGGTCGCGGCATCGCTTACGGCTACGCCGCCTATCTCCCGCTCCAGCAGAGCCCTGATCCCCTGACGGACAACCGGGTGCTCGTCAATGATCAGGCAGCTCAAAGAGGTGCCCGCGACCATCGCGGCGCAGCTTACTCAAACAGCGGCCGTGTAACCACCCGAGGGAACACCGCTTTCCCCAAAATCGGGCTACGGCCGCGGCAGGCGCTTCACGATGCCGACGGCGGTGCGGACGCCGAGCGCGGCCGCCTTGCCGGCGAGCTCCACGGCCTGCGTGACCGGGTCGCTGCTCTTCTGCGCGGGCTGCGGGCGCGGGCGCTGTGCCTGCGGCCGGGGGCGAGAAGCCTGTGGCTTGGGAGTCGCGCGCGTCGTGGTGGTGGTGGCGCGCTTGCGCGGCGTCGCCGGCTTCTTGGCCTTGGCGCGCGCGGCCGCGGCGCCGCCGCGCTTGTCGCTCCTGCGGCCGGGACGCGACCGCGGAAGGTTGCCCAGGACGCCCGGCTCGTCGTCTCGCTCGCCAGCCACGCGCGGGAAAATAGCGCTCGCAGCGGCGTCGTGCCGCGCTCCTCCGCGAAATCCAAGCGGGAACCCGAAAGCTGGGTTAACGTAGGCTCGCGGCTGAGGACCGGGGGGAATTCGCGAATTTGCGCGCATTATCGGCGCGAGTTCGGGGTATACCGGTTCGGCGCCGCGGGGGGGCCGTGTGTCTTAACGCACTTCGTTGACGCTCGGCGGAACCAACAACTAGATTCAGCTGAACACCGGGGGAGAGTGGCGTGCTCCTCCCGCCCGAGACGGATCGGAACTTCATGTCAGTGACCGAGTTGCAGGAGATCGACGAGGTAAAGCTCCTCGTCACCAAGGGCGCGCAGACCGGCGTCCTCACCTACGCGGAGATCGCGACGGCCCTTCAGGAGATCGACCTGGAGGAGACGGACATCGAGGACCTGCACCAGTTCCTCGAGAAGTCCGAGATCGAGCTCGTCGACGACGTGGTGCCCGGCGAGGCGCCGCCGCAGCAGGAAGAGCGCGCGGATGGCAAGCGCCGCCGTGCGAAGGCCAAGCCGGCGCTGAACCTCACCGCCGACATGACCACCGACTCGCTTCAGCTCTTCCTGAAGGACATCGGCAAGGTGCGCCTGCTGACGGCGCAGGAGGAGGTCGACCTCGCCAAGCGCATCGAGCGCGGCGACCTCGACGCCAAGCAGAAGATGGTCGAGTCGAACCTCCGTCTCGTCGTCTCGATCGCGAAGAACTACCGCAACCAGGGGCTGCCGTTCCTGGACCTCATCCAGGAGGGCACGCTCGGTCTGGTGCGCGCCGCGGAGAAGTTCGACTACCGCAAGGGCTTCAAGTTCTCGACCTACGCCACCTGGTGGATCCGCCAGGCGATCGCACGCGCGCTCGCCGA
>JAICRZ010000221.1 GCA_025937135.1 Thermoleophilaceae bacterium
AGCGGGCCGAAGTCGATCCCGTGCGGGCTGGCCTCGAGGTCGGCGAGCGTGACGTCGTAGGGACCGGCGCGCAGCATCATGTCCACGAGCCGCTCGGGCCCACGACGGGCGCCGTCCGGCTCGACGCCGAGGCTCTGTGACGTAGCGCTCGCCACGAAGTCGTCGATCGCCTCCACGTCTGCGTTCGGCCCCTGCCCGGTCACGATCCCGGTCAGGCGGACGAGGGTCTCCCACTCCTGCGGCATGCCGTCCTCGGCGGGCAGGACGGGGCCGGACCAGTTGGCCACGTCGCGCACCGACAGCTGGTAGAAGGCGAGGTCGTAGTGCGGCTTCGACAGCGGCGCGGGCACCGGCAGCACGACGTCGGCGTGTCGCGCCGTCTCGTTGAGGTAGAGGTCCACGCAGACCAGCGCGTCGAGCGTCCCGAGCGCCCTCTCGAGGCGGCCGCTGTTGGGGGTCGAGCGCGCGGGGTTGCCGCCGATCGTGATCAGCGCGCGCACCTGCCCCTCGCCGTCGGTCTCGATCTCCTCGGCCAGGCACGACACCGGCAGCTCGCCGATGACCTCGTCCATGCCGCGCACGCGGCTCTGCCAGCGGCCGATCGCCAGGCCGCGCCCGCCGCGCGGGCCGCCGTTGGACTGACCCGCGGCCGCGAGCGGGAACATGGCGCCGCCCTCGCGGTCGAGATTGCCCGTCAGGACGTTCAGGACGTCGACGAGCCAGCTCGCCAGCGTGCCGAAGCGCTGCGTGGACGTGCCGATCCGCGCGTAGACGACCGCGGGCGACGCCGCCGCCAGCTCGCGCGCCATGCGACGGATCGCCTCCGCCGCGATGCCCGTGACCGGCTCCACCGCCTCGGGCGTGAACGGCTCGGCGAGCCGTGCCACGTCCTCGATCCCGACGGTGACCTCGGCCAGATCGCCGGGAGCGGCCAGTCCCTCCCCGGTGATCACGTTCACGAGCGCGAGGAGCAGGTGAGCGTCGGTGCCCGGCCGGATGAAGTGGTGCTCGTCGGCCACCTCGGCGGTGCGTGAGCGCCGCGGGTCCACCACCACGAGCCTGCCGCCGCGCGCCCGCAGCGCCTTGAGCCGGCCGCGCATGTCGGGTGCCGTCATCAGCGAGCCGTTCGACGCGAGCGGGTTCGCGCCGAGCATCAGCAGATGCATCGTCCGGTCGACGTCCGGGATCGGGATCGTGAGCGCGCCGCCGAACATCAGCCCCGACGACACGTGCTTGGGCATCTGGTCGACGGTGGTCGCCGTGAAGATGCTTCGCGAGCCGAGCCCCTTCAGCAGCGCGCGGCCGTAGAGCGTCGCGCCGAGCGAGTGGACCGTCGGGTTGCCGAGGTAGGCGGCAACCGCGTTGCGACCGTGCTGGGCGAGGATCGGCGTGAGCAGCTCGTCCACGCGCGCGAACGCCTGGTCCCAGCTCGCCTCGCGCAGCTCGCCGCCGGCGTCGCGAATGAGCGGCTTCGTCAGGCGCGCCGGGTCCTCGTGCAGGTCCTTGAGCGCCACGCCCTTCGGGCAGAGGAAGCCGCGGCTGAAGACGTCGTCGGCATCGCCGCGCACCGAGACGACGGCGCCGTCGGCGACCTTCACCTCCAGGCCGCAGGTGGCCTCGCAGAACGGGCAGGTGCGGTAGTGCGTGCTCTCGATACCCGGAGCTTAAGCGCGCGCGAGCGAGCGGCGGTAGAGCCAGTACAACTCGGCGCACAGGACCAGCGCCCCGAACAGGAAGCCGAGCTCGAGCTGGAGCACGCGATCGTCGAACCCGGGGACGAGCAGGAACACCACGTAGGCGGCCGCGGCCACGATCCAGCAGACGGACGCCTGCTTGGCCCGCCCCGCCGCGAGCGCCGCCTGGTTGAGCGTCGCGCCGCACAGGTACAGGCCCATCCCGGCGCCGATCGCGACGAGCCCCAAGCGCCCGTAGTCGAAGCCCTTGTCGCCGAACACGACGTGCATCGCGAACGGTCCCACGATCAGCAGCGCGATCGCCACCGCCGCGCCGAAGGCCACGATCGCCCTGATCGTCACCGCCACGCTGTGGCGGAACGCGCGCGTGTCGTCGGTGACCGACATCTCCGTGAGGTGCGGCAGGATCGCCGTCTGTATCGCCTGGAAGAGCGTGAGCGGCGCGCGCGCGATCAGCACGACGTTGAAGGCGAAGCCGGCGAGCGCCGTCCCGTTGGTCGCGGCGGCGCCCTTCACGATCAGCGGCCCGGCGTTGAGGAAGGTCTGCTCGGCCACCATGATCAGCAGGACCGCGGCCGCGAAGCCGGTGCCGTGCGCCAGCGTGAACTCGGCCTCCGCCGGCGGCTCGTCGAGCGCCGCCACGTCGGTGGCCTGAGCCAGCCGCGGGTTGGCGGCGCGCGAGCGCACGTGGCGGCCCAGCGCCCAGGGGACCACCGACAGCGACACGATCGGCGCGGCGGCCATGCCCGCGGCCACGAACGACTGCGACTCGGACACGCCCACGACCGCCAGCACGGCGAACGCGCAGCGCGAGATCGACTCCAGGAACACGAGCGCGCCGTAGAGGCCGAGCCGCTTGTGGCCCGCCAGGAAGCCGCGGGCGAAGTAGCTGGCGGCGTAGGCCGGGACCGCTATCAGCAGCACCCAGTAGAGCGACGTGTGGCCGTTGAAGAGACCGTCCTCAAGCGGCCCGCGCAGCGCCAGGGCCGCCACCACGTAGACCACGCCCAGCGAGAGCTGGATCGTGCCCGCCACGCGCAGGTGGTCGTTGCCCGTGATCCCGCGGGCGTCGCGGTCGGCGATCGTGCGCGAGAGGAGCTGCTCGACCGGGCGGTAGAGGATCGAGCAGACGAGGAAGATCGACGTCCAGAGCAGGCTGATCCCGCCGTAGGCGTCCTTGCCCAGCTTGTACGAGGCGAGCGAGAAGTAGGCCTGCGTGACGAGCGCGGTGGCGCCGATGCCGATGGCGGCGATGCGCGCGCCGCGCGCGTACGAGCTAGCCGTTGACACGCACGAGCAGCATCGTCCACGGGAACGGCGAGCGGATCTGCTCGACCTTCCCGTAACGCGAGAGCAGCGAGATGAAGCTCCGCTTCGACCAGTGGTTCAGGTGGCCCGGCGTGTTGCCCAGGTCCTTGAGGTAGGCGCCGCGCGCCATGTTCGTCATCCGCCAGACCGGCTCGCGCGGGACCGAGACGAGCAGCCGGCGCTCCGCGACGCGCGCCATCTCCGCCACGGTGCGCTCCGGCTCGGGCACGTGCTCGAGCACCTCGATGGCGGTGGCCATGTCGAACTCGCCGTCGGCGAACGAGAGCGAGGTCGCCTCCTCGGCGCGGTACTCCAGGTTCGGCCGCCGTCGCTTGTCCCACTCGGCGCGCAGCTTCGGGTCGTCGAGGTCGATGCCCACGATGCGGCCGTCGCCGAGCCGCTCGGCCCACTGCGAGGTGAGCACGCCCTCGCCGCAGCCCACGTCGAGGATCGAGCGCGGCGCCGCCAGGCCCCAGAGCTCGTCGAGCGAAGCCTCGAAGCCCGCCATGAGGCGGCGGACGACCGGATTCTGCGAGCCGTACTTGTCGTAGGTGTTGCCGGTCGGGACGGCCTCCGGTTGCTGCTCCACCTGCTGGCTCACAGCTTCAGCGCCTCTCGGTCCTCGGTCTTGCCGGTGGCCGGGCCGGCCTCGGCACCTGTGGTCTTGTGCTTGTTGGAGCCCGCGCCCGGCTCGTAGTGCGACGGCTCCACGCCCAGCTGGAGCTCCACGCGCCGCACGCGCTCGAGCGTCCGCTGCTGGAGCACGCGCATGCCGGCCAGCACGTCGCCGATCACTCCGAGCGCCGCCAGCTGCACGGCCGCGATGAACAACACCGCACCCAGGATCAGCGACTGGACGTGGCCCTTGCCGGACCCGTCGATGTAGAAGTAGAGGAAGCGGCCCCAGATGATCGCCGAGGCGATGCCGAGCACGGCGGCGGCGGCCATGAACACGCGCAGCGGCTCGTACATCGAGTAGATCCGGAAGATCGAGATCCCGTTGCGGCGCACGTAGGACCACATCGACG
>JAICRZ010000248.1 GCA_025937135.1 Thermoleophilaceae bacterium
TTCGGGCACCGGCGGCCGCCAGTGCGGCTGCCAGTAGCTCACGAGCCAGCGGCCGTTCGCCTTGTCGCCCGCCCGCTTGAGACCGAGGTAGAAGAGGAGGTGCGGCCGCTGGTCCGATCCCGGCTTCGCAACCAGGTCGACCTCGAAGAGCGCCGAGGTCTGGTAGGAGTAGTCGGTCTGGAAGGACGTCGTCTCGGCGTTCCGCGCGGGGTAGTAGATGACGGGGATGTTCCCCGAGTTCCACTGGCTGCGAGTGAGGCGGCCCTTCAGGTCGGTGTGGACGAGGTTGTATGCGGCGTTGAGATTCTGGCGCGCGACCGCGGTCTCGATGAACTTCCGCGCAAGGCGGATCTCGCCCTTCGACACCGGCACGCGCTTCTCCGGGTGATAGAGCTGCGCGGGCTTGTTCGAGATCGTGTCCGTGAACGCATTACTCGTCCCTCTCAGGAGGACGAGCGCGACGAAGACGGCGATCCCGACGGCGAGAACCGCCGCGCTGACGAAGAACAGACGCCGCTGGTTGCGCGGCGAGTTGAAGAATCCGTTCAGTGTCCCGGTGCTGTTCGCCACAGATCTTGAGACACCGTAGCAGCGAAAAAGTTAGCGCTCTGAGGCGAATTCTTTTGCTTGTGTGTATTCGGTGTCGTACCCCGACGGCAGCGGCGGGAGCTCGTTCCGGCCACCGGTGCGGACCATCCGCCGCCAGCGACGGGCGCGGTAGAGCGCGACGATCGCAAGGCCGAGCGGGATGAGCAGGACGAGTCCGACGATCGAGATCACGGGGACGATCCCGAGGTGCCCGATCACGGCCTTGCCCGACGGCGTCTGCGACGTCGGAGGCGGCGCCTTGAAGTCGGCGGGCCCGACCTCCCTCGTCGTGCGGGTGACGGGGTTCATGATCGCGATCGTGTAGAGGCGGTTCACGAGCCACCGGCCGTTGCGCTTGACGACCTGCCCGGAGAACACGTACGCGCCGAGGTGCGCGGCCGGAACCGCGTGGACGAGGATGTTGAAGACGACGGATCCGCGGCTGACCTCGATCGTCTGCCAGTGGTGGAAGTTGGTCTCGCGCACGGGGTAATAGGGCACCGGCGTGGTTCCGGCGCGCCAGGCGGCGAGCGTCGAGCCGGAACGCAGCTCGGGGCCCGCGAGCTCCCAGGCTGTCGCGGGTGCGCGTCGGGCCAGCGCGGCCGGCATGAACCGGTCGAGGAGGACGTTGATCGCGCGGCGGTCGGCGGCCTTGAGCCGCACCGGCGGCGTCACCGCGGCGAGCTGGGCGGGCCCTTCGTCCCCATGCGGCTTGCCGTTCGTCGGGGTGTGGTTCGGGACGAGCAGCACGATCAGGAGGATCACGACGAGCGGCACGCCGACGATCGTCGCTCCGAGGGCACGCCGCCGGGCCCGCGGCGATTCCAGGAATCCGGGCATGGGCAGAAATCTACCAACCCGCCTTTTGCGTAGAAGTTATCGTGCGGGTTGTGACATTCGCGCCTCGTGTGCTCGCTGCGCTCCTCGCCGCCGCCTTCCTGGCGGCGGCACAGGCCTCCTCGGCGGCACAGGGCTCACCGGCGGCACGGAGCGCCGGGATGCGCGACGTCGTCTTCGTCTCGCTCTACGGCCACGGGACCGTCACGACCAGTCCCGCGGGGATCCACTGCCCGTGGGCCTGCCGGGCGATCTTCCGCAGGGGCGAGCACGTCAAGATCGTGGCGAAGCCCGCTCGCGGCTGGATGGTCCGGCGGATCAGCGGGTCGTGCGAGACGAAGAGCCGGCGTGCGTGCGCGTTCTACCTCGTCAGCGCGCACGATTGCGTCGGCGGCGCTTGTCCGACGGGCGCCTTCGGCGTGACCGTCGAGTTCGTCTGGCGTCACGGAGCACTGTGAAAGGAGGCCCGCCGACGTGGTTCCGAGCCCGGTGACCTCCTTCGTCTGAAGCCTCGACCACGCCGAACGTGTGTCGGCCGCGTTGAAGCGCGCAGAGCTTCGCTGGAACCACCCACCGGAGGAACGTTCGGCTAGGCTGCGCCTGCCCAGGCAGCTGGCGCGTGCCTTGCGCGCGCGGCGCCGGGCGCATCGCGTCCCCACCGTCGAGGAGCTCTGAACGTGTCCCAGACAGCAACGAAGAACGCCGGCAAGCTGCTCGAGATCAAGGGCGTGGTGATCGACGCCGTCTTCCCCGGAGACCTGCCGGAGATCTACTCGGCGCTGCGCATCCCGCGCCCCGACGGACCGGACCTCATCGCCGAGGTGCAGCAGCATCTGGGCGACGACCGTGTGCGCGCAGTCGCGATGGACGCGACGGACGGCCTCGCCCGCGGAATCGACGTGATCGACACGGGTGCCCCGATCTCGGTGCCGGTCGGCGACGTGACGCTCGGCCGTGTGTGGAACGTGCTCGGCGAGCCGGTGGACGAGAAGGAAGCTCCTCCGGCGGATGCCGAGCGCTGGTCGATCCACCGCGACCCGCCCGCCTTCAGCGACCTGTCGGCGAAGATCGAGATCTTCGAGACGGGCATCAAGGTGATCGACCTGATCGCGCCGTTCGTGCGCGGAGGGAAGATCGGCCTCTTCGGCGGCGCGGGCGTCGGGAAGACGATCCTGATCCAGGAACTGATCCACAACGTCGCGCGCGAGCACGGAGGCGTGTCGGTGTTTGCAGGCGTCGGCGAGCGGACCCGCGAGGGGAACGACCTGCTCCTCGAGATGGAGGAGTCGGGCGTGCTCGACAAGGTCGCGCTCTGCTACGGCCAGATGAACGAGCCACCGGGCGCGCGCCTGCGGGTCGGCCTCTCCGGTCTGACGATGGCGGAGTACTTTCGCGACGAGGGCCAGGACGTGCTGCTCTTCATCGACAACATCTTTCGCTTCACACAGGCCGGCTCCGAGGTGTCGGCGCTGCTCGGGCGCATGCCGAGCGCGGTCGGCTACCAGCCGACGCTCGCCACCGAGATGGGGCAGCTGCAGGAGCGGATCACGACGACGAGCAA
>JAICRZ010000079.1 GCA_025937135.1 Thermoleophilaceae bacterium
CGGCCACCGCCTTCTTCGCGATGACCGAGCCGATCGAGGTCGTCTACACGCGCGACGCGCTCGGCGGCGGGCCGGGCGCCTACGGCGCGCTGGTGGCCACCTGGGGCGTGGGCGTGATCGCCGGCAACGTCGTCTACACGTGGCTCGCGCGGCGCAGCGTGGCGGAGGCGCTCGTGGCGTCCACGCTCACGCAGGGCGCTGCGCTGATCGCGCTCGGCGCGGCGCCGAACATCGAGGTGGCGTGCGCGATCGCAGTGGTCGGAGGTGCGGCCAACGGAGCGCAGGGCGCTGCGCTCATGACGGCGCTCCAGGAGGCCACCGACATGGACTTCCAGACGCGCGTGATGTCGTTCTTCGAGGCGACCGTGACGGCGGCGCCGGGCATCGGCTACCTGCTCGGCGGCGCGATCGCGGCGGGAGCCGGCGGCCGCGCGGCGTTCGTCGTGGCGGGGATCGGCGTATTCGCCGTGTCCGGGCTCGTGGCCGCCGCGCGCCCATGGCGGGCGATCACGCCTCGGCCGGCGACAGCGATGGCGGAGACGCCCGCGTGACCAGTTTGGCGGCGCCTGGCCGCACGAGATTCATCCGGGGTTGTGGAACGACCACGCGGGTGATGGCGCATACGCGCCGTAGGAGCCCCTATAAACCGGGGTGCATAGGAGCGACCCAAGGGGGAGCGAATGCCGCGTCTCCGAGGTTAATCGGACGTGGAGCTGAGGGGCCGCCACGCGGCGGCCCCTCATCTCCCACACTCCTAGCCGCGTAGGCGGGGATCGACGTAGACGTCGTCGATCACCCAGCTCGACGTGCCGACCGCCGCGAAGCGGAACTGGATCGGCGTGTGCTCGCCGGGCAGCAGCGGAAGCAGGCTCGCCAGCACGATCTGCGCGGGCGTCTTGTTCCACTGCGCGCCGTTGCCCGTCAGTGAGCTGATGGTGCCGACCGGCACCTCCAGCACCAGACCGAGCGACGTCTCGACGCGCGCCGTAACGACGAGCTGCGAAACGCCGGCCAGCAGGCCGCCTCCCGAGCGGTGCGCGAAGAAGCGCATCGTCGGGTGCTCGAGGCCGACGCAGATCGTCGGCGTCACGACCGAGTGACCGGCCGGGATGTTCAGCGCGGTGCGACCGCTGTCGCCCGCGACCTTCCACGGCTCCTGGTCCGCGACGGCGCTTGCGCCGTTCAGGTCCCAGCCGCCGAGGCCGTTCTCGAAGCTTCCGCCTGGGGCGAGGAAGTAGTCGTTGCCGTCGCCCCATTGCGCGAACGGCTGCGAAGTCGCGCCGTTGTCACAGTTCGGAGCCGACGCAACCAGAACGCCCGCGTTCGCCGTACCGGTCATTGCGGCAAGCGCCGCCGTGGCGGCCGCTGCCAGCAGGGCAATCCGTGCCCGCTTGAATCCCCTCATGCAAGTCCTCCATCCGTGGGGGCCATGCCAGAGGGTAGGTCGGAATGCGGTATGCGCCACCGGTCATCCGTCTATTGAGTTTTCCCGCGGAAATGCCGATTGAGCGCCGGTGAAGCGCGCGCGCACGCGGACACGCAAGCTGCTGGAGAAACTCGGTCTCGGAAGCGAGCCCGACCTCCATCCTGCGATGCAGGACGCGATCGCTCAGCGGCACGAGGAGCGCCAGCAGCAGATGCATCGACGCGAGCGAATCGTGGAGGTGTCCCTGGCAGCCGTGGTCATCGCCGCGGCGATTCTCCTGACGGTCGCCGCCCCCGCCGGCCGCTCGTTCGACCCCGCCCTTGCGGCGGCGCTGACCGCGGCGTTCGCGATCGCGTCCCGGGTCCGGTTCCACGACGGGGCCGGGTACACCGCGCCGACGCAGCTCGTGCTCGTACCGATGCTCCTCCTGTTGCCTCCGAGCACGGTCCCGCTGCTCGTCGCCCTCGCGATGGCGGTCGCGAATCTCCATCGCTTCGCACGCGGTGACCTTCACCTCGAGCGCATGACACTCAGTCTGGGCGATTCCCTCTACACGCTCGGTCCCGCTGCGGTCCTGACGTTCGCGGCGCACGCCGAGCCGACGTGGGACCTCTGGCCGGTCTACATCGCCGCCCTTGCAGCGCAGTTCGCCGTCGATTTCCTCGGAACCGTCCTGCGCGACTGGTTCGTGGTCGGTCTCGGAGCCGATCTCGGCCTCCCGATACTGGGGTGGACATGGCTGGTCGACGCGATGCTCGCCGCCGTCGGCCTGCTCGGCGCCTTCGCGGCGCGCGACGAGCCCTTCGCCGCCCTGCTCGTCCTTCCGCTGGTCGCGCTCCTTGCGATCTTCAGCCGCGAGCGCGACGCGCGGATCAACCAGTCGCTCGAGCTCGGCCGCGCCTACCGCGGCACGACCCTGCTTCTCAGTGACGTGCTCGGCGGCGACGACGAGTACACCGCCTTCCACTCGCGCGGCGTCGTCCAGCTCTCGATGGCGGTGTCGGACCGCCTCGGGCTCGACGAGCGCCAGAAGCGCAACGTGGAGTTCGGCGCGCTGCTGCACGACGTCGGCAAGATCGCGATCCCCAAGGAGATCCTCAACAAGCCTGGCAAGCTCACGCGGGACGAGTGGTTCGTGATGGAGACGCACACGCTCGAGGGGCAGAAGATGCTCGATCGCGTCGGCGGCGTGCTCGGCGAGGTCGGGCAGATCGTGCGCTCCTCACACGAGCGCTGGGACGGCAGTGGCTACCCCGACGGGCTGGCCCGCGAGCAGATCCCGGTCGAGGCGACGATCGTGGCCGTCTGCGATGCCCTGAACGCGATGACCACGCACCGCCCCTACCGGCAGGCGATGTCCCTCCACGAGGCGCTCAAGGAGCTCACCGACAACAGCGGCACGCAGTTCGCGCCGCATGTCGTGGACGCGCTGATCGACCTGATCGGCGAGGACGAGGCGATGGTCGGGCCCGCCGCGCCCCGGCGCGAGCTCGACGAGATCACACTGGTGGTTCCGCCCGCGCTGCCGAACCACGCGGCGTGACCGAGCGCGCGGCGTCGATCACCTCCAGGGTGGCCGCGGCGTCGTCCGGATCCACCGGGGCCGGCGCTCCGGTCCGCAGCGCCGCCTCGACCCCTTCGTAGAAGCGCGTGTAGGCGCCGGCATCGGTCGGGACGGAGCGCCAGTCGTCGGCGGCTCCCAGGACCCCCCACGCGTCGCGCGGCTCCTCCCCCCACCCCGCCTCATCCGGACGCCCGCCGGCTCGCAGCGCGTCCTCCTGCACGTCGAGCCCGTGCTTGACGTAGGCGGCGCGGTCGCCGAGCACCCGCAGGCGCGGCCCGAGATCGGCGGCCACCGCGCTCATCCACAGGTGCGAGCGGACGCCCGAGCTGTGCTCGAGTGCCACGAACGCGTCGTCGTCCACGCGCGCGCCGGCGCGTCGCGCGTCCAGCTCGGCGTAGATGCTCTCGATCGGCCCGAAGAGCTGGAGCGCCTGGTCGATCAGGTGGCTGCCGAGGTCGAACAGCACGCCGCCGGCGTCCTCGGGGCCCCCGCTCTCGCGCCAGCCTTCCTTCAGGTGGGGGCGCCAGCGTTCGAAGCGCGACTCGAAGCGCATGATCCTGCCGAGCTCGCCGGCTTCGATCAGCCGGCGCGCCGTGAGGAAGTCGCCGTCCCAGCGCCGGTTCTGGAAGACCGTGAGCATCACGCCCGCGCGCCGAGCTTCGGCCACCAGATCGCGCGCCTCGGCGGCGCTGGTCGCGAGCGGCTTGTCCACCACCACCGGCAGCCCCGCTTCGATCGACGCGCGCGCCAGCGGGACGTGCGCTCGGTTGGGCGCCGCGACGACGACGAGATCGAAGTCGTCGCGCCGCGCCCAGATGTCCTCGGCGGAGTCGAGCGGCTCCGCCCCCGGGTGCTCGCGGCGCACCGCTTCGCGGCGATCGGGGTCCCGCGTGACCACGGCCGCGAGCTCGAGGCCAGGCACGGCCGCGATCAGCGGCGCGTGGAACGCCTGACCGGCCAGCCCGTAGCCGATGAGCGCTACCCGCTCCGCTGCGTGCTCCGGCGCCATGCGGTTGGATCATGACGCCATACTTGAGCCATGACCATGCGCACAGAGCCGCTGCGGGTGTCGCTCGCGCAGATCAACTCCACCGTCGGAGACATCTCGGGCAACGCGCAGAAGATCCGCGGGTACATCGCGCGGGCGCGTGACGAGGGTGCGCAGCTCGTCGTGTTCCCCGAGCTGGCGCTCACGGGCTACCCGCCCGAGGATCTGCTCCTGAAGACGCACTTCGTCGACGCCGCCGGCGCGGCACTCGACGAGATCGCGCGCGACTGCGACGACATCGTCGCGCTCGTCGGCTTCCCCGAGCGCCGCGACGACGTCTACAACGCCGCGGCCGTGCTCGCCGACGGCGGCGTGCATGCGGTCTACCGCAAGATGTTCCTGCCGAACTACGGCGTCTTCGACGAGAACCGCTACTTCCAGTCGGGCACGCAGTCGGAGCTGATCGAGCTGAACGGGATCGCGATCGGGCTGACGATCTGCGAGGACATCTGGGAGCCAGGGCCGCCGGCCACGAGCGAGGCGCTCAGCGGAGCGCAGGTGATCGTGAACCTGTCGGCGTCGCCCTACCACGCGGGCAAGCCGCTCGAGCGCGAGCAGATGCTCCTACAGCGCGCGCGCGACAACCTCGCCGCGGTCGTCTTCTGCAACCTCGTCGGCGGCCAGGACGAGCTGGTCTTCGACGGCCAGAGCGTGGTCATCGGCCCGTCCGGCGAGATCCTTGCGCGCGCCCCGCAGTTCGAGGAGGCGCTCGTGACCTGCACCATCGATCCCGGCCAGAGCTCGGCGCTCCGGCTGCGCGACGCCCGCCACCGCGCCGCCGTCCGGCGCTATCGCGAGCGCGGCGGCGAGCCCTGCCCGGTGGTCGCTCGGATCGCGATCGACAGCGAGCCGGAGCAGATCGAGGGCGCGGTCGCCGAGCCGCTCGAGGCCGAGGCCGAGATCTACGCGGCGCTCGTCACGGGCACGCGCGACTACGTCGAGAAGAACGGCTTCAAGCGCGTCGTGCTCGGGCTGTCCGGCGGGATCGACTCGGCACTGGTCGCGCTGATCGCCGCCGACGCCCTCGGCGGCGTGCGCGTCACGACCGTGGTCATGCCGTCGCCCTACTCGTCCGGCGAGACGCAGGAGGACGCACGCACGATCGCCCGCAATCTCGGCACCCAGCTGATCGAGTTCGACATCGAGCCGCTGATGAAGGGCTACGACGCCGTGCTCGCGCCGGAGTTCGAGGGCCAGGAGCCCGACATCACCGAGGAGAACCTTCAGGCGCGCATGCGCGGCAACCTCGTGATGGCGCTCTCCAACAAGTTCGGCTGGCTCGTGCTCACGACCGGCAACAAGTCCGAGATGTCGGTCGGCTACGCCACGCTCTACGGCGACATGGCCGGCGGCTTCGCCGTGCTGAAGGACGTCTACAAGGGCTGGGTCTACCGGCTGGTCGAGTGGCGCAACGAGCGCGAGGGGCGTGAGCTCATCCCGGCGTCGGTGTCGGAGCGGCCGCCGTCGGCGGAGCTGCGCTACGAGCAGCGCGACGACGAGTCACTGCCGCCATACGACGTGCTCGACGCGATCCTGCTGGGCTACATCGAGGGCGACATGAACGCCGAGCAGCTCGCGCGCCAGGGTCTCCCGCCGGAGGAGGTCGAGCGCGTGATCCGGCTCGTGGACCTGGCCGAGTACAAGCGCCGCCAGGCCCCGCCCGGGATCCGCATCTCCACGCGCGCGTTCGGCCGCGACCGCCGCCTGCCGATCACGAACCACTTCCGCGACACGATCCGCGCAGCAGCCGCCGCGTCCTGAGTTTGGCCGCCCCGAGGCCTGAGCGCCGCGTGCTCACCTGACCACCGACCAGGTGGAAAGGTCCAGCACGTCAGCCGCGGCCGTGCGGCGCCATGAAGTCCTCGTGGCGCGGGCCGCCGGCGGGGATGATCCGCTTCGGGTTCAGCATGTCGTGCGTCGTGTAGTAGTGGGTCTTGATCTGGTCCATGTCGACCGTCTCCCCCACGCCCGGCTGCTGGTAGAGGTCGCGCGTGTAGTCCCACAGGTTCGGCAGCTCCGCCACCTTGACGCCGTTGCAGCGGAAATGCGTGTGGTAGACGGCGTCGAAGCGCACGAGCGTGACGAACAGGCGCCAGTCGGCCTCGGTGATGCGGTCGCCGGTCAGGTAGCGGCGCGAAGACAGCCGTTCCTCGAGCGCTGGCAGGATCGCCGCCACGCGCGCGTAGGCGACGTCATAGGCGTCCTGTGACTCCGCGAAGCCGGCTCGGTACACGCCGTTGTTCAGGTTCTCGTAGATCCATTCGTCGAGCTCATCGATCTCGCCGCGCAGGTCCTCCGGGTAGAGGTCGACCGACGGGTCGCCCCACTCGTCGAACTCCGAGTTGAACATCCGGATGATGTCGGCGGACTCGTTGTTCACGATCCGCTCCGTCTCCTTGTCCCACAGGACCGGGACCGAGACACGCCCCTCGTAATTCGAGACGGTGGCCTCGTACGCCTCGCTCAGGAAGTCCCAGCCGTGCAGGTCGTCGGTGAACTCGCCACCGGGGAACGCCCAGCCGCGCTCGTCGCGGTACGGGTGGATCCAGGACACCCCGATCGCGTCCTCGAGCCGCTTCAGCTTGCGCACGATCACCGCGCGGTGCGACCACGGGCAGGCGATGGCGACGTACAGGTGGTACCGGCCGGGCGCGGCGGGATGGCCGCTCGAACCGTCGGCGGTGACCCAGTCGCGGAAGCGCGACTGCTGGCGGACGAACTCGCCGCGCGCGAGCTCGCTGCCGAGGGAGAGCGTCATGCCGCCTGTGCCTCGCTCGCCGCGGCGTCCGGGCGCGCCCAGAGCGCGTCGTCGCCGAGCGGGATGCGCCGCACCGATCCGGCCGCCGCCAGGTCGATCAGCGCCTCCTCGGCTGCGGCGCGGTCGGGGGCATCGTTACCGCGGGCCATCACCGCGGCGACCTCCTGGGTCGTGAGCGACGAGCGGAAGAACTCGATCGCCTCGAGCGGGCTCTCGGGCGGCTCGCGACGCTGCGGACGCTCGGCGAAGTTCGCGATCAGGACGTCGTAGGCCTCGACGGGCTGGAAGCCGCCGGCCTCGAAGCGCGTGCCGTCGGCGCTCTCGAAGACGAGCGACGGCGCGCTGTATCGCACCTCCCCGTCGGTGTCGCGCGCCTTGCCCTGGAACTCGGTCGGGCCACCGGCCGCGGCGCGGGCGGCGCGCTTGTCGGCCTCGTAGGCCGCGACCACGTCGGGGTCATCCACCGCGCCCACGATCGCCTCGACGTCGAGTCCGGGCACGCCGCTCAGCGCCGCCGCGATGTCCTCGTCGCGGTCGAGCACGAGCGTGGTCGTGAACCAGCCGAACTGGAGAGCGCGGTAGACGGAGTTCGTCAGCTCGGGCTGGGAGAGCCGCGTCGCGACGATCGCGCGGCAGGCGCGGCCGGTGCCGGCGAGGCGCGTGCGCGGTGCCGTCGCGAACGGCATCCCGTAGCGGCGGAAGCGGGCGTAGCCGCGCGCCATCATCGCCGGCGAGTAGCCGCGCTGCTCGTACTGCTCGCCGGTCTCGGCCAAGCCGATCGTGACGAGGCGCCAGTCGAGCCCGTCGGCGTAACGCCAGTCGAGCACGGCGAGCGCCGGGCTCTCCGAGTACGCCCAGGGGCACCCGGGGTCGCTGTAGAGCGTGGCTGTGATCTCGCCGGCCATCACCTAGATGGTTGCACACGCAAGCTCAGGCGCCCAGGAACGAGACGATCGCGTCGGCGGTCTCCTCGAATGCATCCCAGAGCACGCTGTGCCCGGAGCGCACTTCGACCAATCTCAGCTCGTCGCCCAGGGCAGCCCGGTAACGGGCGGGCTGCGGATTGTTCGGCACGTACGACTCGGTGCCGAGCAGGAGCAGCGTCGGCACGCGCGCGACGTCCGCCGCCGGCCGCGCCATCTCGCCCCATGCTCCGATGGCCGCGGAGCGCGAGTAGCGGAACGTGAGCCGGCCGTCGCCGGCGTCCACGAGGTGCTGGCGCATCTCCTCCTCGAGGAACTCGCGCGGGGTCGAAAGGACGAAGCCGGACTCGTAGCGCGCCTGGATCGCCTCGTCGGCGCTTGCGAAGGTCTTGAGCGTCCGCTCGTCCTCGGCCGCGTCGTAGGCGCCCCCCGGCGGGACCTGCAGCGCCGGGTCGAGCAGTAGGAGCCGCTCGACCATGTCCGGCCGGCACAGCGCGAGCTCCGCCGCGATCCGGCCGCCGAAGCTGAAGCCGATCCACGCCGCCGGCTCGCCGACCGTCTCGAGCAGGTCGTCGACGTGCGTCTCGAGGTTCCACGGCGGCTCGTACCCGGAGCGCCCGTGGCCGCGCAGGTCCACCGCCATCACGTGCCGGTCCGCCAGCCGCTCCTCCGCGAGGCACCGGAAGCGCTCGCCGTGTCCGGTCACGCCGTGGAGGCAGACGACCGCCGGCGCGTCCCGGTCGCCGTAGCTATGGACGTGCAGCCGCACCTAGACGGTTGATTCCACGGGGCCGCACCGCCATCGTGACCCGCGAGAGGGCGCAGAGCCGCCCCTCGTCGTCGCTCAGCTCGACCTCCCAGATCCAGGTGGTCGCGCCGCGGTGGACGCGACGGGCGCTCGCGTTGACGTAGCCGTCGAGCACCGGTCGCATGAAGCTCGTGTGGTTCGAGAGCCCGACGGCGATGTTGCCGTCCTCGTAGACGGCCATGGCCGTCGCCTGGGAGGCGAGCGACTCGGCCATCGCCGCGTAGACGCCGCCGTGGACGAGCCCGTAGGGCTGCTTGATCCGGTTGGACACCGGTGCGCGCGAGCGGGCGGCCTCGGGTCCGACCTCGAGCACCTCGAAGCCGAGGGTGGCGTCGAGCGTCTGGTCGAGCGGGACTGGGAAGGCGGGGGCTTCCGACACCCGCGGAATGTAACGTTTCACGTCCAGTGGCCACGTTTGACCAGCTACCCGCCGAGCAGCGGGCGATAATCGAGCTCGTCGTCACGCGCGGGCGGACCTACGACGCGCTTGCCGACGTGCTCCAGGTTTCCTCCGCGCGCGTGCGCGAGCTGGCGGTCGACGCTCTCGTGGAGCTGTCGCCGGTCACCGGCGACCGGGTCGACCCGCAGTGGCGCTCCCAGATCGCCGATTACGTCCTCGGCCAGCAGTCCGGCGCCGAGTCCACGGCCACGCAGGCGCATCTGCGCCGCTCCGAGTCCTCGCGCACGTGGGCGCTGTCGCTGCTCGACTCGCTCGAGACGCTGTTCGGCAACGGCGACCGCCCCACGATCCCTGACGCGGAGGAGAGCGGCCGCGGCCGCCGCGGCGACGGCGCCGGCCCTGCCGTGGCGGTCGCCGACGGTGACGGTGAGGAGCGCGCCGCGGCGAAGGTTCGCGAGCGTGACCGCAAGCGCGAGCGCAAGCGGGAGCAGCAGCAGGCCGAGCGAGCGGAGCGGGCGGAGCGGACCGATACGGAGAACCTTTCCCCCGCCGCGCAGGACGCGCTGCGGCGCCGGCGCCTGCTCGGCGCCGGGGTCGGAGCGGTCGTCCTGGCCGCCATCGTCGTCGGCATCCTCGCGCTCGCCGGCGTGTTCAGCGGCAGCGACAACGGCAGCTCGAAGCCCAAGACCGCCAGCACATCGACCACGACCGCTCCGACCGGCAACCAGCCGCAGGTCCTCGGCCAGATCCCGCTCCAGCCGATCGGGGGCGCGAAGGCACAGGGCAGCGCGTTCATCCTCTCCCAGGCCGGCAAGAAGGTCCTGGCGGTGCAGGCCAAGCTCCCGCCGCTGCCGGCCACCCAGCGCAAGGCGGCCTACAACGTCTGGCTCTACAACTCGCCCAAGGACGCGTTCTCGATCGGTGCCCAGTTCACCGACGCCAAGGGCAACTACCAGGGCGTCAAGGAGCTGCCGGCCAACTACAAGCGCTACAAGTTCGTCGACGTCTCGATCCAGCCGTTCAACAACCGGACGGCGCACAGCGGCAATTCCGTGCTGCGTGGCGCGTTCGCGAACCTCCAGCCCGTCCAGCAGCAGCCGCAGGGCGGCGGGTCGAGCACGACGCCGACCCCCTAGTCGCATTGTCGAGCCGCGTGTCGGCTCCGTGCTGGATGTCCACGACGACGGCGGTCGTCATGAGCGCCGCGAGGCAGACGAGCACGAGCGTCTCGGCACGCCGCAGCGCGCTCATGACGGCACCAGCAGCGGAACGCCGCGGTGGACGAGGTACAGCCCCTGCACGAGGAGCACGGCCGCCACGAGGCGGCGATCACGTGCGACCGCACCGAAGGGCAGCGCCCACAGCATGTACCAGGACAGCAGCCACGTGGCCGTGACGGTGGCCGCCAGCAGCGCCCAGCCCGCCCCTGAGATCCAGTCGGCGCCGCGCCAGACGCGCACCAGCAGGTAGATCACAGCGAGCGCGAGCAACACGTGCAGCACCGTCCGGTCGGCGGGGGTCACCTTCGCCTGCCCGAACAGCCGCACCACCTCCGAGGCGAACGAGTTCGGCGTACCGAGCTGCTGCTGGCGCTGGAGCACCTGGGGCAGGCTGAACGCGCTCGTGCCGAACACGGCGAATGCCCCGGCCGCTACGGCGACCGTCGCCACGGCGGCGCCGCCGAGCGTGCGCAGGCGTCGCCCGGTGCCGGCCAGCATGAACGGGAGGACCAGCGCGACCGGCGCCTTGATCGCCGCGCCCAGCACCGTGGCCGCGGCGCCCGACGCGGTGCGCGCGCGGAGGGTGAGCCACACCCCGAGCATCGCGAGTGCGAGCATCGGCAGGTCGTTGTGCGCAGCCTCGGCGCCGAACACGAGCAGGATCGGGTTCGCGCCCACGATCAGCGCCGCGCGGACCGGGTCATGCCCACGCCGCCGCGCGATCGCGGCCGTGACCGCGACGAGACCGAGGCTCGACGCCACGGCGATCGACTTCAGCAGCAGCACTCCGCCGGCGATCCCCAGCAGCGCCGCCGGGTAGGAGGCCACGGTGAACAGCGGCCCGTACGCAGATGGCATGTGCACCCACAGCCGGCCGACGTAGCCGAAGGCTGGGTCGCCGGGGAGAAACGCCGGCGAGTGCGCGTACGGGCTCACGCCGTGAAGCACGCCCAGGCGCGCGTAGTCGAGGTAGCTGAAGACGTCGCTCGAGATCGGGGGTGCGATCAGCACGACGGCGTGCAGCGCCACGATCCCCGCGATCGCGCCCTTCGCCGGCAGCGTCCCGAAGCAGACGAGCAGCCCGTAGCCGGCTGCCATCAACAGCATCAGAGCCCAGAAGCGCGGCTGGTACAGGGTCCCGCCTATGCCCACGTGCGCCAGCGGACCGAGCACGGCGTGCGGCACGGCGCGGCCGTCGTCGACGAGCCGCGAGTGGCCGCCCGCGGCGTCGAGCGCGATCAGCCCCGAGCCGGCCAGCACGAGCCCGAGCCCGGTCGCACCGGCGGACACGCGCAGCCGTGGCGGCAGCGCAAACGGCCGCGCGCTTGTGAGCGGATAGCCCAAGATCACCGCTGAGGGTGGTCGCAGCGGCGAAACCGCGTCTCAAGCGGGGATGAGCGACTACATAGGAAGCGAACCGCCCATCGCGCGCACGACCCCGGCCAGGGCGTCGTCGAGGCGACGGCGCGCGGCGCGGCGCACCATGAAGGCGCCGAGGCGGAAGCGGCCGCGCAGCCGTTCGTTCGCGGTGAGGGTCACGCGCGTGCCGTCGCCCTCCGCCGCGAGCGCCACCTCGGTCTCGGCCGCAGCGAACACGCGCTCGAACGGCGACTCCACGAGCTCCTGGCGCCACGCGATCCGGTGCGGCGGGTCGATCGCCGTGCGCGTGAAGTCGGCGCGCACCACGCGCCCGCGCGGAGTGGTGAGCACGTTCGTCCAAGCGGCGCCGCTGGCATCCTCGACGCGCACCACCTGTGGCCACCAGCGCGGCAGCGACTCGGGGTCGGACACCAGGCGCCAGACGTCGTCGAGTGGCGCGTCCACGGTGAGCCGGCGGGTCACGCGCGGCATTACCCGTCCTCGTACACGATCAGGCTGCGGACCTCGCGCGGGGCCAGCTTCTCGCGGCCGCCCAGGAACGCGAGCTCGACCGCGAACGCGCAGCCCACCACCTCCGCGCCCGCCTTCTCGACC
>JAICRZ010000005.1 GCA_025937135.1 Thermoleophilaceae bacterium
CACGGCCAGCGCCGCGAGCGCCGGCTTCCAGAGCGAATGCTGGAAGCTCGCACCGCCGATGTAGCCGAGCATGCTCGCGTAGACCGCCCACGCGATGGCAGCCGCGGCGTCGGCGGTCGCGAACCGGCGCCAGGCCATGTCGAGCCCGCCGGCCGCGAAGGTCGTTCCGCTGCGCCCGCCGGGCAGGAAGCGCGCCACCACGATCAGGACCGCGCCATGGCGGCCGATCGCCCGCTCGGCCCAGTCGAGCCGCTCCTGCGCGCGCTCGCTCTTGAAGAGCTTGCGTGCGGCTGGGTCGCCCAGGCGGCGGCCGAGGAAGAAGACGATGTTGTCGCCCGTGAAACCGCCGATCGCCGCGGCGGGGATCAGGAACCAGAGCGACAGGTCGCCGCGCGCGGCCAGCACGGCGGAGGCGATCAGGACCGTCTCCGCCGGGATGATCGGGCACAGCACGTCGACGGCCGCGACCGCCAGCACCGCCACGTAGGTGACGGGACTGGCGGAGACGACGGTCGTGAGCCAGTCGAACATCGCGACCGGCGCGCTCGATCGCCTACAGCGCGGGCCTTCCGGCAGCCCGCTCCGACGCGCCGGCGCTTCCGATCGCCAGCACGAACACGATCACGCCGAGGATGATGTCGTTCCAGCTGGCCGTGGACGTCGCGTCGATCGTGAACGCGGCGATGAACAGCCATACGCCGATCGCTGCGTTGAGGATGCTGATCCCCGTCGAGCGGTACGCCCCTCCGATCTTGACGAACGCCAGGAACGCCACGATCGCGCCGAACACGACGTCGTTCCACTTCGGGTCGCCAGGCGCGTAGTTCAGCACCCAGGGCGCGATGATCAGCCAGATGCCGGCCACCACGTTCAGGGCGCTGAGCGACGCGACCTCCTCACGCCAGCCGCCGCGGTTGTCCGGCGGGGGCGGCGGCGGGGCAGCGGCGTCGTAGACGGGCATATCCGGGCGCACAGGGCGCTGCGCGCCGCGACGGTCGTATGGGGCGCGTGTTCGGCCTCTAGTACGTGGGTGAGTCGCCATCGGGTCCTCCTTCGTCGACTACACCCTTGAGATCCCCGGGGAGGCGGCCGGAGCTTCGGGACGGGTTAGCGCGATTACGTTCCCGGCGGCCGGGCGTTAGCCATCTGACCACGAAGATGAAGCTAGCGTTGCGCCCGAAGGGCCAGTAGCTCAGCGGTTAGAGCAGCGGACTCATAATCCGTAGGTCCCAGGTTCGAATCCTGGCTGGCCCATCGGCGCAGACCCGGACCTGCCCGACCGTGTCCGCCGCGCGCCGTTCTCGCGGAGGCACCGGAGCGATCGTTCATTCACTGCGTCCCTCGATCTGCCCTCGCGCGGGCCGCGCGTAATGATGTGGGCTGGCCATTGCATTGGAAGGGCGGCACCCCGATGGGAATGTTTTACGTCGACGTCAGCTCGGGCGACTTTGCGACGCATAGCCAGCTATACGCGCACGGCGTGCTCGACCAGGACGGGCATGCGCGGCCGCCGTGGCACCGGGTTCAGGCGACCAGCGACGCAAGCACCCTCTGGTACGCGCTGATGCGTAAGCGCTCGCACGGCATCTGGCTGGGAGCGCTGACCATGCGCGGTGGCGACCACCACACGAAGCTGCTCGCCGACGGCTGGGAAGACGTGCCGCCCGAGCGCACCGGCGAATCATTGGGCGGCAAATCGGCGGAGCTAGCGCCGACCCCGTTCGACAGTGAGCGCTGGGAACGACTCAACGGCCGAAGCCCTGATATCGGGAGCGAGGGGCCCCCGACGCGCGACAGGTAGAGCTCATATCGCCGTCCGCGCGCCCTGCATCCCAGGGCCCTGTGGTGGCCGCGACCGTCAGTCTGAGGTTCTTCGCCGCGCCGGGCGCCGGCCGGTGGGCTGGCGCAGAGCTTCGCGTGCGACGATGGCGGCAATCGGACGCGCGACTGGCTCGTCGATGCTTACGTCGATTGTCTCGCCGGCGTGAATGATCTGAAGCGGTTGTCCTTGCCGCAGCGAGTAGCGCACGCCGTCGTGGCTCACTTCCACCCGCAGCCGCCGCTCGCGAAAGCAGATTCCGAAGGCGAGGCGGGTCAGGCGCTCGGGCAGCCGGGGTCTGAAGCTCAGGGCGCCGTCGTGGTCGCGCATGCCGCCGAACCCCGCTACGGCGACGATCCAGGCTCCCGCGAGCGACGCGATGTGCAGCCCGTCGCGGGTGTTGTGCTCGAGGTTGTCGAGGTCCATCAGGGCGGCCTCGGCGAAGTAGTCGTAGGCGAGCTCGAGCTGGCCGACCTCGGCCGCGATGACGGCCTGGGTGCACGCCGACAGTGAGGAGTCGCGCACCGTGAGGGCCTCGTAGTAGGCGAAGTTGCGGACCTTGGCCTCGTCGCTGAAGGCGTCTCCGCGCAGGTGCAGGGCGAGCACCAGGTCGGCCTGCTTGACGACCTGCTTGCGGTACAGGTCGACGTAGGGGAAGTGGAGCAGCAGCGGGTACTGATCGGGGGCGGTGTGCTCGAAGTCCCACGGCTGGTGCTCGGTGAAGCCCTCGGCCTGAGGGTGGACGCCCAGCTGCTCGTCGAAGGGGATCAGCATCGCCTGCGCGGCGTCGTGCCAGGCGGCCGTCTCCTCCGCGTCCACGCCCAGCCGGGCCGCGCGGTCGGCGTGACGTTCGACGGCTTCGGCGGCCAGGCGCAGGTTCCGCTGCGCCATCAGGTTCGTGTAGACGTTGTTGTCGGCGACCGCGCTGTACTCGTCGGGGCCCGTGACCCCGTCGATGCGAAAGCGCCCGCGGGCGTCGTGATGGCCGAGCGAGCGCCACAGCCGCGCCGTCTCGACGAGCAGCTCGAGCCCGGTGTCGCGCTCGAAGGCGGGGTCGTCGGCCGCGGCCTGGTAGCGGCCGACGGCATCGGCGATGTCAGCGTCGATGTGGAAGGCGGCCGTGCCGGCCGGCCAGTATCCCGAGCACTCCTGGCCGTCGATCGTTCGCCATGGAAACGCCGCGCCCTTGAAGCCGAGCAGCCGGGCCCGTTCGCGCGCCAATCCGAGGGTGGCGTGGCGCCAGCGCAGCGCGTCGGCCGCGGCGTGCGGCGCTGTGTAGGTCAGGACGGGCAGCACGAAGGTCTCGGTGTCCCAGAAGCTGTGCCCGTCGTAGCCCGGGCCCGTCAGGCCCTTGGCGGGGATGGCGCGGCGCTCGCCGCGCGCGCTCGACTGCAGCGTGTGGAAGAGCGCGAAGCGCACGGCCTGCTGCAACTCGGCGTCGCCCTCGAGCTCGACGTCGCCGCGCTCCCAGAAGTCGTCGAGGTAGCCGCGCTGTCCGGCGAGCAACCCGTCCCAGCCGGTGTGGCGCGCCTCGGCCAGAGCGCCGGTCACCTGGTCGCCCAGTGCCGCGGTCGAGCGCTGGCTCGACCAGCCGTACGCGAGCAGCTTGACGACGCGCAGGCGCTCGCCCGGCTGCACGTCGGCCGTAATTGTCACGCGCCCGAGGTCCCTGCTGCTCTCGGTCGCGGTCTCGGTGCCGGGCGGACCTGCGACGAGGTGATCCATGGCCGCGGCCATCCGCAGCGCGCTCTTCTTGGTGACGTGCACGAGCACGACGCGCGCGTCGTGGTCGTAGAACTGCTCGGGGCGCAGCGCCGCGCCCAGCTCCGCCGCCGCGCGTGGATCGTCGTCGGCCGGCGGCATCGGCTCGTTCGCCACCAGCTCGGATTGCACGACCAGGCGGGCTGCGGCGTCGAGCGATTCGACCTCGTAGAGGATCGCGGCCACCGCCCGCTGCACGAACGAGACCATGCGCACCGACGAGACGCGCACCCGCTTGCCCGCCGGTGAGCTCCACTCGGCGCGGCGGTGCAGCACGCCGGCCCGGAAGTCCAGTATCCGCTCGTGGCTGTGCAGCTCGCCGAAGCGCACGTCGAACGGCTCGTCGTCGACGAGCAGGCGGATGATCTTGCCGTTGGTGACGTTGACGGCGGTCTGCCCCGCCTCGGGATAGCCGTAACCGGCCTCGGCGTAGGGCAGCGGGCGCTGCTCGTAGAGGCCGTTGAGATAGGTGCCGGGCAGCCCGGCCGGCTCACCCTCGTCGAGGTTGCCACGCAGGCCGATATGACCGTTGGCAAGCGCGAACGCCGACCCCGCTTGGGCGAGCACGTCGAGGTTCAGCTCGGTCTCGCGGACGGACCACGGATCGACGGCATAGGCGGGATGCTGGATCACGCGCCGTCGAGCAGCTCGGCGAGATCCGCGACGACCACGTCGGCGCCGTGCTCGCGCAGCGCGTCGGCGTGACCGGCACGGTCGACGCCCACAACGCAGGCGAATCCCCCTGCACGCCCGGCCGCAACGCCCGCGAGCGCGTCCTCGAACACCGCGGCGTGACTCGGCTCCACGCCGAGCGCTCGCGCCCCCGCCAGGAACGTGTCCGGCGCCGGCTTGCCCTTGAGTTGGTCGCGCTCGGCGACGACGCCGTCGATCCGCTGCTCGAAAAGGTCCTCGATGCCCGCGGCGACCAGCACGTCGCGGCAATTCGTGCTCGACGACACGACCGCCCGGCGGAGGCCTGCGTCGCGCGCCGCGCGGACGTAACGGACCGACCCGTCGTAGGGCTCGACGCCCTGATCGCGGATCATCCGCAGCACGATCTCGTTCTTGCGGTTGCCGAGCCCGTCGACTGTCTCGGCCCCCGGGGGATCGTTCGGGTCGCCCCGTGGCAGGTCGATGCCGCGCGCATCCAGGAACGAGCGCACGCCCTCGTAGCGAGGCTTGCCGTCAACGTACTCGTCGTAGTCGGCCGCAAGGTCGAACGCGATGAAGCTCTCACCCGTGCGCGCCGCCCGCTCGTGCAGATAGGCGTCGAACATCTCCTTCCACGCGGAAGCATGGACGTCGGCGGTCTGCGTCAGCACACCGTCGAGGTCGAACAGGCAGGCTCTCACCCCATCGGGCAGGCCGAGCATGCACAGACCCTACGCGCCGCCGGTCCGGCACGTAAGAATGACCGTCGAGGCGACGCTGGAGGACCGTGGAGAGACGCGTATGGATGTTCGCCTGAAGCGCGCGTACGAGCCCGCCGCGTCGGCGGACGGCCATCGCGTGCTGATCGACAGGCTGTGGCCGCGCGGCGTTTCGCGCGAGCGCGCCGACCTCGACGGGTGGGAGAAGGACGTGGCTCCGAGCACCGAGTTGAGGCAGTGGTTCGGGCATGAGCCGAGCCGCTTCGAGGAGTTCCGCCGGCGCTACATCGACGAGCTCCGTGCCAAGCGGCCGCAGCTCGCGACGCTCCGTCGTTACGCGCGAGATGGCACGCTGACGCTGGTCTACTCCGCCCACGACGCGGAGCACAACGACGCCGTCGTGCTCGCGGAGATCCTGCGGCGTGGGCTGCCCTCATGACCTGGCGTGCCGGACGGCGGCTCTACATGCTCTCGTTCGACCACCGCGGCTCGTTCGAGACGGGACTGATGGGCATAGCCGGCGCGCCCAGCGAGGACGAGCGCCGGCGCATCTCAGAGCTCAAGACCCTGATCTACGAGGGATTCACGCGGGCGATCGCCGATCAGGCGTCACGCGACGCGTGCGGGCTGTTGATCGACGAGGAGTTCGGTGCCGACATCGCGTGCTCGGCGCGCCGGGAGGGATTCATGCTGGCGATGCCCGTCGAGCGTTCCGGCCAGGACGAGTTCGACTTTGAGTTCGGCGCTGACTTCGGCGAGCACGTCGAGGCGTTCGACCCGGACCTCGCGAAGGTCCTGGTGCGCTACAACCCCGACGGCGACGTGCAGCTCAACCGCCGCCAGGCCGGGCGCTTGGCCACGCTGTCCGGTTGGCTGCGCGCGAACGGCCGTAAGTTCCTGTTCGAGCTGCTCGTTCCGGCGACCGCGGAGCAGAGCGAGAGCGTCGGTGGCGATCAAGGAGCCTATGACCGTGACCTGCGGCCTGACCTCGTGGTCCGGACCCTGGCCGAGCTCCAGGCCGCAGGGGTCGAGCCCGACATCTGGAAGATCGAAGGCTTGGAGGCGCGCGCGGACTGCGAGCGAGTCGTCGCTCAGGCCCGAACGGGCGGACGCGACTCGGTCGACTGCGTGGTCCTCGGCCGCGGGGCAAGTCTCGATCGGGTCGCGCACTGGCTGCGCGAGGCGGCGCCGGTCAGCGGGTACACCGGTTTTGCGATCGGCCGGACGATCTGGTTGGAGGCTCTGACCGAGCACATCGCAGGACGGCTCGAGCGCGACTCGGCGACCGAGCAGATCGCCACCAACTACCGGCAGATGATCGACGTGTACGCGAGCGCGGCGCCTGCGTCCGCGTAGGCGGCTATGACCGACGGATGTTGATGACGGCCGGTCCCTGGGTGATCGCCAGCACGGTTGATCCGGCGCGTCCCACCCCGCCTTGGAAGCGATCGGGGTGCAGGTAGAAACCGAAGGCCTCGACGTGGTCGCGGTCGTGCTCGAAGTGAACGCCAGCATCCTCCGAGAGACGAACAGGCCAGAAGAGCGCCGGCGGCTTGGCGTGATCCACCGCTCCCAGGTCGCCCTGGAAGGCCGCCAGCAGGATCTCGGGATTGCCGCGTTCGACGACCCTGACCGCCACGCGCGACCCCGCGAGCGCCGCCAGGGCGTCGTGGACCTGCTCCCAGGTCAGGTCGACGTCGTCGGGGTGCCTCGGTATCTGCGCCGTTTCCATGCTCAGACGTGACTGCCGCGGCGCAGGTCCGCCTCCAGCTCTTTGATCGAAGAGCGCTTGGAGGCGTCGAACGGAGTCCGTGCCTTGCTCGTGCTTCGGCTCTGCCGGTCCGGGGCCAGTTCGGTGAGCGGCGTTCCGGCGTCGGCCAGACGGTCGCGGTCGACGCGCAGGCGCGAGCGGATCAGCGCCTGGATCTGATCAGTCACGTCCCAGACGTTGACGTTCATGCCCGCCAGGATCCGCTCGTCCTTGAGCCAGAAGGCGATGAACTCACGACCGGCGACGTCGCCGCGGAACACCACCTCGTCCCAGTCGACGGCGTGGCCGCTGTACTCCATGCCCACGTCGTACTGGTCGGAGTAGAAGTAGGGCACGAGGTCATAGGCGGCCGGGTGATCGAGCACCGGGTCGCCGGGGACCGCGCCCCCGAGCATGTTGCGCGCCGCGGCGGGTCCCTGGTTGAGCGCGTTGGCCCAGTGCTCGACGCGCAGCTGCCCGAGCCGCGGGTGGCGGGCATTGGCGACGTCGCCCGCGGCGAACACTCCCTCGACCGCGGTCTGGAGGAACTCGTCGCAGACGATGCCGTTGTCGACGACGATGTCCGTGCCGGCGGCCAGCTCCGTCCGCGGCGTGGCGCCCACGCCGACGACGACGAGGTCGCAGTCGATCGTCCGCCCGTCCGTCGTGCGTACCCGTTCGACCGCGGTCGAGCCCTCGAAGCTCTCGACGCCGGTCCCGAGCAGCATCTGCACGCCGTGGTCGGTGTGGACGTCGCGGTAGATCGCGCCGGCCTCGGGGCCGAGCACATGCTCGAGCGGCACCGGCGCCGGGTCGATCACCGTCACGTCCAGGCCCATCTGCCGCGCCGAGGCGGCCACCTCGGAGCCGATCCAACCCGCGCCGACCACGACCAGCCCGCCACCGCGGCCGAGCCGCTCGCGGAGCCGATCGGACTCAGCGAGGGTGCGCAGGTAGTGGATCCCCTCCAACTGGGACCCCGGGAGCGTCAGCCGCCGCGCCTGGGCACCGGTGGTCAACAGCAGCCGGTCGTAGGGCAACCGCTCCCCGCCGTCGAGCACCACCTCTCCGGACGCCGGCTCGATGCGCTCGACGGTGGTGGAGGCGCGCAACTCGATCGCATGCTCGTCGTAGAAGGCCTCGTCGTGGACGTACACCTTGTCGAGGCCTGCGTCGCCGCGCAGGTAATCCTTCGACAGCGGCGGACGCTGGTAGGGCCGCTCCGGCTCCGAGCCGACGAGCACCACGCGGCCGTCGAACCCGTACTCGCGCAGGGCCTCGGCGGCCTTGGCGCCGGCCAGGCTCGCGCCGACGATGACGAACGTCTGCTTGCTCATCGAGTTCTCCCTTGCCTCATGCTGGTACCTCTCCAGCGTCGATCCAGCCGCAGGTCTTACGCGGAGCCGGGTCAGGCTCGCGAGCCAGGTGTGCCCGGAGCGCGGCGCGAGCGTCGTAGAGCGACTTGTAGATCGCACCGGGCGTTGCGTGGAGATCGTCGGCGAGCGTCGCGGCCGGGACGCCGTCGATGGCGATCGCGATCAGCACGGTCCGCTGGCGTGCGGTCAGCCGATCGAGGATGAGATCGACCACGATCTGTAGGCGCTCCCCGGTCTCGACGCGCTCCTGCGCAGAGCACGTCGGATCGGCCACGAGCAGCGCACGGTCCGGATCTTCTGAGATTCCCACGCGGTCGTGTCCGCTACGGCGGCGAATGCTGACGGGCGCCTCGAGCGCGGCGAATTTTCGTGCCCACGTCCAGAACTGACTGTCGCCGCGGTACTGCTCGAGCTTTCGCAGGAGCACCACGAGCGCGTCGTCGGCGGCCTGCGTGGCGAGGTCCTCGATGTCGCTTCTCGGAAAGCCCGACAGATTCCGCACGCGGTGACGGATGTGGAACGTGGCCTCGCCTCGCAGCCGTTCGTGCAGGTCTGCGATCGCCCAGCCGCGCGTGGGCTCCGGTGCGTGCAGACGGCTCCACCAGGCTTGGGACTCCCCGTCGAGCACCCGCCTGGGCGCCGCCGCGCCGCGGGTTGGGACGGCAAGCACGTCGCTGGGGGCCATCTGGTCCCCCTTCCTGACCGCGCGCTCAGCCGTTCCGACCGGCCCACTGTCAATTGCGTTCCCTGAACATAGCCCCTGCACTCGGGCTTGTGCTGAGAGAGCTGACACCGAGCGAGCACCGGCGCGGTGGGTCCGTCGGGTTACCCGTTGCTTGACATCCGCCCGGAAGGGAGGACAGTCAGTGGACAGCTATGGGAGTGCTCCGGTCGGAACGGTCGGCGGCGCGCCCGGAAGGGGCGTCCATGTCGCCTGATCGAGCAGGTTCGTCACGCGACGGGGTGCGTTTTCAGCGGGCAGAACGGAGCGGTCCGCTCCGGGTCCTTATCGCCGGGGCGGGCGTAGCCGGATTGGAGACGCTGCTGGCGCTGCGCGCGCTGGCCGCCGATCGGGTGGAGATCACGATCCTCGCCCCTGAGGCAAAGTTCACCAACCGGCCGATGTCGGTGGACGAGCCGTTCAAGCCCAAGCGCGTGCGCGGGCTCAAGCTGGCTGACGTAGCCAAGGAGTTCGGGGCGGCCTGGCAGCGGGGCACGCTCGACCGCGTCGATCACGAACGCCGCGTGGCGGTGACCGGCGAGGGTGACGAGCTTCCCTACGACCAGCTCGTGCTCGCGGTAGGTGCTCGTCCGGAGTGGGAGTGGGACGCCAAGTCGTATTGCGACGGCCACAACGGCGAGGCGAACCGGCTGTTGCTGCACCAGCTCCGTGAGGGTCGGATAAGCAGGGTCGCCTACGTCAAGCCACCGGGGCCGAGCTGGCCGCTGCCGCTCTACGACCTTGCGCTGAAGACGGCGGCCGACTGCGTGGCGCACGGCCGCGCGGGGGTGGAGCTGACGCTGGTGACGCCCGAGGAGGAGCCGCTCGCCGTCTTCGGCCACGCCGTCAGTGACGCGGTCCGTCGTCTGCTCGAGAACGGCGGTATCGCGCTCCACACCAGCAGCTATGGCGTGATGAGCCAGGAGGGCCGACTCGACATGTCGCCCGGTGACCGCAGCATCGGGATCGACCGGGTCGTGACCGAGCCGCAGCTCACCGGCCCGATCGTGCGCGGCATTCCGTTCGACATCGACCGCTTCGTTCGCACCGACCCGCATGGTCGCGTGCCCGGCATGGAGGGCGTGTTCGCCGCAGGCGACGCGACGACGTTTCCCGTCAAGCACGGGGGCCTCGCCGCGGAGCAGGCGGACGCGGTCGCGGAGGTCATCGCGGCGTCTGCCGGCGCCGATGTCGACCCGCAGCCGTTCCACCCGGTGCTGCGCGGAGTGCTGCTGACCGGTGGCCCGGCGCGCTACCTGCGCGCCGACCTCGGTGGGGGGGCGGGCGACGACTCGATGATCTCCGCTCAGGCACTGTGGTGGCCGCCGAACAAGATCGCCGCGCGCTACCTCGCGCCGTACCTCAGCCGCCAAACCGGCGCCGCGGGCGACGTGCACCTCCCGGCCGACGCAGACGCGATCCACGTTGAAGTCGACCTCGGAGAACTACTCGACAGGCAGCCGGCCGGTTGGGCCCACTGATCGCCCGGGCGGGGGCGAGGTTGACCTCTCCGAGGCTTCTACGTGGGAATACCGCGAAAGGAGAAGCCTCGTGGACGCGTCAGCGCCCTTCCCCATCCACGTCACCGTTCCCGCATCGCCGGACGACCCTCGCGCGTCCCTTCCCGACCCGCCGGGCATCGTCGTGCATCGCACGCCGCCGTTGCATCCCGACGATCTGACCGTGGTCGACGGCATACCGTGCACCAGCGTCGCGCGCACGATCGTCGACTGTGCGGAGGAGATGTCGAAGGATGAGCTGCGGGAGATGGTCGCGCGCGCAGAGCTGATGGGCCTGCTCGACGTCGGCGCCGTCCGAAGGTCCGCCGCCCGCGTGGAGTGGCGCCCGTCGCTGCCGATGCTGTACGAAGTACTGGGCGAGTTCGCGACGGAAGATAATCCGTAGGTCCCAGGTTCGAATCCTGGCTGGCCCATCAGCCAAAGGCGCTCAGCCCGGCGTCGCGGTCTTTCTCACCCCGTTGCGAGTCCAACTCAGGCTGCCGGCCCTGAGCTTCAGCGACTTGGGATCGATGTCGGCACCCGAGTCGAGCGCCCTGTTGTGCCGGGCGTTGAGAGCGTGCACCTCGAAGTTCGCGTGGTCTAGATCCTCACCGATCCATGCCACGTCGCCGGACTTCGCGAGCACCAGTGACGTCACGTCGTCGTGGACGGTCGGCGTCGCCACCGGGCGGGTGAGGGCCGTGCGAACCGCCCGCTTGCGAAACGGCCCGACCGGCGACCGATCCGCGGAGCGCATACGACGCCCGTGGCGAAGGTCGAAGACCTCCACGTCGAACTGGTGCGCGGTCTCTCCCACGGTTCAAGCCGGCGCCTGCGCAAACCCCTCCGTCTCGACGCTCATGTGAGAGCGTCGACGCCCTTGGCCGCGCCCTCGCCATGCTCGAAGAAGTCCCAGACCTCGACGACGTTGCCCTCGGGATCCTCCACGTACGCCGAGCGGTCGCCGCCGGGGTGCTCGACGGGGCCGCGGAAGGACACGTCGCGGTCGGTGAGGCGCTCCACGAGCGCGTCGAGCCGGCCCGGCGCGGTCGACAACGCGAAGTGCACGTGACGGCCGCCCTGGTCGCCGAACTCCTTGCGCCCGGGACTCCATATGCCGAGCCGCGTGCGCGCACCGGCGGCCAGCCAGATCCTGTCGTCCTCGCGGGAGATCACGGTGCACCCGAAGGTCTCGGTGTAGAACCGCTCGAGCAGCGCGAGGTCGGCCGCCTGGAGGGTCAGCTCGCAGATGCCGCCGATCAGCTCGGGCGAGAGGTCGGTCACTTCCGAAGTCCGCATGAGGCCGTACTAACCGATCACTCGCGCTCCGGAAACGCTTCGACGTGCCGATTCTCATGGCGTACGGCGGTACCCGCACGTACCTTGATCCTGTTCAAATGGCGTTGAGACTGACTTCCGCAGCGGCTGTGGCCCTCTCGGCCTGCGTGTGGGCGTGCTCGCCCGCCGCCGCGGCCACGCTCGACTCCGTCGGCCGCGCCCCCGCGCCACCGCCCGGCGCGACCGATGCGGGCGCCCTCGACCCGTCCACGCAGCTCCACCTCGACGTGGTGCTGGCTCCGCGTGACCCCGCCGCCCTGGCGAGCTTCATCGAGGCCTTGTCGGACCCGTCCTCGCCGCAGTACCGGCACTACCTCGCGCGCGGCCAGTTCGCCGAGGAGTTCGGCGCGACCCCCGCCACGATCGCCGCGGTCCGCGCCTCGCTGCGCCGCGCCGGGCTCGATCCCGGCGCGCCGTCCGCCGGCGGGCTGACGGTCCCCGTCGACACGACGGCGGCGCGCGCCCGCACCGCCCTCCATGTGAGCTTCAAGCGGCTTCGCCTCAAATCCGGCCGAGTTGCGTTCGCCAACACGTCGGCGCCGCAGCTCCCGCCGGACGCCGCGCGGGACGTGCGAGCTATATCCGGGCTCGACAATCTCGCGCGCCCGCAGCCGCATCTCGTACAGGCGCGGCCACATGCCGCGTCGGTCCAGCCGCACGCCACAGCGCCTCAGGCATGCAGCGGCGCGTCGACCGCCGCCTCGGTGAACGGCGCCTACCTGCCCGCCCAATTCGCCACCGCGTACGGCCTCGACGGGCTCTACGGAATCGGCGCCCAGGGCGCCGGCGTGACCGTCGCCCTCTACGAGCTCGAGCCGAACAGCAGCACCGACATCAGTACCTACCAGTCGTGCTTCGGCACGAGCGCGCAGATCAGCGTGGTCAACGTGGACGGGGGCGCCGGAAGCGGCTTTGGCCAGGGCGAGGCGGCGCTCGACATCGAGGGCGTGATCGGGCTCGCGCCGCAGGCGTCGATCACCGTGTACCGCGGCCCGAACAACAACCTGGGCGGGCCGCTGCACACCTACCAGCAGATCGTCGCCGACGACTCCGCCCAGGTCATCTCGACCTCGTGGGGGCTCTGTGACCCGCAGATGTCGAGCTCCGAGGCGACCGCGGAGAACACCGCCTTCCAGCAGGCCGCCACGCAGGGCCAGACGATCGTCGCGGCGTCGGGCGACGATGGCTCCGAGGACTGCGGGACGAACGCCCTCGCCGTCGACGACCCCGCGAGCCAGCCCTACGTGACGGGAGTGGGGGGAACCACGCTCACGACGAGCCCCAGCCGGACGGAGACCGTGTGGAACAACACGACCGGCGCGGGCGGCGGTGGGCGCTCGTCGCGCTGGGGTCTGCCTGGCTATCAGTCCGCGCTGCTGACCGGCACCGGACGCGGCGTGCCGGACGTCTCGGCCGACGCCGACCCGGACACCGGCTACGTCGTCCGCTACCACGGCAGTTGGACCGCGTTCGGCGGCACGAGCGCGGCCGCTCCGCTGTGGGGCGCGATCCTGGCGGCGGCCGACTCGAGCGGGCTCGGCACATGCGCGCCGTCGACGCCCGTGGGCTTCGTCAACCCCGCCCTCTACACGATCGCCGCCGGTACGGGCTACGCCGCCGCGTTCAACGACGTGACGGGCGGTGACAACGACTTCACGGGGACCAACAGCGGCAACTACGCGGCGGGCACCGGCTACGACCTGGCCAGCGGGCTCGGCACCCCGATCGCATACACATCGCCGACAGCGGGCCTGGTGCCCGCGCTCTGCGGTGGCGGCCCATCGGCGCCGACCATCACCAGCGTCTCGCCCGCGAGCGGGCCGGAGGCGGGCGGCGGGACGGTGACGATCAACGGCACCGACCTCGACGTCGCGCCCGTTTCGGTGACCTTCGGCGCGACGGCTGCCACCGCCGTGCAGCAGATCGACAACACGCGCATCACCGTCACGGCGCCGCCGGGGACCGGCACCGTCCCGATCACGGTGTCCGACACGTACGGGACGAGCGCGCCGGCGGACTACACCTACGCGAACGCGCCGAACCCGACCGCCCCCGCGGGGTCGACCGGCAACCCCGGCACGCCCACGCCCGGCACGTCCACTACCGGGACCACGCCGCCCTCCCCGACGGGCCCGACCCTGACCGCGGCGGCAACCCGCGCGCTGTCGGTCAGCGTCTTCGGTGCGCTCCACTTCCGGCTGCGCGGCTCGATCGCCGCGAGCAGCGTGCACGTCGGCCGTGACGCGCGCGGACGCGTGATCAGCATCCACGGGATCGCCCGGGTCGGCGCCACCGCCACGATCAGCTACTCGCTGCACAAGCACGGGCGCCACTGGACCGGCGCGGTGCGCGTGACCGACCGACGCGCGCACTTCTCGCGCCGCTTCGCAGCCGCGGCCACGGCGCCCACGCTCGCGGCAAGCGGCCGGGTCAGCATGACTGCGCGAGCGCACGTCCACGGCCGCCGCGCGACGCTGCGGCTCACGCTCGGCCGCCCGTCCGCGGGCTGAGCGAATCGCCGCAAAATGCGGCAACTCACATAAGAGCGCCCTCATCAGTTTGAGTGAATTTCGGCGTTGGGCCGTTGCGGGCGCCGCCCCCTCGATGTACGCAGGTCGCGAACGCGGGACCAGCAGGCAACACCGACAGGGGGAACATGAATCACAGGGGACTCATCCGCCATCCGAGGCGGACGATCGCGGCACTCGCAACCGGGCTCGCGGCGGCAGGCGTCGCGGTCGGATCGGGTGCCGACTTCTCGTCGCAGGCGGCGAATCCGGCGAACACGTTCACGGCCGGAACGCTCACGATGGACAACAGCCGGGCCGGCGCCGCGATCTTCACGCCGGACGACATGAAGCCGGGCGCGCCGGCGCAGACCGGCACGGTCGACATCGCCAACACCGGCTCGCTGCCCGGCGTCTTCTCACTCACGCGTGACTCGCTCGCGAGCAGTGACGGCGGCGCGTCGAACCCGACGCCGTTCGCCGGCAAGGTGAACCTGACGATCGTGGACTGCGGCGCGTTCGCCGCGGGCGCCGCGCCGGCCTGTGGCGATGCAGGCGACAGCACCGTCTACAGCGGCACGCTGGCCGCCGAGGACGACGACCACGCGCTCGGGACGTTCGCCGCCGGCGAGAAGCACCGTTACCAGTTCGCGGCCCAGCTCGACTCGTCGGCCGGCAATGAGTATCAGGGCGACTCGTCGAGCGCACGCTACGTCTGGAACAGCGTCCAGACGCCGTGAGGATGCTGGCCACAATCGGCCTGGCCGCGCTCGTCGCGGCCGGGGCGCTGATGTTCGTCCCGGCGCTGCTCGGCTACGAGCGCTACGTGATCACCGGCGGCTCGATGGCCGGCTCGCTCCCGAAGGGGTCGATCGCCTACGAGAAGCGCGTGCCGGTCGACCAACTGCGCGCAGGCGACGTGATCACCTACACCCCGCCGGCGTCCTCGGGCGCCGGCGGGAAGGTGACGCACCGGATCGCATGGATCGGCCGTGGCCGCGTGCTCCGGACGAAGGGCGACGCGAACGCCTCGCGCGACCCGTGGCGGTTCACGCTGCGCCGCGCGACTCAGCCCGTGGTGCGTTTCCACGTGCCGCTGGCGGGCTACGTGCTCGCGGCGCTGGCGCTGCGCCTGGTGCGGATGCTCGTGATCGGGCTGCCCGCGCTCGCGATCGCGCTCGTGAGCTTCGCCCGCGTCTGGCGCGACGTCCGGCCGGTGGCGGCCTGATGCGCGTGCCGCTGACATTGCTCACGGCGCTGTGCGTGCTCGCTTGCGCGCTGCCCGCGGGCGCCCGCGCCGGCACCTACACGACCGTCTCGTGCGGCGATCCCGACACGCACCAGATGACCGGGCGCAGCGGCTTCCCGCCGGGCTGGGCCTTCACCGAGTACCAGCCGGGGTCCGGCAACTGGTCGACCTTCGCGTCGTGCGGGAGCTGGGGCGGCGGCTTCGGCCTCAGGACCAACCCGATCGGCGGCCGCGTGCCGTACCCGCAGTGGGGTCGGATCTACTTCAGCCCGCCGGCCGACACCGGTGTGGCGGGAGTGCGCGTGGCCCGCGCGTTCCGCCGTCCGTACCCGGCGCCGTACGTGGTGCCGCTGCTCGCGACGAGCCCTGCGGATTGGTGCCACACCTACTGGGACGGTTGCAGCGTCGGCAATCTCGGCAACGGCAGCGATCCGGCGAACCTTGCCGAGCTGGGCGGCTCGGCGTGGTTCCAGCTCTACTGCGACGGCAGCCAGGGCTGCCCGCGCGACGGGTTGGCGGCCTGGCAGGTCTTCGGCGCCAGGATCACGCTGAGCGACGGCCATGCACCGAGCTTCGCGGGCGCGCCGACCGGCCTGCCGTCCGCCGCCGGGATCGGCGGGAGCCCAACCGTCGAGATCGGCGGCAGCGACCGCGGCGGCGGCCTGCTCAGGGCGGAGGTGCTCGCCGACGGCCAGGTGCTCGGGAGCGCATCGTTCGACTCGAACGGGCACTGCGACACGTCGTTCCACACCGACCTCGTCCCGTGTCCGCTCACTGGTAGCCGCCCGCTCGGCGCCGACACGACGAAGGTCGCCGACGGCGACCACGCGATCAGCGCGCGCCTCACCGACGTCTCCGGCAACACGACGAGCTACGCGCTCGGGACGAAGACGATCGACAATCATGCGCCCGGGCCGGTGGCGCCATTGGTGGTCGGCGGCGACGGCTGGCGCGGCGCGAATGCCTTCGACGTCGCCTGGGAGGCCTCCGCCGCGGACCACGGCTCGGCGATCGCCGCGGCGCACTACCGGCTCTGCTCCACGGATGCCAAGCCCACGTGCACCACGGGGAAGCAGACCGGCGCCGGCATCACGCGGCTCACCGGGCTGAGCGTGCCCGCGAGCGGCGACTACACGTTGACCGTCTGGCTCGAGGACGCCGCGGGGAACGCCGACGCGGCCGGCGCGTCGGCCCCCGTGCACCTGCGCTACGACGCCGATCCCGGGGCGCCGCAGATGCAGTCGCGAAGCGCGTGGCTGAACGCGCAGGAGGCGAGCGTGCATGCCGTGGCGATCGCCGCGCCCGCCGGCGGCGCGTCCGTGGCGGGGTACGCCGTCAGCTACGACGGCAGCGATCCCGGAACGACGATCGACGCGCCGGCGGACGCTCACGGCGATGCCGTCTACGGGCCACCGCCCGGCGGCTGGCCCGACGGGCGTGTCCGGGTCAAGGCGCGCGCGATCGCCGCCACGGGCGTGGCGTCGGCGCAGGTCGGCCTCGCGACGATCCGGGTGGACTCGACCGCGCCGGAGCTGACCGTCGCCGGCGCAGGCACGCCGAGCGACTGGCGGCCGCCGCCCGTCGTCCTGACGCTCGGCGCGCGCGACGCGGGGTCGGGCATGGGCGCCGCCGACGCCGGGCAAGCCGTCGAGTCGGGCGACTACGTCGCGTACTCGCTCGACGGGCAGCCGCTGCGCAGGGTCGGCGGCGACGAGGCGACCGTCGCCGTCTCCGGCGTCGGCGCTCATGCGCTCACCTTCCGCGCCTACGACGCCGCGGGCAACGTCTCCGCGGACCGTACCGTCGCGTTCCTGATCGGGCGCCCGCAGACGGCGCTCGCGGAGCCGAACTTCGGCTTCTGGGATCGCAGCGCCAGCCCGGGCACCACATTCACGGCCGCGCCCAGCTTCGGCAACACCTGCCCCGGCGAGCTGGCGCTCACGCCCGCGCGCGACACCTACGTGGACGAGGCGCAGCCCGACGCGGCGTTCGGCTCGGCCACCGGGCTGGTGGTGCGCTCGGCGCCGGCGGGAAACGCCCGGACGCTGCTCGCCTTCGATCTGCCCGCGCCCGGTGGGTGCACCATCACTTCCGCGGAGCTGCGCGTGCACGCGAGCGCGACCACGGCCGGGCGAGCGATCCAGGCGTTCCGCGCGGGCGGAAGCTGGGACGGCGATACCAGCTGGGCCACGCGCCCCGGCGCCGTCGGCGCTCCGGCCGCCGCCGGCGCAGCGGCCGGTGGGCTGAGCTTCGACGTCACCGAGCAGGTCCGCGGCATCTACGCCCACGGCGACAACGGCCTGATGCTGCGCGACTCGAGCGACGGCGCCGCACCGACGGCGGGCCAGGCCTACGGCTCGAGCGAGAGCGTGCCCGGCGAGCGTCCAGAGCTGATCGTGAGATACGGATGATCGCCGCGCGCCTGGCCGTTCCGGTGGCCGCGCTCGGCGTGGCGGCGTTCACGGCCCTGTCGGGGGAGCGCCCACGCGAACTGCGCCTCTCCGCCGCGCGCGGAGCGCTCGAGCTCGTGAACTCGCGCGCCGGCCAGGCCGCCTTCGCCGCAGGCAACATGAAACCCGGCGACGCGACGGCCGGCACCCTCAGCGTGACCAACCGCGGCAGCTCGGAGGCCCGCGTGTTCCTGCGCAGCTCACCGCCCGGGGGGCGCGGTGCGCTCGCCGACGTGCTCCAGGTGCGCATCGCCGAGGGCCGCGCGACGGTCGCGTCCGGCACCCTCGGCGAGGTGGCGGGCTGCCACGACCTCGGCATGCTCGCGTCCGGCTCGACGCGCACGTTCCGCTTCAGCGCGAGCTGGCCGGCCGGCGATCGCGACAACGCCTACTCCGGCTCGACCGCGCGGGCGGACGAGCAATGGTTCGCCAACGCCGACGGCGGCGGCTGCGTGGCCGGCGAGCCGCAGGTGGCGGACGCGCCGGAGCTGCCGCCGAACGCGCGCCTCGTGGTCTCCCACCGCCGCGTCCGGCTCGTGCGCGGCCGCGCGAATCTGCGCGTGCGCTGCATCGGCGAGCGCAACGGGATCTGCGCGGGGACGATTCACCTGCGGCCGCGCAACGGCCAGGCGAGTCGCGTCACCACGGCGGCGGGCCGGGCGCGCATCCGTTTCGAGGTGCCGGCCGGCCGCGTTCGCGACGTGTACCTGCGCGTCCCCCCGGCCTCGCGGGCCACGCTGAGGCGCCGCCGCAAGGCGGTCGCGCTCGCGGTCATCGAGCCGGCGCGCCCGACGCCGACGCGGGTTTCGCGGCTGCTCACCCTTATCCGATGAGCGACCTCAACCGCTGCTACCTTCACCGGAGCGCACCCGCTGGGTAACCATCGGCAGGGAGCGCCCCTCATCAGGGCAGGACGGCTCGCTCACATCAGGGTGTGGCTCGGACCCCGAAAGGTTCCCGACGCCACACAATCCGAGCGATGCCCTACCTGAACTGCCCTCGCTGCGCCCTCTCGATACGGATCCAGGCGACCGACCTCGTGATGGAGCACTGCCCCCGCTGTCTCGGCCGCGCCCGCCTGCCCGTGCCGCTCTACGAGACACCCGAGCCCGCCCGCGTGGACCTGTTCCGGCGGCCATCGACGAGCGGAAACGCGCCAGCTTCTGGTAAGTAGTTCGTTACGCAAGCGCTCCCTTCGGCGTTACACGCGCCAGACAAGCGAGGGAGAGGGCTTTGGGCGGACAAGGACGTTGGCTCCGGGCGCGCAGTGCGCTGACGGTGCTCGCACGGATGATGGACCTGAGCGACCCCGCTACGTCGGAGCACGCCAGGGACGTGGCCGAGCTCGTGCCGCGCGTCGGCCGACTGGTCGGCATCGCCGACGAGGAGCTCGAGGCCCTCGAGCTGGCCGCGCGCTTCCACGACATCGGCAAGGTCGCCGTGCCCGACGAGCTGCTCATGAAGCCCGGCCCGCTGGACGACGACGAACGCCGCGTCATGGCGTGCCACGTGGAGTGGGGGGCGGAGCTGTTGCGCCACCTGCCGGGTTGCGAGCCGATCGCGCGCTTCGTGCGCCACCATCACGAGCGCTACGACGGTTGCGGCTATCCGGACGGGCTGCGCGGCGAGGAGATCCCGCTGGCGAGCCGTGTGATCGCCGCCTGTGACGCCTACGGCGCGATGATGTCGGACCGTCCCTACCGGCCGGCGCTCGACCCCGACCAGGCCACCCTCGAGTTGGTGCAGGGCTCGGGCACGCAGTTCGACCCGCGCGCCGTCGCCGCCGTCCTCGAGGCCGTGGACGCTGCCGAGCACCAGTCCGCGCAGGGCTGACCCCCTACAAAGAGGCTTTGTTTCGCCTCTAAGGGGTACACCGATCGCGGGAGAGGGAAGGCAATGACGCCACTGGTCGAGTCACAGACGACTGAAGCTGCGGCCGCCGCGCCGGTGATACCGATGCTGCGCCCCGGCTTCCCCGGCGCCGCGCTGAGGATGATGAGCGACGAGCGCCTGGCCCGGCTCGTGGCGGGCGGCGATCGCGCCGCGTTCGGTGTCGTCTTCGCGCGCTACCACCAGGAGCTCTACCGCTACTGCCTCTCGCTGCTGCACGACCGCGAGGATGCCGCCGACGCGCTCCAGGGCACGATGCTCCGAGCGCTGCGCGCGCTCGAGGGGGAGACCCGCGCGATCGCGCTGCGGCCGTGGCTCTACCGCGTCGCTCACAACGAGGCGATCGACCTCCTGCGCCACCGCCCGCCGCGCGCCGACGACCGCGCCGAGCTGCACGCCGCACTCGACTGGGGCGTCGAGGCGGGAGTGGAGGCACGCGCGCGGCTGCGACAGCTTCTCCTGGATCTGCGCGAGCTGCCCGAGCGCCAGCGTGGCGCGCTCGTCATGCGTGAGCTCGCGGGGCTCGACTACGCGCAGATCGCCGACGCCCTCGAGACCTCGCCGGCCGCGGCCAAGCAGTCGGTCTACGAGGCGCGGCGGACGCTGTTCGAGCTGGCGAGTGGCCGCGACCTCGACTGCGAGGGAATCCGCAGCCGCCTGTCCGAGGGCGACCGTCGTTCCACGCGCGCGCGGGCGGTGCGCGCGCATCTGCGCGCCTGTTCCGGCTGCCGCGACTTCCACGAGCTCACGGCGTCGCGGCGCTCCGCGCTCTCGGGGCTCATCCCCGGCCTCCCGGCGGGCGCGGCGGCCGAGCTGCTCGGCGGCTTCGGCTCGGCGGGCGCCGGGTCGGTGCTCGCGGTCAAGTCACTCGCCGCGCTCGCGCTCGCCGTGGCGGCGGGAGCGGGGGCGACCCAGGCACTGCCGCATGCCACCGCCGGCGACGTTCCGCATCGAGCGCCGCACGCGGCCACCTCGAGCAGTGCCGCGCGGCTGCCCGCCGCGCCGCGACAGCACCGGAGCGTCCCGGCCGCGCGTCATTCACATGCGCGAGCGCCCGCGCCTGCTGCTCACCGGCACGCGCGGACTCGCCCGGACGAACGGACACCGACGCTCGCGGCACCCGCCACTCAGGCGACCGAGCCGAGGCCCGAGGCCCACCATGCGCACGGCCCGCCGGCTCGTACACCACACGCCGAGCATCAGCCCCAGGCACCCGCCGCAACGCCACCGCCGCCGGAGGACGACCAGGGCAACTCCGGCCGCGGCCCGATCGCCGCCACCACGCAGGTCGTGGTGCCGCAGGTCCAGGCCCAGGTGCAGCAGGTCCAGAGCACGGTCGACACGACGGTCGCCCAGGTCCAGCAGGCGCTGCCCGTGCACACCCCGCCGCTGCCGCGGCTACCGCGGCTGCCGAAGCGCCGCGTGCGCTAACCGACGCGGTTGGCGTCGCGCGCGGCCCGCTCGGTCTTCTCGAGCGTCTCCTCGACGAGCGCCAGACCGGCGTCCCAGAAGCCCGGGTCGGCGAGGTCGACGCCGACGATCTCGCCGAGCTCCTCCGGCGAGCGCGAGCCGCCGGCCGCGAGCAGCTCGACGTAGCGTGGCACGAACTCCTCGCCGCGCTCGGTGTAGAGCCGGTACACCGACAGCGCGAAGAGCTGCCCGTACGCGTACGCGTAGACGTACCCGGGCGTGTTCAGGAAGTGGGGGACGTACGACCACCAGCGGGCGTAGCCGTCGGTGAGCTCCACGCTGTCGCCGAGCATCGCGCTCTGAGTCTCGATCCAGAGCTCGCTGATCCGGTCGACCGACAGCTCGCCCTCGGAGCGCCGCGCGTTGTGCACGCGATCCTCGAAGCGGTTCATCGCCGTCTGGCGGAAGACGGTGGCGATCGAGCCCTCGATGCTGCGCGCGAGCAGCGCCAGCCGCGACTCGGCGTTGTCGGCGCGCTCGAGCAGGCGGTCGAAGACGATCTCCTCGCCGAACGTCGACGCCGTCTCCGCCAGCGTGAGCGGCGTCGACATGTGGAAGATCCCCTGGCGCGCGCCCAGCACGGCGTGCACGCCGTGGCCGAGCTCGTGCGCGAGCGTGAGCACGTCGCCGCGGGTGGCGGTGTAGTTGAGCATCACGTACGGGTGCAGGTCCGGCACGGTCGAGGCGCAGAAGGCGCCGCCGCGCTTGGCCGGCCGCAGCGGCGCGTCGATCCAGCGGTCCTCGAACGACCGGCGCACGATCGCGCCGAGCTCGGGCGAGAACTCCTGATAGCAGTCGGTCACGAGGTCGCGCGCCTCGCCCCACGGGATCACCGGCTCCTCGCCGGTGACCGCGGCCATCCGGTCGTAGTCGGCGATCCGGTCGACCCCCAGCAGCTGCGCCTTCAACCGGTACCAGCGCTGCGGGATGTCGTAACGCGCGGTCACCGCACTGATCAGCGCCTGGACCGACTCGTCGCTGGCCTCGTTGGAGAGGTTGCGGCTCGAGATCCAGTCGGGGAAGTTGCGCAGCCGGTCGTCGACCGCCTTGTCGTTGAGCAGCGTGTTGAAGATGAACGCGCGCGTGCGCAGGGTGGGCTCGAGCGCCTCGGTGATGGCCTCGGCGGAGCCGCGGCGGACGTCGCGGTCGGGCGACTGGAGTTTGCTGAGCGCGATCTCGAGCGAGACCTCGCCCTCGGGGAGCCCGACGCGGATGGCCGACGCCACCTCGGCGAAGAGCCGCGTCCATGCGCTGCGCCCCGTGACCGACTTCTCGGTCATCACGAGCTCCTCGGCCTCGCTCAGCATGTGCGGGCGGTAGCGCCGGATGGTCTCGAGGTGATGGCGGCAGAAGTCGAGCGCGGGGTCGGCGAGGATCGCCTCGGCACGCTCGTCCGGCACCGCGGCCCACTCGAGCTCGAAGAAGAGCAGGCGCGTCTCGATCGCGGTCCCGCGCTCCTGCGCGCGCTGGAGCAACGCGCCGATCGACGGTTCGGAGGTGTCGGTGGCGAAGCGCAGGTGCGCGTAGGAGCCGGCGCGGCTGACGAGCTCGTAGATCGCCTCGAGCTCGCGCATCGCCTCAGCCAGGCCCGCCGCGTCCAGCTCGCCGACCTTCCCGGGGTAACGCTCTGCGAAGCGCCCCGCGAGCTCCGTCGCCTGCGCGAGCTGGTCGTCGACACCGTCCTCGCCGCGCCCGTCCACGAGCGGGTCGAGATTCCATTCGGTGCGCTCGAGCTCGGGGTCGGCGAGCGCCTGGTCTACGTCGGTCGTGGCCATGGGCCGAGCCTAGCGAGGCTCGGCGGCGGAACTAGGCCCCGGTGGGCCCGGACTGGCTGGTGGAGCCGGTCGTGCCGGTGGGCGGCGTCGTGCCGGTGGCCGGAGTCGTGGCCGTGGTGGGCGTCGCCGCGCCGCCGTCGGCCTTCTTGTGGGCGCCCACCTCGATCTCCTGCTTGTGCTTGCCGGTGCCGTAGACGTGGAAGGTCTTGTCGCCGCGCTTGACGATCTGGAAGGCCATGCCGTCGCGCACGCCGCCGGAGATGTTCACGTAGTAGCCGTTGCGCTTGCCGTTGAGGATGTCGGCGTAGTTGTCGTGACCCGCGACCGGCGCCCACTGCTCGCCCTTCGGGATCTTCACGCCGTTCTCGTAGCGCTTGCCGTGGATCTTGCGCGCGCCGTCGGCCTCGTCCTTCTGCGAGCCGATCACGACCTCCTGGCCGTTCGTCTTGTAGACGTGCACGGTCTGGCCGTCGCGCTGCTCGATGGTGAAGGTCTGGCCGCGGCGGGCGCCGTGGGAGAGGTTGATGTACTGGCCGGCACGCGGGCCGCCGGTGATCTTGGCGGTGTTGTCGCCGGCCGCGACCGGCGCCCAGGTCTCGCCGTCGGGCACGTCGAGCTTCTGCGCATGCCCGTCGAGGACCGACTTGAAGCTCTTGCCGGCGGCGCTCGCCGGCTTGACCTGCGAGGCGGGAGCCTTCTGCGACGCCTGCGACGCGTCCGAGTTGTCGATGGAGCGGATCATTGTTTCGTCCAGGCCGACGGCAAAGGGCTTAGGGCGAGCCGCCGAGCTACCCCTCGTATCGGCAAGCCGCCGAAGTCCTTTAGCGGATCACGACGTAGTAGAAGCGGAGCGTCGTGCCCACGACCGGGTTCGTGGCGTCCCGGTTGCAGAGGCGGATTCGCAGCTGGCCGGGGCCGGCGGTCGTGAGCGCGTCGTAGTCCAGGTGGTCGTCCACCGGGGTGGTCGCCAGGTTGAGCAGGACGTGGTCGTTCGACGATGCGCCCGCCACGGTCGGCGTCTGCATGCTGCATGTGCCCGGCGCGATGTCGCTGAAGGTCACGTCCACGAAGCCGCTGCCGGCGCCGATGTCCGCCGAGGTCAGCGAGCCGTCCTGGACCTTGTTGCCGGTCACGGCGTTGTCCTGGATCACCGCGTTGCGGACCGCGTCGGTGGCGAGGTCCACGTAGTCGACGCCGCCGGACGCGATGTTGTTGCTGCGCACGGCGTTGTCCTGGAGCTCGGAGGTGCCGACCGAGCCGCCCGCGAGCTTGGCCTGGCTGATCGAGCCGCCCGCGATCTGCGTGCCGGTCACCGCGAAGTCGGCGATGTTGCCGGTCTGGATGATCTGGTTGCCCAGGTCGGCGTTGCCGATCGTGCCGTTGACGATCGCGTTCGAGTCGACCGAGTTGTCGGCGAGGATGCTGGCGTCGACCGAGTTCGGGCCCATGTCGAGCAGGCCGATCGTCCCGTCGAGGATCTTGGCCGAGGTGACCGCGTCGGGGGCGAGGTCGGCGTTGCGCACCTCGCCGTCGATGATGTTGCCCGTCGCCACGGAGTCGGCGCCGAGGTTCACGGCATGAATCGCGCCGGTCGCGAGGTCGGCCGTGTCGATCGTGCCGTCGAGGATCTTGGCCGCCGTCACGGCGCTCAGGGCCAGGTCGGCAGTGTCCACCGTCCCGTCGAGGATCTTCGAGCCGGTGACGGCGTCGCCGTTCAGGTCGTTCGTGTCGACGGAGCCGTCGAGGATCTTGCTGCCGTCGACCGCGTCGCCGTGGAGGTCCGCGTTGTCCACGGCGCCGTCCACGATCTTCGCGGCGGTGACGGAATCGGTACCGAGGTCGGCCGAGCTGATCGTGCCGTCGAGGATCTTCGCGGTCGTCACGGCGCCGCCGGCGAGGTCGCCGGACTGGATCGTGCCGTCGAGGATCTTCGCGCCGGTCACGGCGCCGTCGGCGAGGGTGCCGCTGCCCACCGAGCCGTCGAGCAGGTTGGCGGCGGTCACGGCACCCGCGGCCAGCTGGCTCGCGGTGATGGCACCGTCGGCGAGCTTGGCGGTGGTCACCGACCTGTCGGCCAGGTCGGCGGTCTGCACCTGGCCGTCGGCGATCTTCCAGCTCTGGATCAGGTCGCGCGAGGTGCGATCGGCGCGCGCGGCGATGTGGTAGGCACGGCGCACCAGCTCGGCGACGGCGCGGTTGCTCATCTTCTTGCTGTGGTGCTTCTTCTTCGCGCCCAGCGCGGCGGCAGGCACGACCGCCGCGGTCGCAAGGATCGCGAGGAGGCACAGGAGAACGCGCTTGTGCTGTCGGAGGGTGTCTGCCATGACGTGCTCGAAGGGGGCCTTCCGGGCCCTCCTCGGTCTTTTTGATCGGATGAATGTCGGCGGTCTTGAGCCGAATCGGGTTGAATCGCGGCTGAGGCCGGCCATGACGCTGCACGGGGACATGGGAGACGGAACCGGCGCCCGCGCCCTGGTGGTCGACGACGCGGCCGAGTTCCGCGAGCTCGTCGCGTCGGTCCTGCGCAGCGAGGGCTTCGTCGTGGAGCTGGCCGCGGACGGGCCCGCGGCGCTCGCCGCGGCGCGCTCGTTCGCGCCCGAGGTCGTGCTGCTCGACCTCGGCCTGCCGGGGATGGACGGCGTGGAGGTGTGCCGCCGGCTGCGGACCTTCACCGACGCCTACGTGGTGATGCTCACCGGCCGCGAGGAGGAGATCGACAAGCTGATCGGCCTGTCGGTGGGCGCCGACGACTACGTGACGAAGCCGTTCTCGGCCCGCGAGCTCGTCGCGCGCGTGCGCGCGATGCTCAGGCGGCCGCGCGCGGTGGCCGGCGCCGCCGCCACGCGCCGGATCGGCGCGCTCGAGGTGGACCCCGCGGCGCGCGAGGCGAAGGTCGCCGGTGCGGTGGTTGAGCTCACGCGAATCGAGTTCGACCTGCTGGACGCGCTGTCGGAGCGGCCGCGCACCGCGCTCAGCCGCGGCCAGCTGCTCGAGCGCGTCTGGGGGCCGAACTGGTTCGGCGACGACCACGTGGTCGACGTCCACGTCTCGAAGCTGCGTCAGAAGCTCGGCGACGACGCGCGCGCGCCGCGCTACATCCGCACCGTGCGCGGGGTCGGCTACCGGCTAGAGGTCTAGCCGCCCGATCGCCTCGCCGACGCTGCGCGACTCCCGCTCGACGGCGCCGATCAGTGCGTGCGCGTCGGCGGACGCGTTCGTCTCGAGCCGGCGGCTCAGCTCGGCGAGCCGCTTCGCCCCGAAGGTCGCGCTCGAGGAGCGCAGCCGGTGGGCCACGCGCCTGACCGCGTCGGCATCGCCCGCCTGGAGCGCGTACGCGAGCTCCGAGCGCGCCTCCTCGAGGCCGTCGGCGAACAGCGAGGTGATCCGGCGCAGCGCGTCGTCGTCACCCACGTCCGCGCGGAGCCGCTCGATCGCGTCGAGGTCCAGCGGCGGCGGCGCCGCCGGCTGCGGCGGGAGCACGCGCGCGAGCGCGTCGGCGAGCTGGGCGCTCGAGAACGGCTTGTTCAGGCATGCGTCCATGCCGGCGGCGAGGCAGCGGTCGACCTCGCCGGCCGCGACGCCCGCGGTGACCGCGACGATCGCCGTGCGCCGCCCGCCCCGCTCGCGCGAGCGGATCGTGCGGGCCGCCTCGAGCCCGTCGATGCCCGGCATCTGGCAGTCCATCAGCACGACGTCGTAGCCGTGGGCGCCGGCCGCGTCGATCGCGGCGCGCCCGTTGGTCACGGCGTCGGCCGTAATGCCGAGTTTGGCCAGCTGCCGGACGATCAGGGCGCGGTTCACCTCGTTGTCCTCGGCCACGAGCACACGCGTGCCGGCGGCCGGGCTCGACGGCCTATGCCTCGTCGGCGGCGGCTCGCTCGCGGCGGCAGCTGCACGCGGGAATCGCAGCGTGAACGCGAATGTCGCGCCCGCGCCCGGCGTGCTCTCGACCTCGATGTCGCCGCCCATCAGCGCGACCAGCCGCTGGCAGATCGCCAGCCCCAGCCCGGTGCCGCCGTGACCGCTGTCGAGCTGCGCGAAGGGCTCGAACAGTCGCTCGCGCGCCGACGGTGGGATTCCGGGGCCGTCGTCGCGCACGGCGAAGCGGACCGTCGCACTCTGCGCGTCCTCGTCTGCGAGCTCGGCGCGGACGTGCACCTCGCCGTGGTCCGTGAACTTGACCGCGTTGCCGAGCAGGTTCAACAGGACCTGGCGCAGCCACTGGGCGTCGCCGCGCAGGCGCGCGCCCGCGCGCGGGTCCACGAAGCTCGTCAGCCACAGGCCCTTGCGCCGCGCCGACGACAGAAACACGTCGGCAACGCCCTCGACCACCGCGGCCAGCTCGAAGTCGACCTCCTTCGGCTCGAGCTTCTCGGCCTCGATCTTCGACAGATCGAGCGCGTCGTCGATCAGCGCAAGCAGCCCGTTCGCCGAGTCGCGAACCACTGCCGCGAGCTCGCGCTGGTCGCTCGAGAGCGCGGTGTCGAGCAGCAGCTCCACCGTCCCGATCACGCCGTTCATCGGCGTCCTGATCTCGTGCGACATCGTCGCCAGGAAGTCCGACTTGAGACGCGACGCGCGGATCGCCTCGTCGCGCGCGCGGCTGACCTCACGCTCGGCCTTCTTGCGTTCCGAGATGTCGCGGTAGAGCCAGAGGTTGCCGCGCCCGGTCCCGTTCTCGGCGATCGGGATGTAGTCGCGCTCGACGGTGCGCCCGTCGGCGAACTCCACCTCCTCGCCGGTGACCGGCCGGCGCGCGGCCATCAGTTCGTCGATCCTGCCGAGGAACGTGGCCGGATCCGCGAGCCGTTGCTTCAGGTGCTCGACCATCGGCACCGAGTCGCTTCCCGCCAGCAGGTCGGGCGCAGCGGCGATGCCGAAGATCGCACAGAGCTCGGAGTTCACGAGCACGATCCGGCGTTCCTCGTCGGTCACGAGCACGCCGGACTTCATGTTCTGCACCAGGTTGGTGAGGCGCGAGGTCGTCGCGCGCAGCGCAGCCTGCTCGCGGCGGCGCTCGGTCACGTCGCGCGTGTTGACCACCACGCCCAGCACCGCCGGATCGTGCAGCCGGTTGGTGGCGACCGACTCGACGATCCGCCAGCTCCCGTCGCGCGCGCGGATGCGGTATTCGGCCGACGTCGACGCGCCCGGCCGGCCGATCAGGCCCGTGACGGCGGCGAGCACCGCACTCGCGTCCTCGGGGTGGATCTGCGAGAGGCGGCTCGCACCGTCGAACTCATCCGGGGCATAGCCGAGCGCCCGCTCGACCGACGGGCTCTCGTAGGTCTGGCGCCCCTGCTCGTCGAGAATCGTGATCACGTCTGACGAGTGCTCGATCAGCGAGCGGAACCGCTCCGCACCCCGACGCTCGTCGTCGCGCGCCCCGCGCGCGTCCGTGACGTCGACGTAGGACGTCGCGACGCCCCAGGGCGCGCCCGCCTCGTCGTCGAACAGCGGGTGCGCGTTCGCCAGGACCCACGTGACCGAGCCGTCGATCGCCTTGAGCCCGAACGTGATGCCGGCGCAGTCGCGGCCGCGTCGCAGCGCCAGCGCGGCGGGCAGCTCGTCCTCGGCCAGCGGCCAGCCGTCCTCGTGGATGGGCACCGCACCGTCGCCGAGGATCCGGTCGGCCGCCGGGTTCGACACGAGCACGCGCCGGTCCGCGTCCTCCACGACCACACCGACGTCCAGCGACGCGATCGTTGCCTCGAGCAACTGCCGGCCGGCGATCGCCTGCTCCATTTCGCGAGCGTAACCGCGGCGGGCGGCTTGAGCAAACCTTGACTTTGGCGCGACAGAACCATTATGCGGGCGCGTTAGACCTAGTCCCATGGGGATGGAAAGCGCCGCTTTCGAGCGGCTTTACGACGAGCACTCGGGGTCGGTCTACACGGCGGCGTACGCGGTGCTCGGCGATCCCGCCCAGGCGCAGGACGTGGTGCAGGAGGTGTTCATGCGCGTCTGGCGGCGGCCCGAGGACTTCGACGCGGCGCGCGGCACGCTGCCGAACTACCTGCGCCTGATGGCGCGCAGCCGCGCGCTCGACATCTGGCGGGAGGCGAAGGTCGCCGGGCGCGCGCGCGACCGGATGAAGGTGCTCGCGCTGCGCGACGAGGGGCGCGCCGATGACCGGCCGGCGGTCGCGGTCGAGCTGCGCCGCGACCGCGTCATCGTGCTTCGCGCACTCGCGCGGATCCCCGCGGTCCAGCGCCAGGCGATCGTGATGGCCTACTGGGGCGGGCTGACCGCCGACGAGATCGCCGCCCGGTCCGGCGTGCCCGTCGGCACCGTCAAGAGCCGGCTTCGGCTCGGCCTGATGAAGATGCGCGACCGGACACTGGGAGAGCTGGCAGTCGGTAGTCGGCGGTTGGCAGCGTAAGCGGGTCGAACTGCTCGAGCAGCTCTGCCGGGGTCGCGCCCGTCAGGCCGAGTGTGCCGGCGAGCAGCGTGAGCACCTCGGCGGGCGACTCGCGCCGCTCATCGAGCGTGACCGCGCCGTGGCGCTTGGCCAGGCGCGCGCCGTCGGGCCCGAGGACGAGCGGGACGTGGTGGTACTCCGGCTCGGGCAGCCCGAGCAGCCGCGTCAGCAGACGCTGGCGCGGCGTCGAGTCGGCGAGGTCGCGGCCGCGCACGACCTGGTCGATCCCCTGCTCGGCATCGTCCACCACGACGGCGAGGTTGTAGGCGAACGCCCCGTCGTTGCGGCGGAGCACGAAGTCGTCGACGGCGGGCGCATCCTGCACGCGCAGCCGCAGCGCGGGCGGGCGGTCCGGCGGCGCCGACGTCCGGTCGCGGCAGGTGCCGGGGTATGCCCCCTCGGGCAGGTCCCCGTGCGGCGCGGACGCCGCCTCGCGGATCTCCGCGCGCGTGCACCAGCACGGATAGGTGTCGAGCTTCGCCAGCGCCTCCTCGTACAGCTCGCTGCGCTCCGACTGCCGCACGACGGGGCCGTCCCAGTCGATCCCGATCGCCGCGAGATCGGCGAGTTGCCGCTCGTAGAAGCGCTCGCGGACGCGCCCTGCGTCGAGATCCTCCATCCGCACGAGAAACCGCCCGCCGCCCTTCCGCGCGAACAGCCAAGCCAGCAATGCGGTCCGGAGATTGCCGAGATGAAGGTCCCCGGTGGGGGATGGAGCGAAGCGCCCGGTCACAATGGCGAGGATGGCGAAGAAGCTCCAGGAATACGAGAAGAAGCGGAAGTTCTCCGACACGCCGGAGCCCGAGCCCCGCCGTCCGCGGTCCGCCGTCCGCCGTCCGAGATTCGTCATCCAGGAGCACTCCGCCACGCGCCTCCACTGGGATCTCCGCCTCGAACACGACGGCGTCCTGCTCTCCTGGGCCGTCCCGAACGGGATCCCGCACGACCCCAAGGAGAACCGGAAGGCGGTCCACACCGAGGACCACCCGCTCGAGTACCTCGACTTCCACGGCGAGATCCCGAAGGGCAACTACGGCGCCGGCACGATGACGATCTGGGACCACGGCACGTACGAGCCGGAGAAGGTCCGCGACAACGAGGTGATCGCCGTATTCCACGGCGACCGCGTGCAGGGCCGCTACGCCCTGTTTCGCACCGGGCCCGACGAGAAGGACTGGATGATCCACCGGATGGACCCGCCCGCGGAGGAGCGCGAGGCGTTCCCCGAGCGGGTCGTGCCGATGCTGGCCCGCGGCGGGTCGCTGCCCGGCGACGAGGAGAGCTGGGGCTTCGAGGTCAAGTGGGACGGGATGCGCGCGATCGTCTACTCGCGGCCGGGCCGCATGCGGGTCGAGAATCGCAACCTCCAGGACATGACGGCGCAGTGGCCGGAGCTGACGCGACTCAACCGCGCGCTGCACGAACACGAGGCGGTGCTCGACGGCGAGATCGTCGCGTTCGACGGGGACGGCAGGCCGAGCTTCACGCGCCTCCAACGGCGGATGCACGTGAGCGAGAGCCAGGCCAAGCGGCTGGGCAAGTCGATCCCGGCGACGTTCGTCGCGTTCGACCTGCTCTGGCTCGACGGCCATTCGCTCATGGACGAGCCCTACTCGGTCAGGCGTGAGCGGCTCGAGGAGCTCGACCTGAACGGCGAGTACTGGCGCACGCCGCCGAGCTACACGGGGGAGGGGCGCCCGCTGCTCGAGGCGACCGAGCAGCAGCGACTCGAGGGGGTCGTTGCCAAGCGCCTCGACAGCCCCTACGAGCCCGGCCAGCGGTCGCGCTGCTGGATCAAGGTCAAGAACAAGCAGACGGCGGAGTTCGTCGTCGGCGGCTGGCTGCCGGGCGAGCGCGAGGTCGGGGCGGTGCTGCTCGGGCGCAGTGACGCCGGCGAACTGCGCTACGCCGGCCGCGCCGGGAGTGGCCTGACCGACGCGCACATCGAGGCGCTGCGCGACCTGAAGCCGCGCAAGGCCTCGCCGTTCAAGGGCGACCCCCGGCCGCCGAAGGGATCGAAGTTCGTCCAGCCGGAGATGCGCGCCGAGGTCGAGTTCAGCGACTTCACCGACGACGGGCTGATCCGCCACCCGGTCTTCAAGCGGCTGATCCAGAGCGACTACCCGTTCCCGGTCCGCGAGCTGCCGAAGAAGGCGCTGGAGGCCGACGTCGACGGCCGGACGCTCAAGCTCTCGAACTGGGACAAGGTGCTCTGGCCCAAGGCGGCCTTCACGAAGGGCGACATGATCCGCTACTACGCGCAGATCGCCGAGGTGCTGATCCCACACCTGCACGGCCGCCCGCTCACGCTCAAGCGCTATCCGAACGGGGTGGAGGGCGAGTACTTCTACGAGAAGCAGTGCCCGTCGCACCGGCCGGAGTGGGTCCGGACGGCGAAGATCGACAAGGTCAACTACTGCGTCTGCAACGACCGCCCGACGCTGATCTGGGCGGCGAACCTGGCGGACATCGAGCTGCACACGTCGCTGTCGCACGCGGACCCGATCGAGCGGCCGACGATGATGGTCTTCGATCTCGACCCGGGCGCGCCCGCCGCCATGGCCGAGTGCCGCAAGGTGGGGCTGTGGCTGCGCGAGATCTTCGAGCCGCTCGGGCTCCAGTCGTTCCCGAAGACCTCCGGCTCGAAGGGACTCCAGATCTACGTGCCGCTCAACACCGAGGACGTGACCTACGACGACACGAAGCCGTTCGCGAAGGCGGTCGCCGAGCTGCTGGAGAAGCAGCACCCCGAGCTCGTGGTCTCGCGGATGGCCAAGGAGCTGCGTCCCGGCAAGGTGCTCGTCGACTGGAGCCAGAACGACGAGCACAAGACGACCGTCAACGTGTACTCGCTGCGCGCGAAGGAGCGGCCGACGGTGTCGACGCCGGTTACCTGGGACGAGGTCGAGGCGGGCGATCTCAGCTTCGAACAGCACGAGGTGCTGGAGCGTGTGGCGCGCGACGGCGATCTTTTCGCGCCTGTCCTGACTCTCACGCAGGAGCTTCCCCGTTTCGGGTGAATCCCCTGTAAACGCCGATGCGCCTGTTCAAGTCACGAGGGGACGAGAGGCGATGGAGTCGCCGGCTCGTCGACGAGGAGACCTACGAGTTCGTCCATGGAGTCCTGGACGAGACGAGCGAGGTGTTCCGCACCGCGTCGGGGGAGTTTCACCTCCGCGGCCTCTGCATCGACGTCTTCGGCGGCGCGGCCACCGCCGACGTCCGCTGGCTGAGGGAGCACGGCGTCGACGGCGCGAGCTTCTATCGGCGCGAGCTCGCGCCGAGCTGGGAGGGACTCGACCAGCGCGCCCGTGCCGACAAGATCGACCAGTTCATCCAGCTCTCGCACATGCTCGGCGGAGTCGAGCCCGAGGGGCGGCCACCGGACGAGTTCCTCGAACTGGTCGCCTCGGTCCATCTGAAGGTGCTCCTGCTCGCGTGGGCTTACGACCGCACCTACTCGTACATGGACCGGCTTTTCAACGGCCCGCTTCAGTACCGCTCGCACCGCTACCGGCTGGCGGGTGGACGCTACTACCGAAACGGCGACTCGCCATTACCCTAAGCCGGTGGAATCAGGCTCACCGAACGACGCCTCATACACCCGGCTGCGGCATCTCCAGACGATCAGCGAGGCCGCGCTCGCCCACCTGACGTTCGACGACCTGGTAGCGCAGCTCCTCGTCCGGGTGACCACGGTGCTGAACGCCGACACCGCCGCGGTGCTGCTGCTCGACGAGGAACGCGGCGAGCTCGTCGCGCGCGCCGCCAAGGGACTCGAGGAGGAGGTCGAGCAGGAGATCCGCGTGCCGGTCGGACGCGGCTTCGCGGGCCGCGTTGCGCAGGGGGCGCGGCCGGTGATCATCCCCGACGTCGCGACCGCCGACATCTTCAACCCGATCCTGATCGAGAAGGGTCTCCAGTCGCTGCTCGGGGTGCCGCTGCTCGTCGAGGGGCGGGTCACGGGAGTCCTGCACGTGGGCAGTCTGGTCGAGCGCGAGTTCACCGCGGACGACTCGGAGCTCCTTCAGCTCGCGGCGGACCGCATCGCGCTCGCGATCGACCACTCGCGGCTCTACGAGGCGGAGCGCGACGCCGCCGAGCAGCTCCGGCGTCTGGAGTCGATCACCGAGGCGGCCCTCGCGCACCTCGAGTTCGACGACCTGCTGGAGGCGCTGCTGGTGCGCATCCGCGAACTGCTCGACACCGACACGGTCGTCGTCCAGCTGGTGGACGAGGACAACCAGACGCTCGTCGCGCGCGCCACGCTCGGCCTGGCGCCGGGCACCGCGACCCGCCCCGTGACGATCGGCGAGGGCTTCGCCGGCCAGATCGCCGCAACGGGCCGCGCGCTCACGGAGGCGGGCGAAGGCCCCGTGGCCTCGATGCTCGGCGTGCCGATGATCGTGGGCGGCAAGGTCACCGGCGTGCTCGGCGTCGGCAGCGTCGATCCGCGGCGCTTCGGTCGCCCCGACATCGATCTCCTCGAACGCGCCGCGGACCGGATCGCGCTCGCGATCGAGAACGCGCGCCTGTTCGAGGCCGAGCGCGGCGCACGGCGGGTCGCCGAGGAGGCGTCGGAGCGCACCCGCCGGATCGAGTCGATCAGCGAGGTCGCGCTCCACCACATAACGCTGGAGGACGAGGTCCTCGAGCGCATGCTCTCGCGCGTGCGCGAAGTGCTGGAAGCAGATACCGCTGCGTTGTTCGTGACCGACGAATCCACCCAGATGCTGGTCTCGCGCGCGGCCAAGGGCCTCGAGGAGCAGGTCGAACGCGACGTCGAGGTGCCGATCGGACGTGGCTTCGCCGGCACGATCGCGGCCACGCGCGAGCCGCTCATCCTCGACGACCTCGGTGACTTCGAGGTCGTCAGCCCGCTGCTGCGCGAGCACGGCATACAGTCGCTGATGGGCGTGCCACTGATCGTGGAGGACCGGCTGCTCGGCGTGCTCTTCGTCGGCACGCTGGCGCGACGGCACTTCACCGGGGACGACCGCGCGCTGCTCGAGCTGGCCGGCGACCGCCTCGCCGTAGCGCTCGACCACGCCCGGCTGTACGAGCGCGAGCACGTTGTGGCCGCCACCCTCCAGCGCACCCTCCTGCCCGACCGCCTGCCCTCGATCCAGGGCGCCGAGATCGCCTCGCGCTACATCCCCGGCCAGGGCGCCGCCGTCGGGGGTGACTGGTACGACGTGCTTCCCCTGCGCGACGGGCGCGTGGCGATCGCGATGGGCGACGTTGTCAGCCGCGGCGTCCGTGCCGCGTCGGTGATGGGGCAGCTCCGCAACGCCTTGCGCGCCTACGCGCTGGAGCGGTTCGAGCCGCGCACGGTCCTGGAGCGGCTGAACGGGGTCGCGCGCAGCATGGAGGGGCGTGAGATGGCGACGCTGCTGTTCGGCTTGTACGACCCGGAGACGTCCGCACTCGTCTACGCCACCGCCGGTCATCCGCCGCCTGTCGTGGTGGCCGCCGACGGTGCCGTCTCCCTGCTCGAGGAGGGGCGCGGCCCGCCGCTCGGCGCGGTCCCGGACGCGGTCTTCGTGGAGGCACGCACGAACATCGAGCCGGGCGCGACGGTCCTGCTGTACACGGACGGGATCGTGGAGCGGCGCGACATGTGGATCGAGGAGGGCCTCGAACGCCTGGCCGCCACGCTCGACGGAGCCGCCGACGAGGAGCTCGACGGTCTGCTCGACCGCCTCGTGCGCACCCTGATCCCGGGCGGCGCCGAGCAGGACGACGTGGCGCTGCTCGTCCTGCGAACCGAGGCGAGCGGCATCGGCCCCCTTGTGCTGCGCTTCCCGGCGGACCCGACCGTGCTCGTGTCCCTGCGCCAGGCGCTGCGCCAATGGCTGGGCGCGCTCGGCGCCGAGGAGGACGAGACCTACGACGTGCTCGTCGCGACCACCGAGGCCGCGGCCAACGCGATCGAGCACGCGTACGGGCCCGGCGATGCCACGTTCGAGGTCGAGGTGCGCGCGGGGGACCACGGCGACGTCGGCGTGGTCGTGCGGGACTCGGGGAGCTGGCGGCCGCCGCGCGGGCACAACCGCGGCCGCGGCACCCTGCTGATGCAGGAGCTGATGGACGACTTCAAGGTGACCACGGGCGAGATGGGTACAGAGGTCCGTATGTCCAAGCGAGTGATCGGAGCGCTGGTCGCGTGAGCGTCGAGCCGCAGGTGTCGATCGACGTGCAGGGTGAGGACAGCGACGTGGTCATCGCGCGGGTGACCGGCGAGATCGACCTCGCGAGCGCCGACACCGTCGGCGGCGAGCTCGCCACCGCCGTCCCCAACCGCGCGCTCGGGCTCGTGCTCGACCTGTCCGGTACCTCATATCTGGACAGCTCGGGCGTGAGCCTCATCTTCGAGCTGGCCGAGCGACTGCGGCGGCGTCAACAGCAGTTGCGGCTGGTGGTGCCGGAGAACGCGCCGCTGCGCCGCGTGCTGCGGATCGTGAACGCGGCCGGCGTCCTCGCGATCACCGCGTCGGTCGACGAGGCGTTGGCGCAGACGCGGGCCGAGGCCTAACCCGCCGCGAGCAATTCGCGCGCGCCGTCGCGCGACTCGACGACGGTGAAGAGGTTCACGACGCCGCGGATCTCGAGAGTGCGGCGGATCGCCCTCGAGCTGACGACGAGGATGAGCCGGCCCTCGAGCTCCATCGCTCGCTGGTGAGCCGAGATCAGCTCGGCGAGGCCGGTGGAGTCCATGTGCGTGACGCCTGAGAGGTCGACCACGAGGTGCGGGTGCCCTTCCGCGAAAGCGGCCTCGAGACGGCGACGGAGGTCCCCGACGCTCATCAGGTCGAGCTCGCCGCTGACGGCGAGAAGGTGGGTCGAGGCATCGAGCGCCTCGTCGTCGAATTGTGCGCCGTCCATGTGAGGCTCGTAGGGGTCCCAGCATTGTGCCTTAGAAGGAACTCACGCGCGCTGATCGAAACACAGGGCCGTGCCACGGACGACCACCCAGGCCCGCAGCCTCTCCGCCGAGATTCGCCAGCGCTTCGAGGAGTTCTCGCGCTCGCAGAAGGACGTGGGCCAGTACATCGTCGACCACCTCGACGAGGCCGCCTTCCACACCGCCGAGGAGCTTGCTCGCCGCGCCAATACATCGAGCTCGACGGTCGTCCGCTTCGCGCAGGCCCTCGGCTTCGAGGGCTTTCCCGAGCTTCAGGCGTCCGCGCGCGAGGAGTACCGCCGCCAGCACGCCGGCGGCGAGACGGATCAGGTCCAGGCACAGCCGCTCTTCCCGATCGACCAGACCGAGTTCGAGGCTGCGCTCGCCGCGGACCACGTGAACGTCGTGGAGACCGCCAAGAAGATCGACCGCGACGAGGTGGCCGCCGCCGTCGAGCGCGTCTCGCGTGCCGAGCGGATCCTGATCTGCGGGACCGACCAGATGGCGTTCTTCGCGTCGTACCTGCGTCACCTGCTGATGCTTCTGGACCTCCGCGCCGAGGTGGTCGCATCGCCCTCGCAGGAGGGCCTTTCGCGGCTCGGCCGGATCGACGAGCGCACGCTCGTGATCGGCTTCTCCGCCGGCCGCCCGCATCCGCTCGTGGTCCGCGCGATGAAGCTCGCGCGCCACCGCCGCGCGGACACGATCGCGATCTGCGACGCCACCTTGTCCGAGGTCGCGAAGCTGGGCGACCAGCGGCTGTACTACTCGTCGAACTCGCCGGCCTACGTGCGCTCGCACACCGCGCTGCTGGGCCTGATCCAGGCGCTGGCGTACGGGGTGTACGCGCTGGACGAGTCGCAGTACGCGGACCGGATCAAGGCGTTCCGGCTCAAGTAGCCGCGGCGTAGCCGATGCGGATGGAGCGACCGTCAGGTCCGAGTCGTTCGAGCAGCGCGCGCAGGTAGACGCGCTCGGCGAGCTTCAGGCGCATCATCCAGTTGTGGTCGCAGTGCGCGATCCGCTCGCGGGCATCGGCCAGCACGTGACGGCCCTCGCTGCTGAGCCAGATTCGCCGGCGCCGAAGATCGCGCTCGCTGAGCAGTCGCTCGATCAGTCCTTCCGTTTCCAGTACCGACAGATGGTCGCTCAGGCGTGAGCGGCCCAGCCCGACGTGGTCGGCGAGGCCGGCCTGGCCGATCCCGGGCCGCTGCGCGATCTCGGCCATCACCGCGAAGTCCCGCAGCGAGACACCAGCCGGATAGAGGGCGCGCTCGTACCGCCCCTCGATGTCGTGCGCGGCCGCGATGACGGCAAAGCCGTGGTAGGCCGCGAGCGACACCGGAACCTCGCCTGCCCTGCGGCGCGACGGCAGAAGCGGCCCCCTGAAGGTCATCCGCGCAGTTCCTGGCTCACCGACACGCGTCTCGAACCGATCCTCCTTGTGCATGCCTCTCCTTTCCCGAACCGGCTCGCAGCCGATCAATTTCAAAACCGGACGGCCGGACGCTCGCGCTGCCGCAGCCGACCTCTGAAGGCCCAAAGGGTCGGATCTCTCCCCCTGTGAAATCAATCGGTTCCGGATTGGTTCGGAAAAGGAAGGCGTGCGCGGGGGAGCACAAGCTGCGTTTGGACCACCCGGCGGCGCGCTCGCCCGCGGCTAATATCACCTGCACATGCGCGATACCGCGACATTCCGCGTCAAGGCCGGCCTCGCCGAGATGCTCAAGGGCGGCGTGATCATGGACGTGGTCACGCCCGAGCAGGCGCGGATCGCCGAGTCAGCCGGCGCCGCCGCCGTCATGGCACTCGAGCGCGTGCCCGCCGACATCCGCAAGGACGGCGGCGTCGCGCGCATGTCCGACCCGTCGATGATCGAGGGGATTCAGGAAGCCGTGACCATCCCGGTCATGGCGAAGGCGCGCATCGGCCACTTCATGGAGGCGCGGGTCCTCGAGTCGCTCGAGGTCGACTACATCGACGAGTCCGAGGTGCTCACGCCCGCGGACGAGGCCAACCACATCGACAAGTGGGACTTCAAGGTGCCGTTCGTCTGCGGCGCGACCAACCTCGGCGAGGCGCTGCGCCGCATCGCGGAGGGCGCCGCGATGATCCGCTCGAAGGGCGAGGCCGGCACCGGCAACGTCGTCGAGGCGGTCCGGCACATTCGCCTGATCACCGGCGAGATCCGCAGGCTCCGTTCGCTCGACGCGACCGAACTGGCCACCGCCGCGAAGAACCTCCAGGCGCCGCTCGACCTCGTCCGCGACGTCGCCGAGAAGGGTAAGCTGCCGGTGGTCCTCTTCTGCGCGGGCGGTATCGCCACGCCGGCGGACGCCGCGCTGATGATGCAGCTCGGCGCCGAGGGCAACTTCGTCGGCTCGGGCATCTTCAAGTCCGAGGATCCCGAGCGCACCGCAGCCGCGATCGTCGAGGCCACCACGCACTTCCAGGATCCCGAGCGCATCGCCGGCGCCAGCCGCGGCCTCGGCGCCGCGATGGCCGGTGTGGAGATCGCCGCTCTCGGCGAGAACGGCCTGATCCAGCACCGCGGGTGGTAGTCGGCGTCCTCGCCCTCCAGGGCGACTTCGAGGCGCACTGCCGCGTGCTGTCGGAGCTCGGCGCGGACTGCCGGCTCGTCAGGACGCCGAAGGATCTGGAGGACCTCGACGGGCTCGTCATGCCCGGCGGCGAGTCCACGACGATGACGCTCGGCATCGAGCGCGAGGGCCTGACCGAGCCGCTGCGTGATCTCGCCGCGAACGGCACGCCGGTGCTCGCCACCTGCGCCGGGCTGATCATGCTCGACCGCGACCACCTCGGCGTGCTCGACGTGAAGGCGGAGCGAAACGCATTCGGGAGGCAGGTGAACAGCTTCGAGTCCGATCTCGAACTCGAGGGCTTCGGCGGCGCGCTTCGCGCCGTGTTCATCCGCGCACCCTGGGTAGACGAGACCGGAGACGGCGTCGAGGTGCTCGCGGAGGTCGACGGGCATCCGGTCGCCGTACGACAGGGAAACATCATGGCCGTCGCGTTCCATCCAGAGCTCACCGGCGACCCGCGCGTGCACGCGTGGCTCGTGGAGCGGGTGCGCGCGGCCGCCGAGGCCAGGGAGGTCGCATGAGGGACAGCCGGATCGACGCGCTCGCGCAGATACTCGTGCGCTACTCGACGAAGGTGCAGCCGGGGGAGACCTGTGCGATTCGCGCGACCACCAACGCCGAGCCGCTCGTCCAGGCGATCTACGAGGAGATCCTGCGCGCCGGCGGTCATGCGTTCTTCGCGCTCAGCCCGGTCGAGGCGCAGCCCGCCTTCTTCGAGCTGGCGAACGACGAGCAGCTCGAGTACGTGGCCGAGCCGATGCGCTGGCCCTACGAGAAGGCCGACGTGGCCTTCGCGATCATGGCCGACGCGAACACGCACGCCCTCTCGCAGGTCGACCCGGCCCGGCAGTCGCGCGCGCAGAAGGCACGCAAGCCGCTGCTCAACGCGTCGATGGACAGGACCGCGAGGGGCGAGCACCGCTGGGCGCTCACGATGTTCCCGACGCACTCGTACGCCGCCGACGCGGGCATGTCGCTCGCGCACTTCGAGGACTTCCTGTACCGCGCCTGCCTGGTCTATGACGAGGATCCCGTGACCGCGTGGGAGCGCCAGTCGGACACCGTCAAGCGCCTGGCCGCCTGGATGGACGGCAAGGAGGAGATCCGCTTCCAGTCGCCGGGTACCGACATCACGCTCAACGTGAGCGCCCGCGAGTGGATCCCCTGCTACGGCGACCACAACATGCCCGACGGCGAGTTCTTCACGGGGCCGGTCGAGGACTCCGCGAGCGGGACGGTCGCGTTCTCGTTCCCCACCTCCTACGGCGGTCGCGAGGTCGGCGGCGTGACGCTGCGCTTCGAGGACGGCAAGGTCGTCGACGCCAGCGCGGATCGCGGCGAGGACCTCCTGATCCAGACGCTCGACACCGACGACGGCTCGCGCCGGCTCGGCGAGCTCGGGATCGGCACCAACTACGGCATCAAGACGGGGACGAAGGAGATCCTGCTCGACGAGAAGATCGGCGGCACCTTCCACCTCGCGCTGGGGGCGAGCTACCCCGAGACCGGTGGGGTCAACGACTCAGCGGTCCACTGGGACATGATCTGCGACCTGCGCCAGGGCGGTTCGATCACGGTCGACGGGCAGAAGTTGCAAGAAGACGGCCAGTTCCTCGTCTGATCGAGTAAGCCCCACCCGATTTGGGTAAGTCCGCCCGCAGAGGGGACGTACGACGGGCGACGAACAGGGGCAGGGATGTACGACCAGGTCCGAGCGACCCTCATCGAGCGCATCGAGCTTGGCGCGACGCTCGACGAGATCGAGCGCATCGTCCTCATGAGCAAGGGACTGCGGCCCGACGAGCGCCGCGACCTCTGGTGGTTCGCGTGGAACTACGCGCCCGCGCCGGAACCCACGCTGCATTGACCCGCTCGTAGAATGCTCCGGCATGTCCGGCCATTCCAAGTGGGCATCGATCAAGCACAAGAAGGCGGTCGTCGACCAGCGTCGCGGCGCGCACTTCACAAAGCTCGCACGCGCGATCCAGGTGGCCGCGCGCGAGGGCGGCGGTGACCCCGACAGCAACGCCGCGCTCGCCCTTGCCGTCCAGAAGGCCCGCGACGCGTCGATGCCCAAGGACAACATCGAGCGCGCGATCGCCAAGGGAACCGGTGCGGGAACCGACGCCGACGCCATCGAGACGGTCGTCTACGAGGGCTACGGGCCCGCCGGCGTCGCGATCCTCGTCGAGGCGCTGACCGACAACCGCAACCGCACCGGCTCCGAGGTGCGCCACATCTTCTCCAAGAGCGGCGGCAACCTCGGCGAGCCCGGGTCTGTCGCCTGGCAGTTCGAGAAGAAGGGGACGGTCGTCGTGGACGCCGAGCGGTTCAGCGAGGACGACCTGATGCCGGCGATCGAGGCGGGCGCGGAGGACATCTCGAGCGACGAGGGCGTCTGGGAGATCGTCAGCGAGCCCGGCGACCTCACCGCGGTGCGCGAGGCGCTCGAGCAGGCCGGGATCGCCATCGACTCAGCCGAGCTGGCCATGCGGCCCACCACCCAGGTCCGCGTCGAGGAGGCCGACGTGGCCAAGCTGATGCGCCTGATCGAGCAGCTCGAGGAGCAGGACGACGTGAACGCGGTCCACGCGAACTTCGACGTGGACGCCGACGTGCTCGAGCGCGTAGCCGCCGCCTAGTCGTGTAGAACTCGCGCGGTGCTCGCCGCGGTGACCGCCTACAACGTCTCGGTCTTCATCCACGTGGCCGCGGTCGTGATCGGGTTCGGCGCGACGTTCGCGGAGTCCGTGATGTTCCCGGTGGCGATGAGGGTCGGCAAGCAGCACCTGCCGTACGTGCACGAGCTCCAGATCGCGATCAACCGCTACTTCGCGGGACCGGCGCTGCTCGTGATCGTCGTCACCGGCTTCTACCAGGTGGGGAAGGGCGACTGGAGCCTTGGCGACTTCTGGATCGCGGCCACGCTGGTGATCGCCGTCGTGCTCGGCGGGATGAACGGCGCCTACTTCATCCCCAGCGACCGGCGCCTCGGCGCGATGGTCACGCGCGAGCTCCTGGCGGGCGGCGACCTCTCGGAGGAGTACCAGCGCCGCGCCCGCGCCCAGGGCATGATGGGCGCACTCGCGGGCCTGCTAGTGGTCGTTGCGGTCTTTCTGATGGTCACGAAGCCCTAGCGGCGTCCGGAAGGCGTCCGGCCCCCCACGCAGAATCACGGCCATGACCGTGATCGTCCTCGGCATCGACCCCGGCACCGCCAACACCGGCTATGGCGTCGTGCTCGCGACCGGCCAGCGCCTGGCGGCGCTCGACGGCGGCGTGATCGCCACCGAGTCCCACGAGCCGCTGGAGAAGCGCCTCGTGCGCATCCACGCGCGCGTGTGTGACCTGATCCGCGAGCACGCGCCGCAGGCCGTCGCGATCGAGGACCTCTTCTTCGGCAACAACGCCCGCAGCGCGTTCAGCGTCGGCCAGGCGCGCGGCGCGGTGATGCTGTCGGCCGGGATCTGCGGCGTGCCCGCGTACTCGTACACGCCCCAGGTCGTCAAGCAGGCGGTGTGCGGCTCGGGCCGAGCGGAGAAGGCCCAGGTCCAGCGCATGGTCCAGGCGCTGCTGGCACTCGACGAGGTCCCGGAACCCGACCACGCCGCCGACGCGCTCGCGGTCGCCATCTGCCACGCCAACGGCGCGCCGATGCGCGCGGCCGTCTGATGATCGCCAGCGTGAGGGGCGAGGTGCTCGTGCGCCGGCCCGACCACGTGGTCGTGGAGGCGGCGGGCGTCGGCTACCGGCTGGCCGTGTCGGCGATCACCCTGAGGAGCGTCCCTCGCGTGGGCGAGCAGGTCACGCTGCACTCGCACCTCGTCATGCGCGACGACGGCATGTACCTCTTCGGCTTCGCGAGCGAGGACGAGCGCGAGCTCTTCCACATGCTGAACGCGGTGCAGAGCGTGGGCCCGAAGGTCGCGCTTGCCGTCCTCTCGAGCGGCACCACGCGCGAGCTCATGAACGCGATCGCCGGCGGCGACAGCGCGCGCTTCCAGGCGGTACCGGGCATCGGCAAGCGGACCGCCGAGCGCATCATCGTGGAGCTGCGCGAGAAGGTCGCGGGCGCCGGAACGGCCGACGAGATCGTGATCACGAAGACCGACGACCCGGTTGCGCTCGCGCGCCAGGGACTGCTCGGCCTGGGATACGACGCGCGCGAGATCGACGTGCTGCTCGACGGCGCCGAGGGCCAGACGCCCGAGGAGCTGATCGCCGAGGCGCTGAGGGCGGCGCGATGAGCATCCGCACGCCCGGCGTCGAGCGGATGGCCGCCGCGCCGGTCATCGGCAACGACGAGGAGCTCGACCGCTCGCTCCGCCCGCAGATGCTCGACGCCTTCGTCGGGCAGCGCGCGGTGAAGGAGCAGCTCGGTGTGTTCATCGCCGCGGCGCGGGGTAGGGGCGAGGCGCTCGACCACCTCCTGCTCGCGGGCCCGCCCGGGCTCGGCAAGACGTCGCTGGCGCAGATCGTCGCGCACGAGCTCGAGGTCCCGTTCGTGCAGACGGCCGGGCCGGCGCTCGAGCGCAAGGGCGACGTTGCGTCGTTCCTCACGGCGCTCGAGCCGCGCAGCGTCTTCTTCGTCGACGAGATCCACCGCCTCCCGCGCGCGCTCGAGGAGACCTTCTATCCCGCGATGGAGGACCGCAAGCTGCCGATCACGGTCGGCCAGGGGGCCGGCGCGCGCGTGGTCACCCTCGACCTTCCCGAGTTCACGCTGATCGGC